>JAITRN010000098.1 GCA_031288355.1 Candidatus Opitulatrix roisinitermitis | reverse complement strand
TGTAAAATGTTTATTTTCGCCGTCATAATTAGCAAAAATTGTGCCTGCTCCAATATTTGTATTAGAACCAACTTCGGCATCGCCCACATAAGATAAATGTGGAACTTTAGAATTCGCCTCTATTTTAGCATTTTTTGTTTCCACAAATGAGCCTATTTTGGCGTTCTTGCTCAAAACCGTTTTAGGCCTAATATATGAATAAGGTCCAATAGTGCAATTTTCGCCTATCTGAGCGGGTCCCTTTATAATACATCCAGGCAAAATAATTGTATCTTTACCTATTTCAACATCAGAATCTATATAAGTAGTTTTTGGGTCTATAATTGTCACACCGTTCAACATATTTTGTTCAGCAATTTTTTTATATTGATATTCGGTCAATTCAGCCAGCTGAACCCTGTCATTCATTCCTAAAACTTCATAAATATTTTGTGCCTCCACTGATGAAACTGCTAAATTCTTAGCCATATATTCTATAACGTCTGTTAAATATAGCTCGCCTTTTGCATTATTCGATTCAATTTTATTTATATATTTAGTTAAATGTTCTATTTGAAAAATATAAACCGAAGTATTAACTTCTTGAATTTCTCTTTGCCAATTTTCTGCATCCGCTTCTTCAACGATTTTAACAATTTTATTTTCATTATCACTATCTTTAATAATTCTGCCAAAACCTTTGGGATTATTTATATAAGCTGTTAAAATTGTTGCTGACGATCCACCTAATAAATGTTTAGAAAACATTTTCTTTAAAGTCTCAGGCGAAAGCAAAGGGGTGTCTCCTGGAACAATTAAAACATTGTCTGACGCAGCAAATTTTTTTGAATTTTGCGAAACTCTTGAATTTTGAGAGGGCCCAATTGCCTGCAAGCCGTCTTTAACAGCTTGTCCTGTACCATAAATATCAGACTGCATAACAAATTTTATATCAGCTGAAATGTTTCCTTTATTTTTTTTAATAAATTCTGTTTCAATGAATTTTTGTATAGTTTTTGCTTCATGCTGCAAAACGACAATAATTTTTTTTGGATTAATTTGATTTACGCTCTCTAAAAGCCACAAAATTATTTCCTTGCCACACAATTTGTGCAAAACTTTCGGAGTTTTTGATTTCATACGTGTACCTTGACCAGCAGCCAAAATTATAACGTTGTCAACAGCATTTTCAAGCACGCTTCCCCGCAAGGACTCGAACCTCGACTGACGGCACCAAAAGCCGGAGTGCTGCCTATTACACCACGGGGAAATAACAATATAAGTTTATCATAACAAAGATTTAAAAAATTAATTCATCCACTCAGGAAAAACTAATTTATTCTCAACAATTATAGATCTTGCAACTAAATTTTTAGCTTCCCAATTAGCAACAATTTCTTGAGCTTGCTTATAACTTTGAACTTCAGCAACCGCTGTTGGACCCGAGCCTGATATATAAGCTCTTTGAGCACCAAAATTTTTAGCCGAATTTAAAACTTCTTCTATAAAAGGCGCTTTTAGAAAAGCAGCTGGCTGTAAATCATTTCCTAATGGATCATCAACTCCTCCTATTTCATCATAAAGACTGTAGATTTCAGGAGTTCGTAATCCAAAATCTTGCACCCCTATCACAAAATGCGAACACTTAGGTAAAATACTTTTTTCCTCTTGCAAAATATCGCCAAAATGTGTTCCGTGTTTATTACCTCCCACAGTAGCAAATTTCACGTCTGACCCAATTTGAGCACACATCTCATCATCAAAAAACTTTTTATCTATTTTTTCTAAAGCTAATAAAACTCCAGCTGCATCAGCACTGCCTCCAGCTAAACCAGCAGATATAGGAATATTCTTTTTTAAACTAATTTTATATCCATTTTTCGCATTTAGGACTTTTAAGGCTCGAAAAATCAAATTATCTTTACCTTTTGGGGTTTGCTCAGCCGATAAACCTTGTAAAACTAATTGATTATTTCCAGAAATTTTTTCACATATCAAAATGTCATAAATTGAAATAGCCTGAAAATTTGTTTCTATAAGATGTTTGTCATTTTTAATACCGCGAATTTTTAAATAACGATTTATTTTAGCGGGAACACGAACTGTTACTTTCATTATATTAAATATATTATAATAGTATTCAAACCCCAAAAAAGGCTTCTTAAAAGAAAAATCCCACTAGGCTGGAGGTGGGATACCCAGTGGGAAACCTAATTATTTGCGCCTTTGATGACGAGTTTTTCTCAGAAGTTTTTTATGCTTCTTTTTACTCATACGCTTGCGGCGCTTTTTTATTACAGAACCCATATATTGTTATATAGATTTCCTATTTAATGACTTTTGTGACACGTCCAGAACCAACTGTTTTGCCGCCTTCACGAATAGCAAAACCTTGGCCTTCTTCCATAGCAATAGCTTGAATAAGTTCAACTTTCATTTCAGTATTATCTCCAGGCATAACCATTTCAGTGCCTTCTGGCAAAGTTATAACACCTGTTACATCAGTTGTTCTAAAATAAAATTGTGGTCTATAATTTGAGAAAAAAGGATTATGACGTCCACCTTCTTCTTTTTTCAAAACATAAACTTGAGCTTCAAATTGAGTGTGCGGAGTCACAGAACCAGGAACTGCTATAACTTGACCACGCTCAACATCTTCACGAGCGGTGCCTCTAAGCAATAAACCTGTGTTGTCGCCAGCTTGAGCTTCTTGCATATTTTTATGAAATGTTTCAATACCTGTGACAGTAGTCTTTTGAGTTGGACGAATACCAACTATTTCAACCTCAGAGTTAACAGATAATTTGCCTCTTTCAACACGACCCGTAACAACTGTTCCACGGCCAGTGATTGTAAAAACATCTTCAATAGGCATCAAAAACGGTTTATCTAATTCACGAGTTGGCTCAGGAATATATTCATCAACAACGTCCATGAGTTCTTCAATTTTTTTAGTCCATTCAGCATCGCCCTCAAGAGCTTTCAAAGCAGAAACACGAATTATAGGAGCTTTATCTCCATCAAATCCTTGAGCTGTTAAAAGTTCGCGAATTTCCATTTCCACTAATTCCAAAAGTTCTTCATCTTGCACCATATCAGATTTGTTTAATGCCACCAAAAGAGTTGGAACCCCAACCTGACGAGCTAACAAAACATGCTCTCTAGTTTGGGCCATAGGGCCATCAGTCGCAGCTACAACCAATATAGCGCCATCCATTTGAGCAGCTCCTGTGATCATATTTTTAATATAATCTGCGTGACCAGGTGCATCAACGTGAGCATAATGTCTTTTTTCGGTCTCATACTCAATATGGGCGATATTAATAGTGATGCCTCTTTGTTTTTCTTCAGGGGCTTTATCAATATCGTCAAATGCAAATACTGGATTCAAATCAGGGTATTTATCATGCAACACTTTTGAAATTGCTGCTGTAAGAGTTGTCTTACCATGATCCACGTGCCCAATTGTACCTATATTCACATGTGGCTTATTTCTTGTATATTCGGCCTTTGCCATATTTTTATCTCCTTTATCATTGAAGTAAATTACTTTGCTATCAAACTGAGCACAAAAATTATGACCTTTTGATTATGCTACATTTTTAGTTTATCAGAGTATTTTTTTATATACAAATAAATCAAACATTTTTTCTATAAATTCGTCTATTTATTATTTTTCTTCAAAAATTATCAAGTGACTAACACTATATTTTAGGTTATGCGCCGCTATTTCTTTTAGCTTCTTTTCGCAGAACAACTATTTTAAAATTATTTGCAGCAGCGCCAGTGCTGTCTGACAAAATTGCTTGGGTCCCAGCATTTGCAACCCAGATAAAAGAATTATTCCAATTAGTATTCTCAAACATAGCTTTTCTAGCAAGAGATGTTTTGCCTGCAAAATTAGCTCTTGCCCAATTAATATCGCCATTCAATTTAGCATTAGCAAACATATAACTTGCATCTCTAACGGTTTTTGCAAAATCTCCCTGAAAAGTGGCCGAACCAGAAAAATTTGCTGAATAAAACATATACTTCATATATTCAGTCTTTTCAGCAAATTTTTCTGGGAAAACAATCCCTTTAGGCAAAGTCGTCCCATAAAACATATAAGAAGTATTTTCACTAGTTTGAGCAAAATTGGCCGGCAGAGAAAAATCATCTGACAAAATTGCATTTTGAAACATTTCAAGTGTAGTATATGTGTTTTGGCCAAAATTTTCGGGAAAAACAAAACCATGTGGAATAGTAGCTTCTTTAAACATACCTCCCATATCTCCTGTAATTTGCCCAAAATTAGCTGGCAAAGTGAAGCTAACAGGCAATTTTACTTTCCTGAAAATTCCGTGCAAGTCTCTTGCCGAAATTCCAAAATTAGCTGGCAAAACAAAATCTTGTGGAATTGTGGCGCCATCAAACATATAGGATAAATATTCTGCTTTACTGCCGAAATCATTCGGCAAAGCAGGACTTGATGTCAAAACCGTTTCAGAAAACATTTGATTCATATAAACATTTCCCTGTCCAAAGCCTTCTGGCCATGATAATAAACTAGAAATTCTAGATTTGCCAAACATGCCAGTAAAAGACCTGCTTTGCGACGTATTTAAATATTTCAAATCAAGTACAACCCCATTTGCTGAATTCAGATTAGCAAATAAATATTGACTGTCTTCGTTGGCTATAACACCGCCTGACTGCCCTATTATTAATTCGCCTGCGTTAGCGCAAATTAAAATTTTGCTCCATTTATATGGAGAAATATTTAAAGGATTATCACAAGTTGGCAAAGTATTAATAAAAGAAATTTTAGTAATTTGAGAACGCTGTAAATTAGTATTCAAAAAAGTTGCAGGTTTTTCATTTTCTTTGGGCAAAAAAACCTGTGATCTAATTCTTATATTAGTAGTTAACGCTCCAGTATTTGACGTTAAAAAACTTTGTGTGTCAAAATCTTCCACCCAAATATAATATTTTTTCCAAGAAAGATTTTTAAACATATCAGTTTTATCAGCATTCAATTTATTTAAATAATCAAAATCAAACCAAGTCAAATCATCTTGCAAAATTGCTTCTTTAAACATATTGGTCATATTCGATATATCTAAACTTGTAAATTTTGGAAAGTTCAAATCAGCTGGTAGCATTGCTTTTTCATACATTGAACTCAAATCCTTAGAGGTGTTTACAAAATTTTTCGGATAATTAATAATATTAATTTTTCCAGAATTATAAAACATAAAGGCGGTCGATTTAGTAAAACCCGTATTAAAATATTCAATATCTAATGTCGAAAGATTAGTTTTACTGAAATTAGAAAAAAGATATTGATTGTTTTTCGGATTCGCTAAAACACCTCCTATTTGCCCAATAACAACTTCATTAGTGTTTACATTTACACAAGCTAAAATTTCTTTTGTTGCGCCATAAGAAACATCTATTGGGCTTTTGCAACTAGGCAAATAATTGCTAAACTGAATTTTCGTTATATTTTTTCTAGCTAAATTAATATTCAAAAAATTAGTTGGGTTGGAAATCTCCGCCTGCAAAAACGGGACAACCACTAAATCCTGCGATGAATATTTCATAAATTTTGCCATTTGCGAACGGGAAACAGTATTATATGGTCGATATTTTCCATCCTCATAACCAGAAATAATAGATTCCTCTAATAGCCAAATTACAGCATCCTTTTTTTCTTGATTGCCTAACCCTCCGATATCAGATATTTTAGATAAAAACTTTTCTCTTACGCTATCGCTAATAAAGGGAGAACCAGCATAGCGAAAAATTTCCAGAGCTAATTGGGAGCGACTTATAGTTTTACCCCCTTGAAAAATTTTCGTCCCGCCTTTAACACATGCTTTATATGGTTTGCCTTTGGCTGTGCAATCATATCCCTGAATTACCCCTCTAGAAACTGCCCATAAAACACTAGCTTCATGTTCATTATTAGCTAAATCTGTAAAAGGATTTTTGATATTGTCCACAGATGGCTTGCCCGCCAAGCGATAAATAAATGAAGCCATTTGTTCACGACTAACCTTTCTATTTGGATAATATCCGCCATTCTGATAACCAGTTGTTATTCCATAATTGGCTATCCAATTAATTTGATCTTGACAATCGACCGGCAATTCATCTATATCATTAAATTGGAGATTTTTAACTGCCTCTATATAAATATTGACCGGCAAATTCTCATCAGAGCTTGCGCTATTGCAGTCTGAGCCATTAAAGCATATTTGAGCCGTGTAAATACCTGCCGAAACATTATTAAAAGTCCAATTTTTTTCGGTTCCAGAAATATCACCTTTTACATATACTCTTCTAGAAAAATTATTATTTAATATTAATTCAGCAGTTTTTACATCAATATCTGATGGTATCTCCCATTTTGCCTGAATATTATTTTTGCCAACTTTATTTACAGTTAAATTAACCGACTCTTGAATATTGGTATTAGCACTGGCGCGAGCAAAAGAACTAATAAAAATAAAAATAAAAGTTAAAATAAATAAACACAATAAAGCAAATACTATTTTATTTTTAATTTTATTTTTAAAAGTAAATTCCCTAAACCCAGATTTCAAAAACCCCAAACAAAACAGTCGTTTCAAATATTTCATAATTTCCTTGCCCTTCTTTTTATAGATTGACTCACACCTTTATATGTGCCTCCAGCACGTTATCTATATGAATCAGAATAGATGAAATTTTTTTAAATAAATAAAAAATAAAAAAAATTTAATTAAATTGTTATTTTAGAATTTTATTTCTAAATTACGAATTTTAGCAAAACACTATTTTTGGTTCCACCAATTAAGCAAAACTTTTTTAGCGGCGGCTTTGTCTATTTCACCATTTTCAAAACGATAATCAAGCATATATTTATAAGCCTTACCGACCTCAGCCCCCTCACTTATTTTTAAAATTTGCATAATTTCATTTCCATCAAGAGAGGGCCTAATCTTTTTAATTTCTTCCTCGTTCTTTAATCGTTTAATTCTTTTTTCTAAATCATCATATGCTAAATTCAATTTTTTCTTTAAATGAGCTTTGCCTGTGGTGCAGTCTGATCGCGCTAAAATATGCAATAAATCTAAAAGATCGCCTGCATCATGAGCATATCTTCTAGCTGCCGAATCTGACCATTGGCTATCTGCATAACCATAAAATCGCAT
>JAITRN010000073.1 GCA_031288355.1 Candidatus Opitulatrix roisinitermitis | reverse complement strand
GACAACACTAATTTTTATAACACTATTTGCAGCTGGACCGGCGGAGATTTGATTTATAAAGGCTCTGGCCTATCTACCACAGCAGCTAATAATAAAATAAAAGTTGGCGACAAAGCCTGCACAACCTCCGGACAAGGCTATATTAGTAATTCAGCCGCAGGAGACAGTATACCTCAAGTAGGCTGTGTTTTGCCTAATTTAGCAGCTGGCACCCACGCTGTGGCCATTTCTATCAATGGTGGCTCGACTTATACAATTAATGCAGGAAATGTAGTTTATCAAGAAAATGCTAAATTATCAAATTGCGATACAACTAGTATGCAAACTTTTGGTGCTGACGCCGCTGCTTGCAAAGCTGCTATGCAGCAAGGCCAGGTAATTGTCCTGAATGACCCTCGCGGAAATAGTGACAACCCCAATGGTCAAAAATATCGTGTCAAAAAAATGCCTGACGGCAATGTTTGGATGATAGATAATCTAAAATTAGGCTCCACAACTAGCACAACCGCGCTAACCCCCGCTAACACCAATATAACAGAAAATTACACTTTGCCAGCCATCGACACAACAAATAACAACGCAGACCCTGGCGAAAAGGCATATTGCTCATCCACAGGTCTTGTTCACATTCATAACCCGGGAAACACTACAGGCTGCGGATATTTATATAGATGGTCTGTAGCCGCAGCTGAGACATCTTCAGATTCAGGTTATTCTATTTCAGCTAAGGGCTGGGGTTTAGGTCCAAAGGTTGGTACAAAATCAGCTGATGAACTAAATGATAAAATGCTAGCTGTGGCAGCAAATTCTAATAGTAATAGAAACCCTGTTTATAGCATCTCTAATTATAGGAATTTTGGAGAAGGGGGAACAGACAATCCTGCTCCATGGTTAGGAGTCTATTCAGGCTGGCACGGTTTTATCAATAACCAGTTCTACCACCAGGGTATCAGCGGCTGGTATTGGTCGTCTACCAATGATATGCCCGTCACTATTGACTCCGCATACGTCTTGCACTTCGATTCTAGCAGCCTCGATACCCAGAGCCACGAATACAAGTCCTACGGCCGTGCTGTTCGATCTGTTCTTTAGGTTTTATAGGGATTTTATGTTTATGGGTTGGTGGTTTCCCCTTACCGAAAATAATTCTTGATAAAAACAAGTTTCAGCAAAAACTTTGGCATTCCCCTAATTTACAAAAAACGTCATTAACTAAAAACAATTTAATTACTTTTTTCAGGAGCGAGCTGCCTCAACAAATTATTACCAAGAACAATTAATATTTTAGAAAACCGTCAATATGCTTTTCAAGAAATTGTTTTGAAAATTTTTGCGGTAGCTTATTTTATAGCAAAAAAAATTTCAAAAGTGAGTGGGACTGCGGACTAATTTTTCAGGAGATTTATCTTCTGAGAAATTAGGCTTTGCAGAACGGTTTACGGCAATTTCGGAAAAATATATTGTCGGTTAGAGAAAATATTTAATTTAACAATCTAGTAATATATTTGTTAGGGCAGTGAATGTTTTTTTTTTGGAAAACTAGAATTATGGGTTCTATTATAAAATTTCTAAAATTAAAAAAAAATAGGAATCTTAGGAATAGTCCTCATATTTGGAAGTATATGTTTTATAAACACTCCGGCCGTTTCAAATGCTTCAGCTAAATCTGCTTTAAACATTGCAAAAGGCGGCACTGATGCTAACAGTGTGGAAAGCGCTCAAAAAAATTTGGGTCTAACAGATTCTATAAGTTACAACAGCACCGACAACGAATTTCCATCGTCAAAAGCGGTTTATGATTTTATCGAAGAAGCAATATCGCCTGGAGAATTTGTCGTTACAGCCACTAGCAGAGTATATGTATCTAACAACAAATTCGCTTTTGAAAAAACTTATGAAAATTCCGATATAACCGTATTGAGAAACATAGTTTTTGGCGGTAATAAAAGATTTGTGGCAGTTGGCGAAAAAGGTGTAATTATATATTCAAATGACGCAATTAATTGGAACAAAGCTGAAATTCCTAGTGGACTAGCTTCAGATTATATGACTTCAATAGCCTGGGGCCAAAATAAGTTTTCTGCTATGACAAATATGGGAGAAATTATAACTTCTGATGATGGGATAAATTGGAGCTCAATGATAAATGTTGGCATAACCCCTACATATAATCTTATTTATGCTAATAATAAATGGGTTGTTGTTGGAGATAGCCAAATTGCGGTCTCTCAAGATTTAACAAATTGGACAGTAGCTTTTTCTGGTGGAACCGGTTTTCGAGCGGTTACTTATGGCGCAGGAAAATTCATCGTTGGCGGAAAAAGTCAAATTTTATATAGCTATGATGGACTAAATTGGACTTTAGCATTTTCTGCTTTTTCTAGCATGCTTCACGGGTTAACTTATTCAAAAACAATGAAAATGTATGTTGGAGTAGGATTTCAGTCAGATGAGGGTTTTTATTCTTCTGATGGAATAAATTGGACAGTTACTCAATTGCCCGCTTTGACTAATTGGAATAATGTCACTTATGGAGCGAATAAATTTGTGGCGGTTGGCGGCAATAATATAATTTATAGTTATGATGGAATAAATTGGACAAAAATAGATAACTTAGACTCTATTTACTATCAAGGTATTGTCTATATTAAAAACGGCGAACTATAGTCTTTTCAATTATTTAAATTCATAACTTTAATATGCTGGTATAGCATTTTATTTTGCTTCCAAAACTATAATATCTCAGTTAAATAGATACTCAAATAATCTAAAAATTATAATTCTATGAGAAACTATAAGAGTAAGAATATTATAGATTTCAAATATTGTAGAAAGAACAAGAATATTATGAACAGATTATTTAAAATCAAAAATTATTTAAATTTTTTATTTAAAAACAACAAATTTATAAAAACTAAATTTTCGCCTTTAAATTACAAAAAAATAGGAGTTTTAGGAGCTATTTGCCTTTTTGCTATTACTTCTTTTTTGACTGGTTCACTTTTAGCAACAGGAAGCACCTCCCAAAACCCTTTGCCTATCAGTTTTGGAGGAACCGGCGCTAAAACACAAACTCTGGCTCTAACAAATTTAGGTATAAATAATATTATCGACGAAAACTCCACAAACCTAACTTTTCCTAACGCCAAAGCAGTTTATGACTATATAAAAAAAGCTTTATCTCAATATATCTCAATGGACAATATTAATTTTGCATTATCGCTAACCAATTGGTCTGGCGGAGATTTAATAATCAAAAAAAAGAATTTAAATTCCGTAGCTGCCAACAATAAAATAAAAGTTGGCGGAGTTAATTGTATCACCACTGGCCAAGGCTACACCAGCAACTCAGCAGCTAATGACAATGTACCGCAAATCGGCTGTGTTTTGCCAAAATTATCAGAAGGGGCCCATAATGTTGAAATATCAACCAACGGCGGAACTAATTATTCCACTTACGGCCAAATCGTCTATCAACGAACTCCTAGCCTGACAGGCTGCGATACAACTAGTATGCAAACTTTTGGGGCTGGGGCCACAGCTTGCAAGGCCGCTATGAAACAAGGACAAGTGATTGTTTTAAATGACACTAGAAATAACCAAAAATATAGAATCAAGAAAATGCCTGACGGCAACGTTTGGATGATTGACAATCTAAAATTAGGCTCCACAACTTCTTCAACCGCGCTAACTCCCGCTAACACCAATATATCTTCTAATTACACTTTGTCCGCCATCAACGCTGCAAATAGAAATGCCGACCCTAGTTCTCAATCCTATTGCACTTCTTCAGGTCTTCTTTGGACTGAAGCTCCTGGCACATTATCTGGCTGCGGAT
>JAITRN010000065.1 GCA_031288355.1 Candidatus Opitulatrix roisinitermitis | reverse complement strand
TAAATATTGCTATTTCGGCTGCTCAGGCTGTGCAGTTAATTGGCTTGCCGGAAGCTAGAATCCCCTTAGCTCAAGCAGTGGTTTATATTGCCACAGCCCCTAAGTCAAATGCTGTTTATCTAGCTATTGAAGAGGCCTTGTCAGATATAGATAACAAAAATATTGGCCGAGTTCCAGCCCATTTGCGTGACGCGCATTATAAAGGGGCAAAATTCTATGGACACGGTAAAGGCTATATTTATGCTCATGATATGCCTTTTGATATAGCTAGTCAACAATATTTGCCTGATGCTTTGAAAAATGAAATTTATTATAATCCAAAAGATGCCGGTGATGAAAAAAGAATAAAAATTCGTTTAGAAAAAATAAGAGCAATTTTGCAAAAGTAAATATTGCTATTCAATTTATTTGTTAAATATTTTTGAAATTTTATAAAAGCAATGTATGCTGGGAATATAAGACTCATTTTTTCCAGTGAGTTTTAGGTAGTTTTAGAGTAACCTAGTTATGTGTTTTATTAAAAGTGCACTTAATAAAGTAACAACCGGTTTATAAAAAGCTACTAAATCAAATCAAAAATTAAATATGATTAATTTTAAATTTGTGGATAACAAGAATAATATAAACAAAATAAAGAACAAGAGGGGGTATATAATACACATGGAAAACACAAAACAAAAAAATAGATATTTAAATAAAAATAGAGGAAAACACGCTAATAAATTTAATTTTGGCATTTTAAGAAATAATATATTTTCTAAATTTGCCGTCAGAAAATTTATTATTTTACCTATAGCAGTAGCTGGCTTAATAATAATTTTAGGTTTAATTACCTCATATTTATTTTTTTCTACATCAGCTAGGGCTTCAGCTGCACCTGGGGCGCCAGCTTCTATATCAATATCAAAAATAGGAAAAAATTCTATTAAAGCAAATTGGTCGCCTGCTAGTAATGCAACACCTAAAAACGCTGAGCTAGTTTTGAATAATATTTATACAAAAAGAGTTTATGTTAAAGATAATATTCCAGGCGATGCCAGAGAATACACTTTTGAAAATATTTCAACAGGGCTTTATACAGCTCAAATTTGTTTTGATAGCACAAATTGCAATAGCGTTAGTTCAAATAGCAAAGAACCTGTTAGTATATTTTTAGATCCTGGCAAAAAACCTAATTTTACAGATATTTCATATATTTCTCCTGAAAATCAGAAATATATTAATTGGGTTGCCACCTATGGTATTGCTAAAGGTTATGCCGACGGAAAATATAGACCTGCAAAAGGAGTCACTCGTGAGCAAATGGCGTCACTTATTTATCGCTTGGCGGGCAATCCATCAGCGAAGGTTTGGAATAGCCCATTTACAGATTTAGTTGATAATGATCATAAAGCTGCTATTATATGGGCGACTAGCCGCAATATTTTGCAAGGCTATGACTGCGATGATAAACACATTCCTTACTTTGCTTGCACAGCTGCTGGAACAAAGATTTTTCAAGGTAATAAAACTATAACGCGAAGTCAAGTTGCTTTGGAAATTTATAGATATGCAGCTTTTCCCGCTATGTCAGAAGACGATATAAAACAAAATTTAGCAAAGATAAAAGATGCTAAAAATCTGACAACTGCTGAGGAAAGAATTGCTGTTGCTTGGCTTTTAAAAGAAGCAATTGTTTCAGGCTATGAGGATGGCAATTATAGAGCCTCTAGTAATTTAAGCCGTTATCAAATGGCAAAAATTATGCATAGAGTTTCTAAGCTTTTTTCAACAATTTCTTTTTTGCAAGAAAACAAAACGTCTGATAAATTTTTAAATACATCAGTTGTTAGACCTTCTATAACATCTATTAAGTTTATTGACGTATTGCCAGTTTGCGATAATCCGATGGATGTATCTTATAATAATTCACGTAATATTTTGGCCTGTGTGGATGGAGGACAAATGGTGGTTGGGCAAGCGGGCGGCGTGATTGCTAACCCTTTTGATTCTTGTTCCTTATTTTATAATTTGTCAAATCCCGCTGGTGTGGATTTAGATTTAAAATATTTTGATGCCACTTATACAAAAGGTACAAAACATATGTTTGCTACTGATATTTTGAATAATCTAATTTTGCCAGCTGAATTTGCTAAAAATGCTTTTAATATGGAAAGTATGTTTAGTTTAACAACAGTTAAAGGATCTTTTGTTTTGCCGGATGATTTTGGAGAAAATGCAGATAACTTAGCATTTATGTTTCAGAGCGCAAATTTGCCAAAAGATTTTAAAATACCAGCTAAACTTGCCAAAAATGCTACTAATAATATTAATATGTTTCGCAGCGCAACAATTAATTCACCGTTAGTTTTTTCAAAATATTTTGGCCAAAAATTTACTGAAATTCATGGTCTTTTTAATCAGGCTACAATTAACGCAGATATAACTTTTCTGGGTACGTTAGAAAATGTTGTAAGAGGGCAGTTATTTGACGGAGCAAAAATAAACGGCAATTTGCATTTTCCAGAATATTTTCTAGCTAATTGTGCCAGCGCCTATCAGATGTTTGCATTTTCTACTATTAAAGGCAATATAGTATTTCCTAAGGGTTTTTTGGCTAACGCTGTCGGCGGGTCATATTATCATTTCCTAGATACGGAAATATATGGTGATATAACTTTTCCAGCTGATTTTGGTCAAAATGGCATGAGCACAGCTTATATGTTTCAAAATTCTAAAATTTTTGGAAATATAATATTTTTGGAGGGCTTTGGCACAAAATTTGGTATGGATATGTCGGGCTTATTTCAATATGCTAAAATTTCGGGTAATATAATTTTGCCTAATGGTTTTGGTCAAAACGGCACAAAAGTGGTAGGTTTATTTCAACACTCCACAGTGCCAGCCAGCTTTTTGACAGTGCCAGAAAGTTTAGGAAAAAACGATAATTTAGAGGCTTTGTTTGCTTATGTAGTTTTGCCAGATGGTTTTGTGCTGCCAAATGATTTTGGTTCAAATGCGCAATCTATTAGCGCGTTATTTTCTTTTGCAACAGTTCCTGATAGCCTTACTTTGCCAAAAACTTTTGGCCAGAAAGCTGAAGAGATAGGCAGCCTTTTTAGAAGAACTAAATTACCTAATGGGTTTATTTTGCCTAAAGATTTTGGCAGTCTAGCTGTTGGAATGTCTGATATTTTTGAAGGCACTAGATTGCCTATCAATTTTAGTCTGCCAGCGGGCTTTGGACAAAATGCTACGATATTAAATTACGCTTTTTCTTCCGCAGTTATTCCAGACGGTTTCGTTTTGCCAGAAAAATTTGGACAAAATGCTACTCATATGGCAAATATGTTTCAAAGTACTTTTATTCCAAGCGGTTTCGTTTTGCCAAATGATTTTGGCCAGTCTGTTGTGAAAAGCAGCTGGATGTTTTTTGAAGCGACTCTCCCTGTTGGGTTTAATTTGCCAGCAAAGTTTTGTCAAAAAGCTGTTGAAATGCGCAATATGTTTCAAAAAACCAAGATTTTAGGTGGTTTGATATTGCCAGCTGATTTTGCAAAAAGTGCTGATAATGTGAATTATATGTTTCAAAATGCTTCCTTATCGGCGCCTATTGATTGGTCTGGAACTGATTTAACTAATTCGCAAGCTTCTAAAACTTATATGTTTAAAGATGTTACTTGGAATGGACAATTTGTTTTGGCCCGAAATTCCGGATCGGTTGCATTTTTAATATCCGACACTGGCGGAACAAATGCTAATATAAAAGTTAAAGGAAGTTAAATTAAAAGAGGACTAAGCTAATATAACCAAAGCAGAGTCTTTATAAGAAATAATGTAGAATATAGTTGTGGTGAACAAATTAAATAAGTTTACAAAATCAAATAAATCTACAAAAATTTTAGTTATAAAGGCTCTGCTGGTTTTTTTTGTTGCAGCTGTTTTGATAGTTAGCAGCGTTTTTGTATATCAAAATTTCTTTTCAAATAGACAATTTAATATTGATGAAAAAAAATCTTTTGAATTATCAAGCGCGCTAAGTGATTATCAAATAAAAGCTAAAAAAATTCTTCAATCGATGTCTTTAGAAGATAAAATTGGTCAAATGTTTATGGTGGATACAGACGCTATTGTTTATGGTTTGCGTCAGGAAATTTCTGCTGGTGTTAATTCTAATACGGCTGATCAAAATATTTCGTTTAATAAGGAAGAATTAGCCCAATTAGTTAAATATAATCCTGGTGGAATAATTCTTTTTGGCGGGAATATAAAATCAAAAACTCAAGTTAAAGAATTTATAATAAGTATGCAAAAAAATGCTAAATATCCTCTTTTTCTTGGCACAGACCAAGAAGGGGGGAGGGTTAACCGCTTGAAAAATGCCGGAATTGCTCAATTTCCCGATATGCAGGAAATTGGAAATAGCGGGGATTCCAGTCAAGCTTGTAATGTAGGAGCTGTGTTTGGTAAACAAATGAAAGAAATGGGTTTTAATCTAGATTTTGCTCCTGTGGCTGATGTTAATACTAATCCTGATAATCCTGTTATAGGAGAACGCTCTTTTGGGTCAAATTATTCACAAGTCGCTGAAATGGTGGCAAGTGAAGTAAAATGTATGCAGCAAGAAAATATTTCAGCCGTTTTAAAACATTTTCCAGGACATGGAGACACTTCAACTGATAGCCATACTGGTTTGCCGACAGTTTCAGCTAATATTGATAGATTAAAATCTGTTGAACTTGTTCCTTTTTTGTCTGGTATAAAGGCAGGAGCAGATTTTGTGTTAACTGCTCATATTTCAATTCCAAAAGTTGATCCATCGGGTTTGCCGGCGACTATGAGCAAAATAATTTTAACTGATATTTTGCAAAATGAATTGAAATTTTCAGGACTTATTATAACAGACGCGCTGGATATGTCAGCTATTTGGGATAACTATAGTCCTAGGGAAATTGTGGAAAATTGTTTAAACGCTGGGGTCGATATTTTATTAGTCCCTAAAGATTTTCATAAAACTTATCAGGAGTTTTTAGATTTGGCTCAATCTGGTGTTATAAGTCAAGCAAGAATTGACAGATCAGTGTACAAAATATTGCAAACAAAAATAAAAAGAGGAATAATTAACGTCAATTAGCAGATATAATTTCAGAGTAGATTATCTGATATACTAAATTTATGAAAATAGCTATAATCGGCGCAGGAGCAGTTGGAGCGACCACGGCTTTTGCTTTGGCTCAAAGAGATCTTGCAGGACAGATAGTTTTATATGATATAAATAAAAAAAAGGCTGAAGCTGAGGCATTAGATATGATGCATGGTTCTCAATTTTTGCCAACTAATAATATTGTAGGCACAGATGATATTTTAGCAACTTCTAAGTCAGACATAATTATTGTGACAGCTGGGGCCACTCAAAAAGTTGGTCAAACTAGACTCGATTTGGCGCAGGCAACTTGTAATATTATGAAAGGTCTTTTGCCAAAATTAGTTGAACTTTCCCCAGATAGTATTTATATTATGGTGGCGAATCCAGTCGATTTAGTAACTTATTATTCTTTAAAAATAACTGGACTGACTTGTCAGAAAATGTTTGGCTCGGGAACTGTTTTGGATTCGTCAAGACTTAGGACCCTAGTGGCTGATTTTTGTAAAGTTAGTGTGAAAAATGTTCATGCCTATGTGGTTGGTGAACATGGAGATAGCGAAATTCCGCTTTGGACATCTGCCACAATTGCTGGTATAAATCTTTTGAATTGGGGCCAGATTTATAACAGAGAGCCCCTAACAGATGAAATTAGAAATGAGATAAAAAAAGAAGTTATTAATGCTGGTTATAAAGTCATTAAAGGCAAAGGCGCAACAAATTATGCTATTGCTTTATCCTGTTCAGAAATAGTTAGCGCAATAGTGCATGATGAAAAACGAATTATGCCAGTTTCCACTAGGTTGAAAAATTATTTGTCAATTAGCGATGTATGTTTATCTGTTCCTTCTATTTTGTCGAGTAAAGGAGTTGACACACGGGTTAATATACCTTTTTCATCTGATGAAGAAGAGCAGTTAAATAATAGTGCTAATACTCTTAAAGCCGCTTTTGCAAAGCTAGAATTGTAATTTCAAAAATTGTATTTTGTAAATAATTGTGATTTCAAAAAAGTCAATTAGCGATATTCCTAAGTTAGTCTTTGCTGAACCTAGAATTGCTGGAAATACAGGAGCAGCTATAAGATTATGCGCTAACACGGGTTCAGTTTTGCACCTAATTGAACCACTTGGTTTTGACTTAGATGATGCAAAACTTAGGCGATCAGGCTTAGATTATCATGATTTAACCCATTTGCAAGTTCATAAGAGTTTTGCCGATTTTTTAGAATTTACAACTTGTCCTAAACGCCGTATTTTTGCTTTTAGAACGCAAGCAAAAGTAAAATATACTCATATACAGTATAGCCCTGATGATTATTTATTGTTTGGCTCAGAACCTAGCGGTTTGCCTGAGAGAATATGGAAAAATAGCTTTGTTAGTCAATGTCTTTATATTCCTATGCGCAGTTATTCTCGAAGTATAAATTTAGCTAATAGCGCTGCTATTGCTTTATATGAAGCTTATAGACAGTTAGACTTCCCTAAATAATTTAGCGGAATAGGCAATTATAACAAATTGTTATATTTTGTTATTTTTGGTGTGTCTAACTTGAAAAATCTTTTTTCCTGCTAGACTGATATTCAGTTAGAGAATGTTTAAAGTTTTTTGAGCATCTTTAACTAAAAGGAAAGAACGAGAAAAGGAAAGAATAAGTAATGAAAGATAGCTCATCTTTATATTTCATAATTACTATTAACAATTCATCTTTATACAGAGCTAGAAATGTTACTTCTTCTATTTCCGACTCTGCGGGGGTGGCTTGCGCAGCTGAGCTAGCAGCTACCCCTAAAATCCAAAAAGTTTACAGTTTACTATATTTTTTGTATTTTAGATACAGTTGGGAGCCAGAACCTTCAGTTTTACTTCAATATTTCAAGGGTTAAAAAGTAGGGCTTGACCTTCCCTGCTAATCTGGCTCCAAACTTTTTAGGATATAAAAAAAGTTGGTGGCAAAAAAATAAATACGAGAATTAAATATGAAAATAAAAAAATGTAGAATTAGAGTGAAAACGAAAATAAAAGGATAGGATGAAGAACCAACAAAGAACAAGAAGAGATCGGGAAAATGCTAAAAAGAGCAGTAAAGGAATATTCAATTTCTTTATATTATTGAGTTTAGTATTTGGCATATCAGGCGGTTTTGCGCCTAGCGTGTCATTTGCCGACAGTCTACAGGCGCCAGATGCTCCAAAAAATGTAGTATTATCTAAAATAGGCAAGGTTTTAATAATAAATTGGGAGCTTTCGGTCACAGCTGATGTTTTGTATAAAGTGGAAGTCTATAATACTTTAGATACTGTTGTATTATCAGCTAAAAATTTATCTAGCCAAACAAATTCTTATTCATTTTCAAACGTGAATACTAATTTTTACAAAAAAGCTAGGGTTTATGCTGTTTTAAAAGATCAAAGCAGTTTTGCAGAATCAAAAGGCGTTTATCAGCAGCTTTATGCCATAAATGCTAACAATTCTTTCAATGATATATCTTCATTATCTGATGATTCCCAAAGAGCAATTAATTGGCAATTTGTTTATGGTGTAGCTTATGGGTTCACTGTAAAAAAATATGAGCCAAAAAAAAGTGTGACCCGTGAACAAATGGCGGCCTTTTTGCACCGTTTGGCCGGTTTGCCTAAAATTTATAATTTAGTGAATCCTTTTGTGGATGTTGATCAAAAAAATTATTTTCTGCCCCATATATTATGGGCTTTTTATAGCGGTATAACAACGGGTTTTGATGCTTTGCATTTTAGACCAAGCCAGAAAGTCACTCGTGAACAAATGGCTATTTTTTTGTATAGACTGGCGTCAAAGCCTGTTATAC
Source organism: Candidatus Opitulatrix roisinitermitis (assembly GCA_031288355.1). GTDB lineage: Bacteria > Actinomycetota > Actinomycetes > Actinomycetales > Bifidobacteriaceae > Opitulatrix > Opitulatrix roisinitermitis. The sequence continues at coordinate 1,117 of JAITRN010000065.1, read as the reverse complement.
CGAAAATTGACACGCCGTTTGCTGATTGCAAAGCTTTATCTGATGAAGCAAAAAAGGCTATTCAATGGGTTTATAATGAGTCAATTGTTTCAGGATACACTGACACAACGTTTATGCCTAAAAAGAATATAACTCGTGAACAGATGGCGCAGTTATTAAAAAAATATGCTGATGTTATGCGGTTGTCTCCTTTTATAAAATCTGAATCAGGCGCATATATAGACAATTTTTTTGCTACCAGTTTAAAGAGAGTGGATATAACTAGTTTTGAATTTATTAACACTATTCCAAATTGTGAAAATCCAGTCGATTTAACAGATCCAGCTTTAACTCCAGGCGCAGTTTTAGCTTGTGTTGACGGAACGAATGTTCAAGTTGGGCAGGCAGGCGGGGTAATAGCCAATCCTGATAGTTCTATAGCGCTTTTTAGAAATTTGAAAAATCCTAATTTAACTAAATTTGATATTTCGAATTTTGATGCTTTTAATACTGAAAGCCTAAGATCAGCTTTTTCAGAATTTAAAATAAATTTTGATTTGAATTTGCCTACTAATTTTGGCACAAGAACCACTAATATATCTTATATATTCTATTTTATGCGTATTGATGGCAAAATAAATTTTTGCAAAAATTTTGGCAAAAATGCTTTAGATGCTCAATATGCTTTTTATTTTGCAAGAATATCTTCTGATTTAGTTTTTCCAGATAAATTTTGTTCTAAGACCACTAAAATGTCGTATTTTTTTGGCTACTTTAACAACACCAATGATCCGCCTTTGCCATTAGGCAAAATAGTCTTCAATGCCGGTTTTGGCGTTAGTGGAATAAATATATCCTATTTTTTATATGAAGCAGAAGTTGATTCAATTTCAGCTTTTCCAGCCGGTTTTGGCAAAAATGCTGAAGACGTGTCTAATTTAATATATTCCACAGAAATTAAAAATTCTGGAATAATAATACCTGATAATTTTGCTATTAACCTAAAATATTCATATAATGTGTTTGCTTATAATACAATTAATGGTGATATAATAATAGGGAAAAATAGTTTTCAGAATTTAATTCTTCAGGTGGTCACTTATTTTGATAGCGATAATGTGACAGGAAGTATAATATT
>JAITRN010000026.1 GCA_031288355.1 Candidatus Opitulatrix roisinitermitis | reverse complement strand
TACATGGTTGCTACTCTATAAGACAATAGCCTATAAAGGCTTGTCTTATAAGTTGGCATTTATAAATACACTATTGAGTTTTTGGACTATCACCCCTTGCAAATTTCACTTTGCAAATTCCATAATTTCACAAATCAAGTATTCAATATCTTACAATAAAGTACTTAACCGAAAATCACAGAGAAAATTTTTCAAATGATAGTTATTGCTCTTTTCAAAAAAAATTTCTTTATTTACAAGACATCTCCAAAAAAGAGCACTATTAACAGAATAACTCAAATATTTGAAAACAAAAAATTTTTTAACATCGCAAACTTTATATAACTTTTTAAAACAAATTCAAACATTTAAAACTAAATAACAAAAATAAATTTTCAAATAATAAATATTGAGTTTTTTGGCAAAAATAACTGAATTATAACGCTATTTATAACATTCTAATTATAAACTACACTTTTCCCCTCACAAAACATTTATTTAATGTTAACCTGTTAATACTGCAACGAATACACTATGGTCTTTGGCAAAGAACGACAAACAAAGACAATATGATATTGTTTGTATACATAAGCGGTGTTATGAATGATATTCATAATACCGCTTTTTTATAATTGAAATCTTTTTCAATAATTCAAACCCTTTATAAAAAGCCTCTTTTAGGGCTTATTTTTTATAATCCTCTTTCACAACGCCTAATTTTTTATAACGCTGCTTTTCTAAAACTGCCCATAACTTTTTGTCTTTAAAATGCTTGGTATGGCCTTTATAACTTATAAGCTGAGCATCATTAGCATAAGGAATAACTCTTGGCAGCTTTTTCTTTAATCTTTTGCCCACTTGAAGTCTAAAAGGATAAACCACAGCTCCTAAAAAATCTACACCATTAGAAACTTCTTGTAAATAACGCTTTTTAGGATGCAAAACCAACTCTAAATCATCTAAAAATTTAGCGAATTTGTCAATTGAATTAGCTAAAACTTCCCTATTTTTATGAACTATATAAAAGTCATCAACATATCGACCATAATTTTTAAAACCTAAATCAAATGTAGCGAATCTATCTAATAAATCTAAATATATGTTGCTTAAAAGTTGTGAAGTTAAATTACCAATCACAATTCCATGGCCTGGCGGAGAATGAAAAAGACTTTTGTTTTTAGGAAGATCTTTCCAAAGGCTAATTTTATCTTTTCGGTTAACGCCTTGCGTTGGATCATCAAAAATAATTTGTTTCCATAAAAAATTACATAAAGCAAATTCTTTGCTATTTAACTCAAATTGTCTTTCCAAACCCCAAAGAACCCTTTCATATAGTCTAGCCCTTGATAAACTCATAAAATAACCTTGCAAATCCAATTTCAAACAATAAGCTTCTTTTTGTCCATTTTCTGAAACACTCATAATATGGTGTTGCAAACGCTTTATGCCAAAAAGCGTGCCTTTGCCCACTCTACAACTATAATTATCATATATAAATCTCTTTTCCCACCAAGGGCTGTTTAAATTATGCAATATGTGATGAACCACCCGATCTCTAAAAGGTGCAGCAAATATTTCTCTCTTAACGGGATCTTCAATAATGAAAGCAATTCCTCGAGAAGGCTTATAAGTTCTATTTATAATATCTCTCACCAAAAGAGCAATATTAACAGGAACATCTTTTTCAAATCTTTGTTCATCTTGAGTGCCGCGTTTATTCTTTCTAGCCTCTAAATAAGCCTTAAAGGCCAATTCGCTAAGCCAATCTTCTATATAATTAGACATCATCAATTTAAACAAGCTCTAATATCGGCTAATGTTCTTCCTATTCTATTTACTGAACCTATATTTTTTATAACGCCCGCATTAAAAGCCACTTGGGTCAAATAAGAAACTTGATATGTCAAAAACCCAAAATCACACAGTATAGATGTTTTGTTACGCTCATCAGTTTGCAGAAGAAGATATTTTTTATGCATATCTAATGCTGTTTGAAATAATTCTTGACCACATAAAATTCTAGCTCCTTGCGTCATTTTATTTGATGTGAAAAGTATTTGGCTGCTTAGCTCACAAAGTAAAGTATATAATTTAGACCAGCCAGCTGGCGGTTTATAAAGTTTTTCCATTTCCCCTATGGCAAAGCTCTCGCTCTTCTTCCAAAGCTTAATCTGTTCAGGATTTGATGAATTTTTTAAGCGAAAATAAACACAAAACTTATGTTCTTTTATTTTATATCCTGATTCCGATAAAGCGCTTTTGAGTTCAGTAAACTGAGCATTATTGTAAGAAATATAGGGCAAAGAAGTTTTCAGATTATCTCCTAAAAAATGAACTTTTGCTTTAGACCCAAACAAATTTATCATAAAAAGGCAACTATGTGAAATAGCATTAAAAAATTGCCCTCCGCTTTTATAAAAAACCACATAACTATAATTATTAACTTCAAACTGAATTACATCTGACCTAGTTTTTAAATCAACAGATTTAGCTTGTTTAGCTTTAGCTAATTTAGAATTAGAGTTTTTAACCATTGCAGGATCCAGCTTTTTGGCTAATTTAGAATCAGATTTATCCATTTTTGTTTGAACCTCTTTTGTTTGAATCGCTTTTTTAGTTTGAGAAGATTTAGGCGATAATTCATCTTTTTTTATTTCAATTTCTACCATTAAGTATAAGTTTATACTTCTTTAAAATTAAATTTAGGATTTCGGAGTGTTTTAATATAAACTCATTTAGCATAATTATAATATAAACTTATTTAGCATAACTATACAACTCTAGGAGGGGAAACCACCAACCCATAAAACAATAACCCCTAAAAAACCTAGAGAACAGATCGAACAGCACGGCCGTCGGTCTTGCTGGCGTAGAGCTGGGTAGTGAGATCGCTAGAACTGAAGTACAAATCGTGGGCGTCGCTGCTGCCGCTGCTGTTCTCAGTAGACGACCAATAGAAGCCGTAGCTGCCCTGATAGTTGAAGCCGCCAGAACTAGGGGAGTAGCCTGAATAGACACCTAACCAAGGAGCCCCCTCAAATAAAAGATATATTCATTAATTAATAAATCCCTTAGAATTCAAAAATCTATTTAACTAATTAAGCTAAACACTAGAACTAAGTTTAAATATATAATTAGAAATAAAATATAAATATTATAAAACATATTATAAAAAATATACCTAATTTAGTATATATCTTGAGTTGCTTTTGCTGTCAAATAGATTTTTATAATCAACGCCGCGCATGTTTGAATTGGTATCTAGCGTTTGCCACTTCATCAATTTTGCAGTTAACAGGCCAGAGCAAGCTATTTACTTTACTCCATATTTTATATAATATCACCGGAATTTTATTTATAAACAAACCCCGAATTTGCAAAATTTCGCGCGGCTGCTTCACTAGATTGCTTTCCTTGCGTAGACTTTTGCCAAGCTGCCCTAACGGGCCTCTTTGGCAAAACTACTAACGCTTATCGGAAACCTAATCTTAGTGAAGCAGAAAAAATACTCTTAGGAGGGGAAACCACCAACCCACAAACATAAAACCCCTAGAAAACCTAGAGAACAGATCGAACAGCGTCACCGTTGGACTTGTTGTTGTTGTTCTGGGTATTGAGATTGCTAGAATTGAAGTTCATTTCATAAGCGTTGCTGCTGCTGTTCTCAGTAGATGACCAATACTCGCCGTTGCTGCCCTGATTGTTGAAGCCGCCAGAACTATTGGAGTTGCCGGAATAGACGCCTAACCAAGCCTCTAGTTTTCTCAAATAAAAGATATATTCATTAATCAGCGAATCCCTTAGAATTCACAAATTTGTTTAGTTGATTGATCTAAACGCTAGAACTAAATTAAATATTTTATAAAATATATTGCAAAATCATATTGTAAAAATGCATCTAATCTAGTATATATCTTGAGTTGTTTTTTGCTGTCAGAAAATTTTTAAAAATTTGCGTTGCGCATGTTTGAACTGGTGTCTGGTGTTTGCCACTTCATCAATTTTGCAATTGGCAGCTTGAAGTAAACTATTTTATTTTACTTTACTCCATATTTAAAATACTATCATTAGTAATAATTTGTTGGGGCAGCTCGCTCCTGAAAAAAGTAGTTAAAGGGTTTTTAGTTAATGATGTTTTTGTAAATCAAGAAAAAAAGCTAAAGTTTTTGCTGAAATTTGTCTTTGGTGGGAAATTAAAATGCTAAATTGCAAACCGAATAGGATAATAAACTTCATTAATTAACACTGCACTTTGAACATAATCACGATCATTATACAAATGAAAACCTACATTATCTCTTGTGATATAGATAAGATGTGTGTACATACCGGACCATTTAGGATAACCTCTTGTTTCGCCACCGTAAATCCCTAACCAAGGAGCAGGATAATCATTTCTAGTTGCAAAATTAAGCGTCGAAGATAACGCATAAACAGGATTTCTGTTGCCAACAGAATCTTCTGCCGCAGTTAACATTTTTGTGCTTAGTCCAGTATAATTTTCATAACTTCCAGAAGACCAAATCTTTGAAAGATCTAACTCTTGAACAGTATACCAAATGTAATACCCCCCACAATTTGTGAAACTGCCAGGATTTTCAACAGGCCCCCTGCAATCACCGACTTCAACTGGAGCCTGATAACTTATATGTCTATTAAAAAAATTGTCTATCATCCAGACATTGCCGTCCGGCATTTTTTTGACTCTATATTTTTGGTTATTTTGTGAATCAGGCAAAACAATCACCTGACCTTGTACCATAGCAGCTTTGCAAGCAGCAGCATTAGCGCCAAAAGTTTGCATACTTGTGGTGTCGC
>JAITRN010000064.1 GCA_031288355.1 Candidatus Opitulatrix roisinitermitis | reverse complement strand
ATTTAGGGTATAAAACCCTAAATATAAAATCTGGAAACATATCAACTCTTGAAATTTTTCTTGCTTTAAGTATAACTACCGCAAAAAATTTCAAAGCCCCACAAAACTAAATATATTGCCTCAATACTAAAAGTCTAATTATCTCTGGTAATAATTTTTTGAGGCAGTTCGCTCCTGAAAAAAGTAATTAAATTGTTTTAGTTAATTGTCTTTCACTAATTGAATTAAAAAAAACACGCGACCTCAGGCGCGAACATACGCACTGTGCTGAAAAAATGCTTGTCTAATATAAACTACGCACATTTTTTCAGACTACTCAAAAAATAATTTTTCTTGCGTAATTTGAAAATATTAGTTTTTCAGGTAATAATTTTTAAAACAGTTCGCTCAGGTAAAAAGTAATTAAATTGTTTTTAGTTAATGGCGTTTTTGTAATTGAATTGAAAAAAGAACACGCAAACTCAGGCGCGGACATACGCACTGTGCTGAAAAAATGCTTGTTTAATATAAACTACGCACATTTTTTTAGACTACTCAAAAAATAATTTTTCTTGGCATTGAAAATATTAGTTTTTCAGGTAATAATTTTTGGAATCAGTTCGCTAGGACAAAAAGCGATTAGGGGGGGGGGTCAACAGTAAAAAATAAAATATAGATTTAGTGTAGCAAAAATTATAGACTATATTAGATGGCGTATAAAAGAAGTTTCGGAAATAGTTTTATAGAAATAAGCGATAAAGCTAAAAAGAATATTCGAAATATTGAACAATTAAAGAGTGAATTAACAAACCATGAGATACTTACATATAATAATATGGTTAATAAAAATTTTAGAGGTACGCTTATACCTATTGATAAAAGTAAAGGTAAGCCCACTAATGATATATATTTTGCAGGCAAGGAATGGGAAATAAAAAGAACAACACCAAAATATAAGAAAATTTCTAATTTGATGCGAGAAGCAAGACGTAAAGCGAGAAAACAAGGAGTTGTTAAAGAAAATTTTATTTACGAAGCGGGAAATTATAAAGTAAATGATAAATTAAAACAGCAACTTAGTTTATATAACATCAGAAACCCAAATAATAAAATAAAAAATTTATTGATTTTTGCTAAAGATAAATTTATAAAAATAAGGCTTCAGAAAAAATTAGCGGAACCATCCCCCCCTTTCTGACGGTCTAGTTATTTCAAGACTCGAGGGGGCGTTCCGCTATTATGAATTAAGTTTATCATTGAAATTAGCAAAAGACAAAAAATAATTTTTGTTGTAAGGTGTATTAATAATGTATTAATAGGGGGGGCTTTAAAATGTTCTACGTGGAACAATTATCTGTTTGAGGGGTTGGAATAAGGGTATCTGTTGGTGCGGGGCTGGTGACGGCGCTTGAAGAAGCAGCATAAGAATTTATATTGTAGCCGCTTATAAAAGCGCTTACTCCAAAAAGGAATACTATTCCAAGAATGCCAAATTTTTTGACAGCTCGCTTCGGCAAAAAGTAGTTAAGGGGTTTTGGTTAATTATTTTTTATTGATTGCCAAAAGAGAAAGCTAAATTTATAAATGCAATAATTCATAAAGATCTTAGAGAACGAGCCGAATAGCCTCATAAACACCTTCTTTATAACCACTATCTATTGTATTAGAACATGTAAACATAAAAGGGTTGCCGGTGATGGGATGTAAACTGGACGTCCAATAGCTGCCTGAATTACCTTGGTCGAAGAAGCTGTCACTGTCATATCTGTAGTAGCCTGAATAGACTCCTAGCCAAGGGGCAACACTATTACTGCTACTGCTTCCACAGAGATTATTAGAGATGCTATAAACAGGATTTCTGTTTCCGTTTGAGTTTGCAGCTGCAGTTGACATCTTATTTTTTAATTGACTAATTAACCCTTCTGTGAATAAAGACCAGCCGTTTGGAAAGGTCGTACTTTTTAGTGAGATCCATTCATTTAGCGTTCCACAACCTGTGAAACTACCAGGGCTGTTGTTCCTCCAAGTAATAGCTTTTGATGGTGGTGATGATAAAAAACAATAAGTATAAAATAAGGGGTCTATAGAACTATATTTTCCATTATCGACCATTGAAATGTTGCCGTCAGGCATTTTTTTCACACGATATTTCTGGTTATTTCTAGTGTCATTTAAAACAATCACTTGGCCTTGTGCCATAACAGCCTTGCAAGCAGCAGCATTAGCGCCAAAGGTTTGCATACTGGTGGTGTCGCAATTTGACAAAGCAGGAGTTTGAATATAAATAACGTTTCCTGCATTAATTGTATAACTTGTCCCGCCATCTGTGGAAATAGTTACAGCGTGAGTGCCGGCTGCTAAATCAGGCAGAATGCAGCCCACTTGAGGTATGCCGTCACCGGCCGCTGAGTTACTTGTGTATCCTTGTCCAGAAGTGGTGCAAGCTTTATCTCCAACTTTTATTTTATTATTAGACGCTGTGCTGGATAAGCCAGAACCTTTATAAATTAAATCTCCGCCTGTCCAACTTGTTATGGAATCAGAAAAGTTTATATTATCCATAGAAATATTTCCTGGATTTATTGTTTTGTTCATATAATCATAGACCGTTTTGGCTGATGGAAATGTGCTGTTGACAGAGTTTTTATCTAGAGTGTTGTTTATTCCTAAATTGATTAGCGCGCCTGCCTGAGTGTTGGCTCCTGTGCCTCCAAAGCTGATAGGTAAAGCAGTTCCTGAAGCTGAGCCTTGAGCAAAATTTGATCCACCTAAAAATAGCGTGGCACAAAAAACCCAAATAAATAGGGTTAAACCTATCTTTTTTAAATTTAAGTCCTTTATTTTCCTAAATTTATTATTTTTAAATTTATTATTTATAAAATTTAACATAACTACCTACTTTCATAACTCAAAAATTCCTAAGGCGTATATTAAAATTTTTACAAAAAAAAAAAAACGCTCACTGCCCCAACAAATTATTACTGGATTGTTAATTTAAAAATTCTACAGCTTTCGCAAAAAATAGCAATTTTTTGAGCGCTCCGGGCCGCTTGGCCGAGTCATACTCTTCAAAATTGATTTTTTGCCTCAGCTGCAGAATTTTAATTGTCCTTGGTAATAATTTGTTGGGGTAGTTCGCTCCTGAAAAAAGTGGTTAAATCGTTTTTAGTTAATTATCTTTCACTAATTGAATTAAGATATATTGCCTCAATACTAAAAGTCTAATTATCTCTGGTAATAATTTTTAAAACAGTTCGCTCCTGAAAAAAGTAATTAAATTGTTTTAGTTAATTATCTTTTATTAGTTGAATTGAAAAATTAGTCTATAAACTCAGGCGCGAACATACGCGCTGTGCTGAAAAAATGCTTGTCTAATAGGGTTTATATATGTTTTCGCAAAAGCTGTTGAAAACTTGTTGAAAGTGAGCAATTGCTTGTTTTTTATGGAATTGCTTATCTTGAGGCAGTTATTTATTTAGAGAATTTTATTTTATGAAATTTTATACAACAAAATTTTAAATCAACAAGAAACGTAATTGTTTTTTGTGAAATTGTAAAATTAGGGCGTTTCGGTTGGAGTTGGAGTAGGGGCAGGAGTTGGTGATGGCGATGTATAAGTGGCGCAATAAGGATATATTTTAACGGCGCTTTCGGGTATATCTGTTTTGTTATCGGTTTCTCTATCTTTGGGCACAAATTGAGCTATTGTATTGGCATAAGTATTATAATAAAGCCAGTTTAAAGAAGGGGGCGTTGTCCAAGATTGGCTTTTCCAGAGCCATACATCAGCGACAGCTTTTGTTGGATCTAATTCACTAGGACCAACCGTATAATAACCTATATAATTATTAGAGTTGCAATTTATACTATAGCTTTTTATTGAAACGGTTACATCAGAAGTTGACGCAGTTTCGGGAGTAATCCCTGCGTTTGCCCAGGGTTTTATAGTTAACATATATTCCAAAGGAACGCCAGTCCCACTCTGCGCTTCAGTAAACCCAATTATATAAATGGATTGTACGCTTAAAGTATTAACATAATTTCCGGTCAATAAAGAAGTGCCGACTCTTATATAAGCGGAATTTACTTTCCATTGTTTTGCGGTACTAATACTGTAAGTAAATTTTGGTAAACTAGTTAGCGTGTTATCAGCTGATGGATTTACTTCATTAAAACCTGCCCCGCCTTTTGATGATGGTAAAACCCCTTCATAATTATCAAAATTGGTGCCTAAAATGTTTGCGGCTGCTTCGCTAGCAGTGTTAGCATTTGTGCCTCCTCGAATAATTGGCAAAACTGCGTTTGAAGAAGCAGCATAAGAATTTATATTATAGCCACTTATAAAGGCCGATATTCCAAAAAGAAATATTATTCCAAGAATGCCAAATTTTTTGACAGCTTGCTTTTTAGGAAATATGATATTATGTGGCCATATTTTTTTACTTTTAAACAATTCACTCATAATTTTAGTTTTCCAAAAAAAAAAAACACTCACTGCCCCAACAAATTATTGCCATAATGTTAAATTAAATATTTTAGTATTTCGACAATATATTTTTTTTGATGGGGAAAGTTGAATCTCCAATGATTTTATATTTAGGGTATAAAACCCTAAATATAAAATCTGGAAACATATCAACTCTTGA
>JAITRN010000036.1 GCA_031288355.1 Candidatus Opitulatrix roisinitermitis | reverse complement strand
GAGGTTATGCGCAATAATGCGCAACCTCAGGCGCGGACATACGCGCTGTGCTGAAAAAATGCTTGTCTAATATAAACTACGCACATTTTTTCAGACTACTCAAAAAATATTTTTTCTTGGCATTGAAAATATTAGTTTTCCTGGCAATAATTTGCTGGGGCAGCTCGCTCCTGTAAAAAGTGGTTAAATCGTTTTTAGTTAATTGTCTTTTATTAGTTGAATTAAAATATATTACTTCAGTTGCAGAATTTTGATTGTTCTTGGTAATAATTTTTTGGAACAGTTCGCTCTGGAAAAAAGTGGTTAAATCGTTTTTAGTTAATTGTCTTTTATTAATTGAATTAAGATATATTATCTCAGTTGTATAATTTTAATTGTCTTTGGTAATAATTTTTAGAATAGTTCGTTCCTAAAAAAAAGTAATTATGGGGTTTTGCGAAAGAATCCTTTTAGGAACTGATTAGCAAGTGATAAAAAGGGTTAGAGAATGTCAAAAATAAATTACGCTGATTGTGTAAATAGAGTTATTAGACTTTATAAAATTACCTTTTCTTGCTAGACTATCTTTATGAAAATATCAGTTAAAGATAATTCTGAAACTAATAAAACTTTGACAATTACTTTGGATAAGAAAGATATGAAAAGCGAAATTGATAAACAGTATGATGAAGTTTCTCAAAAGGCTAAAATACCAGGATTCAGAAAAGGTCATGTGCCTAAGCCTATTATTGATAAGCAATATGGGGCTGGTTATGCTTTATCTTTAGCATTAGAAAAAATTGTTTCTAAAGCTTATTTTGATGTTGTTGAAAAAAATAATTTAAAGCCTTTAACCGAACCTAAAATTGACATAACTCAATATCCTGATCCAGCTAAAGAGGCAGATTATAATTTATCCTTTACTGCCACTTTAGAGACTAGACCAAAAATTGATTTACCTAATTTAAAAGAATTGGAAATAAAAATAGATAAGATTTTGGTGTCAGCTGATGATATTATGAAAAAACTTGAAAGTATGCAACATAATTATGCCACTTTAAAGGCAGTAGATAGAAAAGCGGATATTGGTGATTATGTTTCTTTGAATATGAAAAGCATTGCCGAGGACAAATTGATAGATCAAGCTTCTGGAATTTCATATCAAGTGGGTTCAAATACTATGGTTCCAGGTTTGGATGATCAGCTGAAAGGACTAAAAGCAAATTCTAAAAAAACTTTTGAAACAGTTTTGGATAAAGGCCAAGCGGCTGGTAAAAAAGCTAAGATAGATATTGAAGTTTTGTCAGTTAAAACTCAGGAATTCCCTCCGCTAGATGATGAATTTGCTAAATTGGTTTCAGAACATAGTAAACTAGTTGATTTAAAAAAGGATTTAAAAAAAGAGGTTTTAGAGGATAAAAAAAGATTACAAGTTGATACTGTTTCTCAAAAATTTTTAGAAAAACTAAATAATTCAATAAATGTTAATGTTCCTGAAGTTGTAATTAAAGATACTGTAAAACGTCATATTGATAGTTTGAAACAAAAAGGTCAGGAAGTAAAAGAAGCAGATAAGAAAAAATTATATGATTCAATTCTTGAAGATTTTAAAATTTCTTTTATTTTAGATGCTTTAGGTGAGAAATTAGATGTTAAAATTTCTAAAGAAGAGTTTAGCAATTATGTGGTTAATTTAGCTATGCGTTATAATATGCCGCCAGAACAATTTTTAAAAATTATGGAGCAAACAGGGCAAATTAGCGGAGTTTTAAGAGAGTTAGGTCAGAGCAAAACAGTTCATCGGGTTTTAGAAATTATAAAAGTTGTAGATACTGATGGGAAAGTACTTGATATTAAACCTTATTTAAAAAATCAACCTAAAAAGCAAATTAAATAAAAAGGCAAAAAATATGAAAGCAAATTATACTAAAAAAAATCACGACGAAAATAATGAAAAAAAAGCTTTTAGGCTAGAGGAAAGTATTTATAAAAAACTTTTAGAAAAAAGGATTGTCTGGTTAGGCACTGAAGTTAATGAAGATAGCGCTAATTTGATATGCGCTGAATTGATGCTTTTAGCTTCTGAAGATCCTAAAAAAGATATATGGCTTTTTATAAATTCCCCAGGAGGCTCTATAACTGCCGGAATGGCTATTTATGACACTATGCAATTAATTGAACCAGATGTTTGCACAATAACTATGGGTTTGGCTGCTTCTATGGGGCAGTTCCTCCTATCATCTGGCGCAAAAGGCAAGCGGTATGCCACAAAATATTCTCGAATTATGATGCATGAGCCTGCTGGAGGAATAGGAGGAACTGCCACAGATGTTAGAATTGAAGCTGAACTCATATTGCATATGAGAAAAGTTTTATCAGAACTTACTGCTGAACAAACTAATAAAACTTTAAAACAGATTTTATCGGATAACGAATTGGACAATTGGTTTACTGCAGATGGAGCTAAAGATTATGGTTTTGTAGATCATGTTATAGAAAATGCTAAAGATTTTAAAATAGGAGTATAAAATGAGTTTTGAAAGTAAAGAAAGCCAATTTATTAATAGAGCGAAAAAATTAGCCCCTCAGAGCCGTTATATTTTACCTCAGTTTGAAGAAAAAACGCCCTATGGCACAAAATTAATGGATCCTTATGCAAAGCTTTTTGAAGATAGAATAGTTTTTATGGGCATTCAAGTTGATGACGCATCAGCTGATGATATTATGGCTCAGCTTTTAGTTTTAGAGTCTTTGGACCCAGAAAGAGATATTACTTTATATATTAATTCCCCTGGAGGTTCTTTTACTGCTATGACAGCTTTGTATGACACAATGCAATATGTACGTCCGCAAATACAAACAGTTTGTTTAGGGCAAGCCGCTTCAGCAGCTGCTGTGCTTTTAGCGGCCGGAGAAAAAGGCAAACGTTTAGCACTGCCAAATGCTAGAGTTTTGATTCATCAGCCAGCAATTAGCGGCGGACAATATGCTAAGGCCTCTGATAT
>JAITRN010000011.1 GCA_031288355.1 Candidatus Opitulatrix roisinitermitis | reverse complement strand
CAGCCCTAAAATCTTTTACTAACATAGATATTTTATTTCCAACTTTCTTATCTTTTAAATTCTTACGCCACCTATAAAAATTATCATGCATTTTTATTTTATATTGCAAATTCTCACCCCAATTTCATCAACTGACCTAATAAATACTGCTTTACTTTTTCTTTTTCCTTTTCATCCATATCACCAAAGTTAGTAGTATTTTTATTATCGATAGGTTTATCTTTCACTATTTCGTCTACTGCTTTATTTATAGCGTCTACCCGCCTTGAATCTACTGCGTGTTGATAAACCATTGCTACCTGCATTGAACTATGCCCTAAAATAGACATAGTAGTTATTATATCGCTAACTGCTGTAATATTGATCGCTGCAGTGTGTCTGAGTTGATGAAATCGGGCATTTGGTAAACCTGCTTTTTCCCTTGCTTTTCTGAATTGAAAATTCAAACTTTCCGCGTTCATTATTCTATCAAGTTTGCCTGTAAAAACCATTGCGTCGTCTTCAGGTTCAACCCATATATCTAAATGCTGCTCTATAATAGGCATCAAACTATCAGGAATAGGAATATCACGCCTTGAATTTTCAGTTTTCAGTGGCGCTAAAGCTGTTTTGCCGCCTACTTCTTTCAAAGCCTGATGCCTGACACAAAGTTTTTTTTGAGATAACAAAAAATTCTTTCTAGCTAATCCTACTATTTCCCCCACTCGCAACCCTAAAATCCCTGCCAAATATATAGATAATTGCAATTTTTTAGGCATAGCATTATATAAATTATCTAATTGTTCTTTTGAAAAAAACTGTCAAATTTTTTTTAGAATGATACGGTTTTATTTTAAAAAGGCAGGGATTTTTTTCTATCAAAGAATTACCATTATCATCAGGCTCACTAGCACTTGCCATAATTCTTTTTACTATGCTAAATGAATTATTCCTTACGCTTGGCTTATCTTTTGGCAAGCCATCATACCATTTTCTCACAACGGACGTTGATATATCGCTTATTTTATAATTTTTGAAAAAGGGAAAAATATGCTTCTCAAAATTTTTTTCATTTCTATAGCGTGTATTTTGCCTAATTTCTAAATTATCTAAAAACTCTTTTGCAAAATCAACAAAATAAATATTTTTTTGCTTTTTATCTTTTCTAGTTTCAGGAGCTTTCCAATTGCCGCTTTCCAATAATAGCCTTTCTTTCTCTAGCCAAACTTGGGCAGTAATTTTTTTTTGTGAAAGAAGATAGGCCATAATAGCGATGTTGATTTTTTCCTATATAAGACGCATAATATTTTTCCCCAACTTTTCTAATATATCCAAATGAACGTCTACCCATAATTTTTTCCTTTCATATTTAAAATGTATCACATTTTTTACGATTATTTTACGATAACTACTTACTAAATCTTACTAAATCTACGACACTGACAAATGCCCTTTTACCCTTTATTTATAGGCAAAAACCCTATATATTCAAGGAAAGAAAAAAAATATAGTCATTGATACTAAAACAATTATTTTATTAATTCAATATCAGCACCTAAAGCTAAAAGCTTATCAAAAAAAGATTCATAACCTCTTTCAATAATTTCTATACCACTAACTTGTGATTTTCCTTCTGCTGCTAAAGCAGCAATCAAATAAGAAAAGCCAGCACGCAAATCTGGCACTTCTATATCAGCCCCTTTCAGATGAGTAGAGCCAAAAATAGCAGCCGAATGTTTGTAATTCATTTGACGAAAACGACAAGGCACAGAGCCTAAACATTCTCTATAAATCTGTATTTGCGCACCCATTTTATTCAAAGCATCAGTAAACCCAAAACGATTTTCGTAAACGGTTTCATGAATTATAGAAAGACCATTAGCTTGGGTTAAACAAACTACTAAGGGCTGCATCCAATCAGTTAAAAAACCGGGATGAACATTTGTCTCTATAGGGATTGAATTTAGTTCACCTCCTGGATGATAGAAGCAAATGCCTGAGTCAGTTATATCGAATTCGCCGCCAATTTTTCTAAAAACATTTAAAAAAGTTGTCATATCCTGCTGATTTGCCCCATCCACAAAAACTTTTCCGCCCGTAGAGAGAGCAGCATTAGCCCAAGAAGCGGCTTCAGCCCTATCTGGTAAAGAAGCGTGTTTAAAGCCTCTAAGATTTTTTACGCCCTCAACAGTAATAACTCTATCCGTTGAAACTGATATAATAGCTCCCATTTTTTGTAAAACATTTATTAAATCAATAATTTCTGGCTCAACAGCAGCGTTAGATAACTGTGTTACGCCATCTGATATACAAGCAGTCAAAAGAACCTGCTCTGTGGCGCCAACCGAGGGATAAGGCAAATTTATTTTTGTTCCTTTAAGTCCGTTGGGAGCAATTATTTTAACGCCATTTTTAGCTTTCTCAATAACCGCACCAAAAAGTCTAAGGGATTCTAAATGATAGTCAATTGGTCTATCGCCTATTTTACAACCGCCTAAATTAGGTATAAAAGCTTCTCCTAACTTATGGAGTAAAGGTCCGCAAAATAAAATAGGGATTCTGGAAGAACCAACCAAAATGTCCATATCGGCAATTTTAGGTGATAAAATATTTGCTGGATTAATTTGCAAAATGCCTTCAGTCTTTTTATACTCGACATTGCAACCATGCAACTCTAAAAGCTGACTAACCGTCTCTACATCTTTTATATGAGGAACATTATATAAAATACTAGGACTATCACCTAAAATTGCCGCTACCATCGCTTTAGTGACAAAATTTTTAGCACCTCGTAATTTAATAACTCCCTGCAGGCTTTTGCCGCCTTTTATAACTAATTTCTCCCCCATTTTCATTGATCCAAACGGCATTTATACAAGCCAAGCGCCTTTTGCTTGAGTCCATCGTATTTCTCCGCCGACAAATTTTTGATAAGTATATGATTTGGTTTTTATCTCATCAGACTTAGGATAACCTAAACGTCCGCTCCTTGAACCTAATGAATTATACAAATTACCTATACCCCCAGAAGTTACATAAGCGCCAAATTCGGCCGTCCAAAAAATCTTACCATTATCAAAAATTTGCCCTACTCCGCGAGAATCTGGCATTTCATCAGATTTAGGAAATGATAAAAAACCATTTGTGCCATTTATAGAATTATATTTATTTTTTATAGCACCTGTTACTATATATGCTTTATTAGTCTTAGAAACCCAATAAATTGTGCCATTATCAAAAGTTTGAGCAACTCCTTTCGCTCGAGATAATTCATCAGATGTCGGATAACCTAAAAATGAAGCCCTGCCCAAAATTGATGAATATTTTTTCTTGACCGTTCCCCAAATAGCATAAGTTTTTTCGTCAATTTTTCGCCAATAAATATTACCCCCTTGAAAAGTCTGAGCTACACCTTTTTCGTCTGGTAATTCAGCAGAAGTGGGCGAACCCATACGTCCAGACATTCCTCCAAGAGAATACCATTTATTGCCTATTCCTCCCCCTACTGTATAATCTAAATCAACATAATTTTTAATACGTAACATATCAGCATAAAGATTTTTACCTGGACAAGCTGTCGCCCCCACATCACGATGTCCCAAAATAGTGGATAAATATTGGACTCCTTGTGATTCTGTCCCTATATAGGCTTTACCATCAGGATTTATTCCTAATGTATTAAATTTCCAATTTATAATAGCAGAAATTGACTCTAATAATTCATTGCTTGGAACAGCTGTTTCGTAATTCCCCATAGCTGAAATTCCAAAAGTATAAGCATTTGCGCCATACGCATGAGCTCCTTCCACTTGATGATAACGGCTTGGATAGCGCCCTTCAAATATTTGACCATATTTATCAACTAAAAAATTATAACCTATATCACCCCAACCTAAAGTATTGGCATGATAAGAATATATTGATCTAACTATTCCAGCAGATTCGCTTTTTGTATAGTCATTTGAACCAGCCGTGTGATGTATAACAACACCTTTATAATTTATAAAATTAGGCTGCCATTTCATCCAACTTTCATTAGCTCCCCAACATGCTCTATCACATAATTTTGGTTCTAAAGCATCGCCTTTATCAGCACCTACTTTGTTAGCATCAACTTCGTTAGTTGATAAATTACTTGAACTATTTTGTGTAAATGAACCAGTTGTTTGTAGTTGAGTATTTCTATTATCGCTACCAGCATTAGTGCTATCAGATTTATCTGCATTTTCTAAATTTATTTTTAAATCAGCAATTTGTTTAGTGGAAACAACTTTTATTTCAATTTTAGAAACCGTGCCAAACATGATAAATTCGCTTGCTCCCTGTTTAGTTATTCGCCCATCAATAGATTTTTCAATAGTCTTGTCAGTTGAATTTTCCACTTCGGCTGGCTGCCACATTCCCCAAATATTATCTTTATAAACTCTATAATTTATGTCTATTGCCGTATTTGGATCTAAATATTGCCAAGTTATTCCGCCTGTGGAATAACCCTGTAAATTTTCAGCTTGCGCAGTTGTAGAAATTAATCCATTATCAAAGAATACTTGATTAGCATTGACACTACATGTTGTTGTGAAAAAAGCACAAATTATTAAAAAAACGGTCAATAAACAGACTCTTTTTATATTAATCATTAATTTCATCCTTTAATTTAGTTAAACAATTATATTTCATAGTTAAACAATTATATTTCAAATTGCTTTTTATTTAATTTTTAAAGCTTCTCCTTCATAACATTTTAGCGCAATCATTTTAATATCTTCTAAAATTGGCACTCTTGGATTAGCTGGAGTACACTGATCTTCATAAGCTCTCATAGCAATGGCTTCTAAATGCTTTTCTAAATCAGCTTTTTTCACGCCAGCCTCCTTTAAAGAAGCACTCATACCTAAACGTTTACGCAAATTTTCAATAGCCTTAGCTAAAGATTCTGAAGCTTCTGCTGGTGTTCTGCCAGGCAGACCAAGTAATTTAGCAATATCTTGATAGCGCTCAGCTGCTTTATAATAACCATATTTAGGCCAAGAAGTCGGTTTAACATCTGTTGAGGCATTATATCTAATTATATTAGGTAATAATATAGAATTAGTTCTGCCATGAGCTATATGAAAAGTGGCTCCAATAGTATGAGCCATACCATGACATAACCCCAAAAAAGCTGAGCCAAAAGCCATACCTGCTAAAGTGGCGGCATTATGCATTTTCTCTCTAGCCTGAACAGCTTCTTGTCCTTTTATAACTGACTCTTCTAAATTGTCCCAAATAAGTCTTATAGCATGTAGGGCTAAACCATCAGTAAAGTCATTAGCATAAGTGGAAACATAGGCTTCTATAGAATGGGTTAAAGCATCAAAACCGCTGTCTGAAGCTAACGTTTTTGGCTGACTAACAGCTAACACTGGATCAACAATTGCCACCGACGGCGTTAGGCAATAATCGGCCAAAGGGTATTTATAGCCTGTTTTATGGTCTGTTATAACAGCAAAAGGGGTCACTTCGCTGCCTGTTCCCGAAGACGTCGGAATACAAACTAATTTAGCTAAACGACCTAATGCTGGCAAGGTAAAGGCTCTTTTTCTTATATCAAAAAATTTCTCTCTTATATCAGAAAAAGTTATATCTGGATTCTCATATAAAAGCCACATAACTTTGGCAGCGTCCATAGGAGAACCTCCGCCTAAGGCAATAATTGTTTCTGGACTAAATTGCCGCATAATTTCAGCTCCTCGCTGAACTGTTTCTATTGAAGGTTCTGGCTCAATAAAATCTAAAACCCTAACATCAACTTTATTAGATCTAGCATTTAGCTCATCTATAATTTTTTGAACAACCCCTAAATCGCTCATAACTTTATCTGTTACTATAACAGCTTTTGAAACGCCTTCCATATCGCGCAAATATTGTATCGAATTAGGCTCAATATATATTTTTGGTGGGATTTTAAACCATTGCATATTATTATTTCTCCGTCCTATTCTTTTTATATTAATTAAATTTATAGCCTGTACATTATTAGAAACAGAATTTTTGCCATAAGAACCACAGCCTAATGTCAAAGAAGGAATAATAGCATTATAAACATCTCCTATACCTGCTAAAGACGTTGGAGAATTTTCTAATATTCTACAAGCTTTCATTCTAATTCCATATTCAATTATAATTTGACGATTATTAGAATGTATACAAGCCGAATGCCCTAAACCTCCATTAGCTAACATTGCTTCAGCCTTGTCAAAAGCGTCTTGCGTGCTATTAGCTTTAAGCACCGCTAAAGCTGGCGAAAGTTTTTCAGCTGATAAGGGTTCTGAACAACCCACTTCTTTTATTTCTGCCAAAATGACCGAAGTTTCGCTAGGCACCAAAAACCCTGCTTTTTTAGCAATCCATTCTGGCGATTGACCAACAATATCGGGATTCAAACGCCTTAAAGAACAATTTTTTGAATAAGCTTTTACTCCAAAAATAAATTTTTCCAATTTAGTCTTTTCATCTGGAGAGCAAATATAAGCATTTAGAGCTTTCATTTTATTCAGAAATTGACTATAAACCTCTTTATCTATAATAACTGCTTGCTCTGAAGCACAAATCATACCATAATCAAAATTTTTAGAAATGACTATATCATTAGCTGCTTTATTTAAATCAGCCGTTTTTTCAACATATGAGGGAACATTACCTGCCCCCACCCCTAAAGCTGGTTTTCCACAAGAATAAGCTGCTTTTACCATAGCATTTCCGCCAGTAGCTAAAATAGTGGCTACCCCATCATTATTCATTAAAGCATTAGTCGCCTCAATTGAAGGTTTTTCAATCCATTGAATACAGTTTTCTGGAGCGCCAGCTTCAACAGCCGCTTCTAGCATAACTTTAGCCGCCGCCACAGAACAAGTTTGAGCATTAGGATGAAAACCGAAAATAATTGGATTTCTGGTTTTAATTGCCAAAATTGATTTAAAAATAGTCGTTGAAGTCGGGTTAGTCACAGGGGTCACACCAGCGATAACACCTATAGGATCAGCAATTTCTGTAATACCAGATATAGGATCACTAGATATAACACCAACAGTTTTTTGTTTTTTTAAATAATGAGTTATATGCTCACAAGCAAATATATTTTTAACTGCTTTATCTTCTATCCGGCCTCTTTTAGTTTCATCAACAGCTGTTTTAGCTAAACGCAAATGCGCATTAAGCCCAGCCACAGACATTTTATTTACTATATAATCTATTTGTTCTTGATTTAATTTATAAAATTCATCAAGCGCCTTTAGGGCAGCCTCAACTTTTTTATCAACTTCTGCAACCATTAATCTCCTTATTATAGCCCATTAGTTTTTCATTACAACTCTAATATAATTTTATCACATCCAATTAAATCAAAATATATTTCGCTATTGTCATAGAGATTTTTTACAAAAAAACCACAATCACAAAAACTACAATTCAAATAAAATACCGATTTAGACAAATCTAAAATCACCCAAAGGCCATATTATTGACACAACTCTACCAACAATATTAGCCTCAGGCACAAAACCGTTATATTGTTTATCTTTATTAAATCTTGAGTCAGCCGAATTTGAACGGTTATCACCTAAAACATAAGTCATATTTGGAGGAACAACTACATCAATGGGCTGAGTTGAAGGCATTGTGGAATCCATAATATAAGACTCTTGCAAAGCTGCGCCATTAACAATAACAGGGCCCCCTTTGCCGTCACAAACTATATGATCTCCTGGCAAACCAATCAATCTTTTAGTCAAATAGTCATTATTGTCTGTTTCTTGTAAACCAATAAATTGCAAAAACGCTCCCCAAGGAGAAATATCTAATTGGGCGGTAGCGCTTACTGCTGAAAGCCAATTTCCGGGATCTTTAAAAACTATAACATCTTGCCTATTTGGCCCAAAAGGCTTAGGATATAATTTGCTAACTAATATCCTATCCCCTATTTCTAAGGTCGGTTTCATAGAACCACTAGGCACAACAAAAGGTTGGAATAAAAAAACCCTTATTAGTATAGATACTATTAAAGCAAAACCAAAAATAACCAACAATTGCATAGAAAAAGGCCATTTTTTCTTAGCCTCATCTGCTTGATTTCTTTTCTTTTTCCAATCAGAAATAGCTTCGCCTAATTTATCATCAGACATTTACTTATCTACCTTTTTTCACGAACTTTAGATTTTTTGCCAACCAAATTTTTCAAATAATATAATTTGGCTCTATGAATATCGCCATGAGACAAAACCTCAATAGATTCCACAGACGGCGAATGAATTGGAAAAATTCTCTCCACGCCCACGCCAAATGAGAGTTTTCTAACAGTTATACAAACTCTGACTCCAGATCCGTTAATAGCAATTATAACGCCTTGAAAAACCTGTATACGTGAACGATTTCCTTCCACAACTTTAACATTAACCTTTACAGTATCACCTGTCCTTAACTTTGGCAAATTGTCTTTAAGATTTTTTTTATCTATATCATCTAATCTTTGCATAATAAGCTCCTTTTTAATAATTCATATTTTAGAATTGACTAATATCTAAAATAATAGATGGTCCCATAGTTGTTGAAACAGCCACTTTTGTGATATAACGTCCTTTCACACTAGCGGGCTTTAAACGAATAACTTCACCTATTGCAGCTTCAAAATTCTCTTGCAAAGCCTTACTATCAAATGATTTTTTGCCAACAATAAACGCTAAATTGGAATTTTTATCAACTCTAAAATCTATTTTTCCGCCTTTTATATCAGCCACAGCTTTAGCAACATCTTGAGTTACAGTGCCTGTTTTAGGATTAGGCATGAGATTTCTAGGGCCTAAAACTCTGCCTAATTTGCCAACTTTACCCATTAAATCAGGCGTGGCAACAGCCGCATCAAAATCTGTCCATCCTTTAGACACTTTTTCAATCAATTCATCAGCTCCAACTTCATCAGCTCCAGCCGTTTTAGCATCTTCGGCTTTTTCGCCTTGAGCAAAAACTATTACTTTAGCCGTTTTGCCAGTGCCATTTGGCAAAGATACTGTACCTCTAACTAATTGATCAGCCTTACGAGAATCAACTGATAAACGAACCGACACATCAACCGTTTCGTCAAATTTTTTTTCTGGCAACAATTTTAATATCTCAAAAGCCTCTTTTATTGTATAATTTTTAGTTTTATCAAATTTAGATAAAGCTTGTTTATATATTTTTCCGCGGGTTTTCATCTGCTTCCTTTCTGTTAATTGTCAATTATGCAGGCGTAGTTCGAAGCCGCTTTACTTCTACTACATATATTATTTAATTTTTAACAAATATTTATTTTACGTTTATTCCCATAGAACGCGCTGTACCAGCAATTATTTTCGCTCCAGCTTCAACATCATTAGCGTTCAAATCTTTTGCTTTTTGCTCAGCAATCTCTCGGCATTGATCCCAAGTAATAACTCCAACTTTAGTTGTCAAAGGATTCGCTGCGCCTTTTTTAATTTTAATTGCTTTTTTAATTAAATCAGCCGCTGGAGGCGTTTTAGTAACAAACGTGAAAGTTCTATCTTCATAAACAGTTATTTCCACAGGAATTATATTTCCCATTTCAGACTGAGTCGCCTCATTGTAAGCTTTGCAAAATTCCATAATATTAACACCATGAGAACTCAAAGCTGGGCCAATTGGAGGCGCTGGATTAGCTTGCCCTGCCGTAATTTGCAATTTTATTATCCCTGCTATTTCTTTTGCCATAATTTTCCTTTATTGTTTAGTCAAAATAAGATCTAAATATAGTCTAACTCCTTTTAGCAATCTGGTCAAACCCGAGCTCAACCGGTGTTTCTCTGCCAAATATCGAAACTAATACCTTTATCTTTTCAGATTCTACATTAACTTCTGTTATTGTAGCATCTAACGATTCAAAGGGACCATCCGTGACAGTAACATATTCACCAATTTCGTAATCAACATTAACCTGATGTTTAACTTTAGACTTAGTATCAACTCTTTTTTCTTCAATAACCTCTTCATTAGATAAAATCATTGGTTCTAACATCGACATAACTTCTTTTACAGTCAACGGCACAGGCTGACGCCCTAAACCAGCAAAACCAGTAACACCTGGCGTATTTCTTACAAGCGTCCAAGAGTCTTCATTCAAATCCATTCTAACCAAAACATAAGATGGTATTCTAACAACGACACGCGATTTTTTCTGTCCGCCTTTAACTGTTGTTTCTATATGAGTTGGAACAATTACTTCATAAACAGCACTTGCTCCTGCTCGTCCGGATGTAAGCAATTTTTCTAAATTAGCCTTAACGGTATTTTCAAGCCCCACCTGAGAATGTATCACAAACCACTGACCTTTATCAGTTTGAAGTTTTTTATAAAGCTCTTTTATTTCAGGATCCTGCTCTTTTTCGTCTGACATTTTTTGCTCGCAATTCAAATCTTATTTAGTAAATATAGCCATAACACCTTGGCCTATCCCAAAATCAATAACTGTTATAAAAACCATCATAATTGTGACAAACACTAAAACTACTATAGAATTCTCTATCAACTCTCCTTTAGTCGGATATACAACCCTCTTTAATTCAGACACAATTTCTAAAATAAACTTCCAAATAGCTTTCCCTATAGATTTCAAACTCTTGCCAAAAGATTTTAAACCTTTGCCAAAAGATTTGAGGGCTGATGGTATTTTAGTAAAAAAATTTAAAAAACTTTTAAAAAAACAGGTGCTTTCAGGCCCATTCTTAGCCTTAACATCTTTTTTAACCATATTTACAGGTTATCACAATTTAGCATAAAGTTAAGCTGTTTGGCTTTTAAAAACACGAGCTGTTTTTTGAGAAAAACTAGTCACATCTCTTGGGGATATAACACCTGGCGTTCTAGTCCAACTAGAATTTTCTATATTCACTCCTTGATTTTTCCAAGCTGCCCACACTAATTCTGAACAATACCAAGACTTGTTATTTGGCGAAGATGAATATTTAAAATAATCTATATTATAGTGTTTACCCAATTGATTAATTTCAAAATTCACAACACCAGCAATTTTAGATTGTGAAGAATTATTTACTCGATAAATAGATGTTTTAGTAAAATCAGCCTTATTATCATCCAAGACACTGCGTACAACTCCATTAGCTACAACATGTTTACCCTGAGTAAAAATATTTGATTCAATAACCCTTATATAATCAGTGTTCAAATTTTTATCATGAAAAATCCCTTCAACCATAGCTACATGACCTGTTAAACCCCATAAACCTGTACCTTGAAAAATAATATCTCCCGCTTTTACTTTATGAATTAGATCATATTTTTTATAATTAGGAATCTGTGGCAAGGTTGTACCGGTATTATCCCACCATTGCACTGAGCCAACATCTGGTTGAGGCTCTGTTACTTCTAATTTTCGAAAATCAGTTTGTTCTATTTGAGGATTAGCTACCTTCTGCTCAGACGCCCAAACACTAGCTGTTGATATGGGCATTGAAAAAAGCGACAAAACTAAGCTCGCCATTACAAAACTAAGCCGCCTAGCTGCTTTTGAAACTTTATCTATTTTCATCATTTGAATACATTCTCCTTTTCTTATGGTACATAAGCAATAAGTACTATGTCTTCAGTATAACATATAAATTTCAAAAAAACAACTTTTTTATAACATTTTTAAAAAACTAAAAACAAACTGGCAAAAATCTATAAAAAAAATAATGGATTTTATTAACACATTCAGATTTATTAACATCATTTTATAAAAAGAAAATATGTTAAAATTAAGCTATGGCTAAAATTTCAAAAAATATAAATTATAAAACTATTATTTTATCAATTACTATTTTGGGATTGTTAGCTGGCGGCAGTTTTGCAAGTTGGCAAAATTATAACAAAGATAAACAAATAAAAATTCTAGAAAAACAAATAAATGATATTTATGCTGGAAGCCAGCAATATTCCAAAGACCATCCTCAATTTTTAGGAGAAACATCTCAAACTCCCGAAACTATGAAAGAGCCTTTTTCAATAAACGGCATTATAATTGCTGATAAAAAACATCCTTTACCGAAAGATTATAACCCCGGAGAAAACCCAGAAGCAGTCAAACAGTTAAAAAAATTAATCGAAGCTGGACAAAAATCTGGTGACAAATATGCTTCCCATTTAGTTTATGATTACAGCGGTTTTAGGAGTTATGATTACCAAATAGGCGTTTATAATGAATATATCGCTCAAAGCGGTCAGCAATTTGCTGACGATTTTTCCGCTAGGCCCGGCTATTCTGAACATCAAACCGGATTAGCTTTTGATTTAAGAGTCACAGGCTCAATTTTATATCGAGGCGATGACAAAACTTATGACTATTATAATGACTGGGTCGCTCAAAATGCTCATAATTTTGGTTTTATTGTCCGTTATCGTGATCAATGGCAAAATTCAACCGGCTATAAAGGAGAACCTTGGCATCTAAGATATTTAGGACAAACTCTAGCAACGGATGTTTTTAAAAGCGACAAGCCCCTGGAAGACTATTTAGCAATTAGTGGAGGAAACTATACTAAAACCTTTTAATTTTTTTTTCTTACGAAAAAATACCTAATAACAACAAACTACCCAAAAAAAATCTTACCAGAAATAATTAAAATTCTGCAACTGAGATAATATATTTTAATTCAATTAGTGAAAGATAATTAACTAAAAACGATTTAACCACTTTTTTCAGGAGCGAACTGCCTCAACAAATTATTACCAATGATAACTAATATTTTCAATGCCAAGAAAAAATTATTTTTTGAGTAGTCTGAAAAAATGTGCGTAGTTTATATTAGACAAACATTTTTTCAGCACAGTGCGTATGTTCGCGCCTGAGGTTGCGCATTATTGCGCATAACCTCAGGCTTGCGGAACAAGCGGTACTCAAAAAGTAATTTTTCTTGCGCACTTTGGAAATATTTAAATTTAACAATCCAGTAATAATTTT
Source organism: Candidatus Opitulatrix roisinitermitis (assembly GCA_031288355.1). Taxonomy (GTDB): domain Bacteria; phylum Actinomycetota; class Actinomycetes; order Actinomycetales; family Bifidobacteriaceae; genus Opitulatrix; species Opitulatrix roisinitermitis. Next base: position 2,594 of record JAITRN010000011.1, on the reverse strand, counting down.
TTGGAACAGTGAGCGTTTTTTTTTTTTGTAAAAATTTTAATATACCCCTAAAGATTTAAAATATTGAAAGTAGGTAATTATGATAAGTTTTGAAAATTTAAATTACAGAAAAAATTCTTTTAGAGATAAATTTTTTAGAAATAGTAAATTGAAAAAAATAGGAGTTTTAGGAACCTTATTCTTTTTTTGCATAACCTACTTCATAAACGGTTCATTTCCTGCAAACGCTTCTATTTCACAATCTGTTTTAGGAATTAATAAAGGCGGCACAAACGCCAATTCTATTCAAAGTGCTCAAACCAATTTAGGAATCCTAGATGAAATAGATTTATATGAACAAGGAGTGAATAGTGACAGATTTCTTAGCTCTAAAGCAACTTATGATTATATAAGTGCCTCTCTTGAACACAAAAAAAGATTTATACTTGGCGGAATTAATGGCCTAATTTCTACATGCTATTATACAACTGACTGTTCACAGGTCGCTAATTGGAGCGCAGCTATTCAAATTAACGGAACCTCTGGCACCAGCGACAGCGGATATTGGTGGGGCATAACCCACGGGAAGGGGCTATTCGTAACGACTGGACAAGGAGGAACAATAAGCACCTGCAAAGATGATTTAGATTGCTCTAAAAGCGCTGACTGGAGCACGGCTTTTGTCAAAGGAGCATATTGGTATTTCTCTCAATATGGCAACGGTCAATTCATTGCAGCAGGAAGCAGAGGGTCAGGAAACGGCTCAGTATCTCGCTGCTTTGCAGCAAATGACTGTTCAGTGGGTTCTAATTGGTCAGATGTAATTGATATTCCTGGTCAAAACGGCACTTGGATAGGTTTATTACATACAAAAGGCCTTTTTATAACAACTAATGTCAATGGACAAATTTCATCGTGCCGTGATACAACTGATTGCGGTCTATCACAAAATTGGAAAACCGCTCAAACAATAACAGGAGTTGCTGGATACGGAATAACCAGAGGAGAAAATCAATTTATTATATCTGGCACAACAGGCTCCGTAGCTGCATGTCCATCTAACACTGACTGCACCGAAGCTAGCAATTGGACTAGTTCTCAAAGTCTCGAATCTGGTACTGTTTGGCGGCCTGTAGTGTACGGAAACGGACAGTTTATAACAGTCGGACAATCAGGCAAAATAGCCCGTTGCTATGATAACACTAATTGTGCAGATGCTGCTAATTGGACAGTTTTGGCTTATTCTGGACAAAATTCCTGGTGGGATACCGCTACTTTCGGAAATAATATGTTTGTGATTGGGGGATATACTGGATCTGTTTCCACTTGCTTAGCAACAGCTGATTGCGGTTTGCAAAGCTCTTGGAGTCAAATTATTAGAATCCCTGGAAATTCGACATTCTGGACAAGCGCTTTATAAACTTTTTTATTAATTTTTCTTATAAATTTGTGATAAACTGATCATATAAATTACTATTTTTAGTAATTTAAATAACTGTTTTTAGTTATATTAATGGCTTAAGGTACTATTTTTAGTAATTTAAATAACTATTTTTAGTTATTAAAATAACTATTTACAAAGATAACTAATTATGAAAGGCATATATGTCAGTTCTAAATGATCTAGATTTAAAAGCTATAAAAATGGCTAAAGCCATATCAGCCGACGCTGTAGAAAAAGCCGGCAGCGGACATCCTGGCAGCGCCATTTCAATAGCGCCCGCCGCATATTTACTTTACCAAAAACATCTTCGAGTAAATCCAAAAAATCCTAATTGGGAGGGTCGCGATCGTTTTATTTTGTCAATGGGTCATTCGTCACTCACTCAATATTTGCAACTATATCTCGGCGGATTTGGGCTTGAATTAGATGATATAAAAGCTTTAAGAACTATGGGCTCTTTAACCCCTGGTCATCCAGAATATAAACATACTGCCGGAGTGGAAATGACCACAGGCCCTCTAGGACAAGGAATTGCCTCAGCAGTTGGTTTTGCTTACGGACAGCGCTTTCAAAGAGGTCTTTTAGACCCAGGCAGCCCTCAGGGAGAATCGCCTTTTGATTATAATATATATGTTTTAACTGGCGACGGTTGTTTAGAAGAAGGCGTTTCACAAGAAGCTGCTTCATTAGCCGGCTTGCAAAAATTAGGAAATCTAATAGTTCTTTGGGACAGCAATCACATAACCATTGAAGATGACACTAAAATCGCTTTCACTGAAAATGTTTTGTCAAGATATGAAGCCAACGGTTGGCATACTCAAAAAGTTGATTGGACTAAAGGCGGAGTTTATAAAGAAGACACTGATGCTTTAAATGAAGCAATTGAAAAAGCCAAAAAAGTCACCGATAAACCTTCTATTATATCTTTGAGAACTCTGATTGCTTGGCCTTCACCGACCAAAACAAATTCTGGATCTTCACATGGCGCAGCTTTAGGGCTTGATGAAATTCGGGGTTTAAAAACAAATCTTGGATTAGACCCTGACAAAGATTTTGCAGTGGATGAAGCAGCTTTGACTCAGTCTAGAAAACTCATCGCTAAAGGCGAAAGCTTAGAAGAAGAGTGGAATAAAAAATTAGACTCTTGGAAGTCAGCTAATAGCGATAAAGT
>JAITRN010000004.1 GCA_031288355.1 Candidatus Opitulatrix roisinitermitis | reverse complement strand
GCTTTATATAATTTGCCTTATAGATTAGACCTTTTCAAATTTTTTCAAACAATATCTGAAAGCAAAAAACAAACTATGTCAAAATCTAGTTTTATTCCAATTTTGAAATTAAAAGTTTTAGAAATTCAATTTCGCGATTCAGATAACTACTATGATTTAACAGTGACTCTTTCAGACGGAAGAAATTGCATAAAGGCTTATTGGATCACTAAAAATAAGTGGTATAGAAATACTATTTTAGACAAAATGAAAATTGGTCAAACATATTATTTTCGCGGAATGATAATATATTCCTTGCCTTATTTTATAAAAAATATTATCTGGAATTTTCAAAACACCATTTCAGAAAAAGGTCATATTTTAGACACAAACAACAATCCAATTGCTAAAAACCATATGCTTTTCCCCGAATTTTTTTCTAATATAGAGTCAGCTCTTATGCCCCGCACTATTTATCATATTAAAAATGATCTAACTAGTAGAATAATAAGTTTAACTATTAACAAAATTCTGCAATTTATGGAAAATAAGTCAATTACCAATTTAGTTCCCAAATATATTAGACAAAAATATAATTTTTTCTCTCGCAAAAAGGCTTTTCAAAATATTCATAAACCGCCAACCCTAGACAATTACCAAAAAGGTTTAAGGAGTTTAATTTTTGAAGAAGCGTGGTCTTTACACATCCCTCTTTTAAGCAAGAAAAAACTCCTGCAAGAAAAAATAATCAAATCTAATCAAACCATATCTAAATCCAGCAAATATACGGAAAAGAAAAAAATTCTAAATATTTTTGACAATTCTTTTGATTTTAAATTGACTAATTCACAATTAGCTGCCAACAATAAAATTAGCAAAGCTATAAATTCATCTATACCCATTAAGTGGCTCCTGCAAGGCGATGTTGCCAGCGGAAAGACTATTGTAGCTTTAAGAGCTATGATAGACACTGCGCTAAGCGGCGGGCAATCAGCCCTTTTAGCTCCGACCATTATTATAGGCTGGCAACATTATTATTTTATAAAAAACAAACTTGAACAATTATATAAAAATAATCCTAATTTCCCCAAAATTGAAGTCGAACTTATAAATAGCACAATTACAGGGAAAAATAGACAAAAAATACTTGAAAAAGTTAACAGTAATAAAACAAAACTCCTAATTGGAACGACTTCTCTGCTGCATCTAAAATCGGAATTTAAAAATCTAAAATTAATAGTTATAGACGAACAGCATAAATACGGAGTAGCTCAAAGAAATACACTAGATGGGCCGCACATTATTTCTATGACAGCCACACCAATCCCCCGAACTGTGGCATTATCTATTTTTGCTGATTATGAAATAATAACTCTTGAAAAACCTGAAACATCTAATAATTTAATTAAAACAGAATTGATTTCCTCTTTCAATCTAAAACAAATAGAATTTATGAAAAATAAAATTTTGCATGAAGCAAAAAATGGCAAACAAATAATATTAATTGTTCCGAGAATAAAACCTGATAAAAAAGCTCTAAATATACAAAATATTGAAAGCATTTATAATGAATATAAAAATGACAAATTTTTCAAAAATTGCCAGATTAAATTTATTCACGGAAAGCTCAAAAGTGAGGTCAAAAAAGATATTATGAACAAAATGAAAAATTGCCAAATAGATATATTGGTTTCAACAACTGTTATAGAAGTTGGCGTGGATTTAAAAAAAGCCTCCACAATTGTTATATATAACGCCGCTTTCTTTTCCATAGCTGAACTTCATCAGCTAAGAGGCCGGGTGGCTAGAGACAGCAACTATGTTTCAAAGGGATTTTGCTATTTAATTTGCAATTCAGAGAATCAAATAGCTCAAACAAAATTAGAAAATATTAAAAAATATAATAATGGTTTCACTCTTTCTAAAATTGACCTAAAATTGCGCGGTGAGGGTGATATATTAGGTAAAGCTCAATCTGGGAAAAAATCTAGTTTAAAAATTATGCGCATATTAGACGATTTTCCAACTCTTGAATTATCATACAAATTAGCCAAAAAATATATAAATAGCCAATATTTTAATTTAGAAGATGTCAAGTATTTAGAAGACCAGTCGTGGCAAATATATTCAGAAACAAACGAATTTTTGAATAAAATTTAATCTTTTCTAATTTTAATTTTCTGCATTCAATAATGCGGTGGCTTGTTGCGTTTTAGCTCTAAATCATTGTTGTCAAACGAGGAATAAATGTTTTCTCGGTCTAACTTTTTAGATAGAGCCTTTTTAGATAGAGCCTTTTTAGAATTTTTGGCTTTTTTAAAATTTTTTATTTTTTTCGAATTCACTGTTTTTTGAGGCATTATTCCCCTTTTGTTCTAAAAACATCATAAACGCTGTCTATTTTTCTAATTGAAGTAAATAAAGCGTTTAATTGTCTCGGCTCAGCTATTTCAACAGTTATTATAAATATTGCAACTTTATTTTCGCCAGTTTCAGCCGAAAAACTTAAAGTTCTAACATGGTTTTCAGCAATGGCTGATGAAATTTCCGACAATAAATTAGGTCTGTCTAAAGCTTCCACTTTTATGCGAACATTAAAACGGCTATTTATCCCCTCAGCCCATTGAACGTCTATAAGCCTGTTATTGTCAGCTTGCAAACTTTTAACATTTTTGCAATCAGCTCTATGCACAGTTATACCGTGACCTTTCGTTATAAAACCAATAATTTCATCTCTTGGAACAGGTAAACAGCATTTAGCTAATTTAATCCAAAGAGAACTAACCCCTTCTGCCACAACCCCTGGATTGCTTTCATCTATTTTAGTGGGTGTTGAAGTTAAAATAGTTTTATTTTCTTCTGCTTTATTCAAGCCTAAAACTTTTTTTATTCTATTTATAACATTCATAGATGAAATTTTACCTTCACCTATTGAAGCAAAAACACTAGACAAATCAGTCAAATTTAATTGTTCGGCTATTTGTTCCAAAGTTTTATTTGACAAAGCTTGTTTTAGGTCAATATGCTCTTTTGTTAAAGCTCGAGTTATAGACTCTTTGCCCTCCTCAATAGATTGTTCTCGCCTTGATTTAGAAAACCATTGTCTAATTTTATTTTTAGCTCTAGGAGATTGAACAAATTCTAGCCAATCAGATGAGGGTCCAGCATCAGCATTTTTTGAAGTCAGAATTTCCACAGTATCGCCATTTTGCAAAATAGTGCTTAAAGGCACTATTTTGCCATTTATTTTAGCCCCTACTGCTCTCTCCCCCACTTGTGTATGAACAGAATAAGCAAAATCAACTGGTGTGGCTTTTTCAGGCAATTCTGCGACTTTTCCTAAAGGAGTAAAAACATAGACTTTCTGGGGCCCTAAATCAGCCCTTAAAGACTCAATAAATTCCTTGGAATCAGTCGTTTCTGACTGCCAATCTAAAAGCTGATTTAGCCATTTTAGATTCCTGCCAGATTCTATATCTTTAACAACTTCATTTTTTTTGGCTTTTGATTTTTCTTTATATACCCAATGAGCAGCCACACCATATTCAGCATGATGATGCATTTCAAAAGTTCTTATTTGAACCTCAATAGGCGAATTATCCGGACCTTCCACAGAGGTGTGCAACGACTGATAACCATTATATTTTGGCCGAGCTATATAATCTTTAAATCTGCCTGTTATAGGAGGCCATATAGCGTGAATGGCGCCCAAAGCTCCATAACAGTCGCCTAGTGATTCAACCAATATCCTAATGGCTAAAAGATCATACATATCTTTAAAATCTACACCTCGGTTAACCATTTTCAGGTAAATTGAATAATAATGTTTAGGGCGGCCAGTAATTTCAGCCTTTATTTTAAGATTATCCAGCTCTTTTTTAACATCTTTTATAAAATTATTTATAAGATTTTGTCTAGAACTTTCAGAATTTTCCACAAGTCTAGCTATTTCATCATATATTTTAGGATGAAGTGTTTTAAAAGATAAATCTTCTAATTCCAATTTTATAATGTCTAAGCCCATTCTATCAGCTAAAGGGGCATAAATTTCTAAAGTTTGTTTAGCCTTTTTGCTAGCGCTTTTTTGGGGTGAATAAGTCCATGTTCTAGCATTATGCAAACGATCAGCTAATTTAATAACTAAAACTCTTATATCCTTTGACATAGTTATAATCATTTTTCTAACAGTTTCAGCTTCAGCGTTATCGCCGTATTTTATGGAATCTAATTTTGTGACACCGTCCACCAAAATTGAAATTTCTTGACCGAATTCTATTTCTATATTTTCTAAAGTTATATCTGTGTCTTCAACAGTATCATGCAAAAGTGCTGCTTGCAAAATTGCTAAAGGAGGAATGTAATTAGCTAAAATTTTTGCCACATGAACAGGATGTGTTATAAAAGGTTCGCCAGAATATCTGGTCTGTCCTGTATGAGCTTTTTTGGCAAATTTATAGGTTTTTTGAAGTTTTTTTATATCTTCAAGGCTGTATTTAGCTTTAATTAAATCTAAAAAGTCTTCAAATAATTTATCTGGGTCAGCAAATTTTTCATCAGTCATAAGCCCTCATAATATAAATTTTTTCTAATCTAACACTTTATATAATGATATAACTTTATAATTTTGTAAAGCAGCTGTTGCGCCAAAATCTGCCAATTCTATAACAAAACCAAAACCTTTAATATCCACCTTACAATCTAGCAATAATTGCTTGGCGGCCTCAATTGTTCCGCCAGTGGCTATAACATCATCTATCACAAAAACCTTATCACCTGTTTTTAGACGTTCATTTTGTATTTCTAAAGTATCTTCACCATATTCTAAAGAATAAGTGACGCTTTTAACCGGAGGGGGCAATTTGCCGGCTTTTCGCAAAGGTATAAAACCGATATTTAGTTTTTGCGCTAAAGCTGCTCCTAAAATAAAACCTCTAGCCTCTATACCGACTATATAATCTATATCACTAGGCATAGATTTTATAAAGGCATCCAAAATTAGATTAAATGCTTTAGGGTCCGCAATAGCGCCCATAATATCTTTGAAAATTATGCCTTTTTTAGGAAAATCTGGAATATCTGAAAAACGCGACAAAACATATTGGGCATTATTTTGACCTAAAATATCTAACTGATTTTTCATAATTTTATACTAAATAGTAAT
>JAITRN010000002.1 GCA_031288355.1 Candidatus Opitulatrix roisinitermitis | reverse complement strand
TACGGAACGCGGACTTCTTTGAAGCAGTCATCTATTATACTCTCTGGTGTTATTTCATCAGCCAAAGCATCAAATGTTCTGACTATTCTATGCCGCAAAACACTATATTTTAAATCTTGGATATCTTCTGGAATCACATAATCTCTGCCTCTCAAAAGCGCCAATGCTTGAGAACAGACAGCAAACGCTATAGAACCTCTAGGGGAAGCACCTACCCTCACCTTTAAGCTCAACGGCGATTCAGGCTTGGGGCGAGTTGCATCAATTATATTAATTATATAATTATAAATATTTTCGGAAATATGAACTTTTCTAACCTGTGAAATTAAAAATTGAATTTCATTTAAAGTGGCTGAAATGCCTGAAATTTCCTTATCTTGACTGCCGTCTACCACTCTTTGCAAAACCTCTTTTTCCTCCTCTTTTGTGGGATATTCAATAACAGATTTTAACAAAAATCTATCTAACTGCGCTTCCGGCAAAATATAAGTTCCTTCTTCTTCTATAGGATTTTGAGTGGCCAAAACCATAAAAGGTTTAGGTAATTTATAGTCTTCTCCGCCAATAGTGGTTTGATGTTCTTGCATAGCCTCTAACATAGCCGACTGAGTTTTAGCACTAGAACGATTTATTTCATCAAGCAAAACTATATTTGCATGAACAGGCCCTAACTGCGTTGTGAACTGTGAATTATTAAAATTATAAATTTGCGTGCCAACAATATCATTAGGCATAAGGTCTGGAGTGCATTGTATACGTTTAAATACTCCCGAAATGGAATGAGCCAAAGCTGAAGCAGCTGTGGTTTTGGCTAAACCCGGCACAGATTCTATAAGTATATGCCCGCCAGCTAAAAGACCACAAAGCAGGGTCTCTTTCATTTGTTTTTGACCAATAACTTTTTGCGAATATAGGGAACCTACATTAGCGATTATAGATTTAATTTTTTCAAAATCATCAGGGTCTATTTGAGACTGCATAAATTATTTTGCTTCTTTTATTTTGCTTCTTTTATATGAACAACAAAAACAAGTGTGGAATAAGCCGGGATTTTATCCTGCGCTTTTGAGCCATAACCCAAATCAGGCGGTATAACTAAAAGAATTGTGCTGCCAACTTTTTGCCCTTCTAAGCCTTCACTCCAGCCTTTAACAACTTCTGACAAAGAAAATGAAGCACTCTGGCCTCTATCATAAGATGAATCAAATTTATTGCCATCAGTGGTCCAGCCAGTATAATCAACAGTGACATTATGATCATTTTTAACAACTTGGCCATCTGAGTCTTTTAGAACTTTTTTATATAATTTATCAGCCGCTTTAAACCCAGCAGGTATATTAACAGACGGCACACCTTTTTGGTCAAACTCAACTTTTATGTCTTCGACTTTTGCAGTGTTATCAGCTGGATTTGGCGAAGCAACAGCTTGTGGTGCAGGCAAATTATTCTCAGAAAAACTTCCTACAAAAATTGTGGCAAATGTGGAAATTAAAAACAAAGCTACGCAAATTAAAGCAATTATATATCCTTTTAGATTAAATTTTATTGTGAATTTTTTCATATAAACTCCTATTTTATATTAATTTCTATATTGTATTCTTAGGTTTTAGTTAATTGGCTCTTTTCAACTAAACAAAAATCTGCTTGACTTTTGACTTACTGATAGTTTATCATTATTTCTATGACCTTACAAATTATGTTAATTTCTTTGGCAAGCATTATTTGTTTTGCAAATGTCTTATTAGATTTGAAAACACATTATCTTTACGATTTACCAAATTTTATATCTATTTTAATAACTATTTATTTATTTCTGACAAATCTAAATCAAGTAACTTGGCAAACACTCTTTAACTGGACTTTTATAAATATTTGTTTTTTAATTATTTATTTATTCAAAATACTAGCCTGGGGAGATATGAAATTTATAATGACTTTATCTCTCTTAATGGCTTTCATAAATCCAATTTTACTAAATATATTTTTCTCCATAACAATTATGATTCTTTCAATGGCGAACCTTTTTAAAAAATATCTTTTAAAAGATATTAACCCCTATCCTGCTGGATGGATTATTTTTCTGGGGTTTTTATCAACTTTAAAATTTCAGACTTTCTCTTTGGCTTGACACAAGATGATAATATTAAACTATGGCTCAGATTATTTCTCATAACGATATTGCAGAATTGAGAAATTCAGCCAATATTTTAGAAATTCTTGGAAAACAAATCACACTAAAACCTGCCGGCATAGGTAGATACAAAGGTTTATGCCCTTTTCACGATGAAAAAACTCCTTCTTTCACTATTTCCCCACATATGAATTCTTGGCATTGTTTTGGCTGCGGAGAGCATGGAGATATTTATGCTTTTTTTATGAAATTAAATTCTATGAACTTCCCAGAAGCTGTAGAATATGTCGCCAGTTTATCAGGTTTTCAGCTACATTATAAAACTATAAAAAATACTAATTCCGAAAGTGCAGAAGGCGTTGTTACCTCGACAGCTTCTCGTCAAAAATTATATAAAATTAATCAAAAAGCAGCCAGCGCTTTTGCAAAAGCACTTTTTTCACCAAGCGGGGAAAGGGTTAGAAAAATTCTTTATGAAAGAAAATTCAATGACAATGACATAAAGAATTTTTCTATTGGGTATGCGCCACAAAATTCTTTGACTAAATATCTTCAAGACCGTGGATTTACTAATAATGAGTTAATTGATTCTGGAATTTCGGCCGAACATAATAACATTTTAACAGACCGTTTTCAAAATAGAATAATTTGGCCCATATTTGATTTAACAGACCAGGTGGTTGGTTTTGGGGGAAGAATTTTAGAAAATAATTCTAAATTAGCCAAATATCTAAACACCAAAGAAACTAAACTCTACAAAAAATCTCAAATACTTTATGGTATAAATTCTGCTAGAAAATCCATTGCTAAACATAAACAGGCAATTATTGTGGAAGGCTACACTGACGTCATGGCTATGCATATTGCAGGATTTCACAACACCGTAGGAACATGCGGCACAGCTTTTGGCAATTCACACGCTAAACTTCTGCGCCGAATTATGGCTGACTGGGGAACAGGCATTGGCCAAAATTTTCCTAATGCTAATATAGGCGAAGTTATCTTTATTTTTGATGGAGACCAAGCCGGTCAAAAGGCTGCTCAAAAATCCTTCAATGAAGACCAAACTTTTTCTGCTCAAACATCTGTGGCAATCGTGCCAGAAGGATTGGACCCTTGCGAGCTTAGAATTAAAAAAGGAGACAAAGCTATACAGCAATTAGTCAATTCAGCCATACCCCTCTTTGAATATGTTATAAAATCATCCATAAAAGATATAAAATTAGACCGTCCCGAAAGACGTCTAACTGCTTTGAAAATTGCTGCACCTATAATTGCCAAAATTAAAGACAGAGGGCTAAGGGTCCAATACACCGAATTAGCAGCTAATTGGCTTAGACTAAAATATGAAATTGTTTTAAATGAAATAGCTAAAGAGTTAAAACACAAAGAAAAGGCCCCCGAAAATATAAATGAAAATTTTAGCTTATCTATATCAGATTTAACATTAGCAGCTATTTTACAAGCCCCTCGCCAAATTCCTGAAAAATTTTATAAAATGCTAAATATCGGCTTTTATTCTTCATCCGCAAAACAAAATATATATAATCTAATAACACAGGCCGGCGGTGTGGAAGAAGCAAAAAAAATAGGAGAAAAAGCCTTTAGTCAAAGTGTTTTTCAATTAGCTGAAAAAACTAATTCCCCTAACAAAAAATATTTAAGTTTGCTAATTAACAAACCTTTATTATATGACAAAAAAGGGCGTTTTGATTTATATATTCAAGATATTTTCAAACAATTCTTTTTAAAAAATTTAAATTATTATATTTCAGAATACCGGGCTGAACTTAAATCAATTAGTTCTTCTACAGCCCAAAAAGGCCAAAGTGAACCTAAAAAAGAAAAGCTTTTAACTGAAATTCTAAGACTTGAAAAAATTCGAAAGTCTTTACAAAAAAATTAATTTTTTATAACTTTTTTAAAAGAATTATTTAATTAAAAATTATTTATTTTTAAATTAATCTATTTAATCAAATTAACAATTGGCACTATTACTGGAGATCTTTTTAATTTATGAAATATAAACGACCCTAATGTGCGTCTGACCACTTTTGAAAGTTTACTGGTTTCTAAAACATTTTGAGATAGGACAGAATTTATTTCTTTAATTAAGCTTTTTTTAACTTCATCAAAAACCGATAAATCTTCTGCGACCCCTTTAACGGTTATTTCAGGATCAGCTACAATTATTTTATTTTTAGCATCTATGACTACAGAACATGTTATAAACCCTTCTGACGCTAAAATCTTGCGAGTTTGCAAATCAGCTTCATCTATTTCTCCCACTGCTCTGCCGTCGACATATATATAGTCATTTTTGATCTGACCCGTTTTTTTTGCATATCCATTTTTCAAATCTATCACGGCGCCATTTAAAGCTGATGAAATACTTCTAATGCCAGCTTTTCCTGCCAAACGAGAATTAGCTGCTAAATGGCGAGGCTCTCCATGAACTGGCAAAACATTTTTAGGGCGAACAGTGTTATATAAATACAACAATTCAGTTTGAGCAGCATGCCCAGAAACGTGAACATTAGCATTTTTGCTATGAAAAACATCCACTCCTAAAAGAGTCAAATCATTAATAACTTGAGAAATAGATTTTTCATTGCCTGGAATCAAAGAACTAGCAAAAATGATTGTATCATTCTTTTTAACTTTAATTTTTGTGTGATCTCCCCGAGAAATTCTGCTTAATGCAGCCATAGGCTCACCTTGAGAGCCCGTGCACATAAGCACAATTTTATCATCTGGAAATTTGTCTAAAGCGTTTAATTCGACAATAGTGTTTTTAGGAATTTTCAAATAGCCTAATTCAGCTGCTAAATTCATAGTTTTTATCATCGAAAACCCCACTAAACAAACTTTTCTGCCATAATCTCTAGCCGTGTCTATAATTTGCTGAACTCTATGAACATGAGAAGCGAAAGACGCCACGACTATTTTGCCTTTAGCTTTATGAAATATTAAATCTAGCGACGGAGCAATTGACGATTCTGTAGGAATTGTTCCTGGAACTTCAGCATTGGTGGAATCCACTAAAAATAAATCAACCCCTTTTTTAGAGATTTCTGCTAAATGATTTATATCCGTGATTCTTTTATCCAAAGGGGTCTGATCTAATTTAATATCACCTGTAAACAAAACACTGCCTGCAGATGTTTTAGCATATATACAAAGAGCATCAGGAATTGAATGATTAGCTGATATAAATTCTAAACTAAAATCACCGGCTTTATATGTCTGTTTTTCTTTAACGACTTTTAAATTACCTTTCAAATTAAATTGCTTCAATTTATTTTTTATTAAAGCCAACGAAAATTGCGAACCTATAATTGGAATATCATCACGCATTTCTAAAAGATAAGGCAAAGCGCCAATATGATCTTCATGACCATGAGAAATAACCACTGCTTCAATATTATGCAAACGATCAACCAAATATGAAAAATCCGGCAAAATTAAATCCACTCCTGGTTCTTCATCCCGCGGAAACAAAACTCCGCAATCTAAAACAAGAATTTTTCCTTTATATTCCAAAGTCATCATATTGCGCCCCACCTCCCCTAGTCCTCCTAAAGGAACTAAGCGCATAGTGTCAGGCTTTAATTTAGGCGGTATTTTAATAAACATAAATTACACACCTTTCTCAAGCAACAATTAATGAAATCTTTCCGTCGCGGCCCACTTGTTTGACTTTAACATCTATTTTTTGACCGACTTCTAAAACATCTTCCACTTTTTCAACTCTTTCAGCACCGTTTATAGCTTTTAGCTGACTTATATGCAAAAGACCGTCTTTAGCAGGAGTTAATTTAACAAATGCTCCAAATGATGTGATATTTACAACTTGCCCTGAAAAAATATCCCCTTCTTTAGGTATAACAGGATTAGCTATATCATTAACTAATTTACGAGCACGCTCAGCAGACTCGCCGTCAGTCGTAGCAATATATACTATACCTTTATCTTCTGCTTCTTCAATAGATATTTGAGCACCAGTGGATTCTTGAATCTCTTGAACAACTTTTCCTTTTGGCCCAATAACTTCACCAATTTTATCTTGAGGAATTTCTAAACTAATAATTCTAGGAGTATTTGGATTCATTTCACCAGGTCCGGGAATTGTTTGATTTATCAAATCAAGAATTTTTAATCTAGCGTCTTTAGCCTGTTGTAAAGCATTGCCTAAAACATCAGCCGGAATGCCGTCTAATTTAGTATCAAGCTGAATAGCGGTTATAAAATTTTGTGTACCAGCCACTTTAAAATCCATATCTCCAAAAGCATCTTCTGCCCCTAAAATATCAGTTAGAGTGGCCCATTTTTGTTTACCTTTAATGTCTCCTGAAACTAATCCCATAGCAATTCCTGCCACAGGAGCCTTAATAGGAACTCCAGCATTTAAAAGCGCCAGAGTCGAAGCGCAAACTGAACCCATAGATGTTGATCCATTTGAACCTAAAGCTTCTGAAACTTGTCTTATAGCATAAGGAAAATCCTCACGTGAAGGAATAACTGGGTCTAATGCTCTTTCAGCTAATGCGCCATGTCCTATTTCACGGCGTTTAGGAGAACCTACTCGACCTGTCTCACCTACGGAAAAAGGCGGAAAATTATAATTATGCATATAACGTTTGCTGGTCTCTGGCGAAAGAGAGTCTATTTGCTGTTCCATAGTCAACATATTCAAAGTGGTTATACCTAATATTTGAGTTTCGCCTCTTTGAAAAAGCGCTGAACCATGAACTCTAGGAACAACCGAAACTGCAGCTGATAAAGGCCTTATATCTTCTAATCCTCGGCCGTCTATACGAAAACTTGTTTGCAAAATCTTTTGGCGAACAATTTCTTTTTGGACAGCTTTAAAAGCGGCCGAAATTTCGCTTTCTCTTTCTTCAAATTGCTCATCTAACTCTAAATGCAAGCGCTCTTTCAAGCTCGAAATCAATTCTTCTCTTTTAGTTTTATCAGAAATTGTAAAATATTCTTCCAAATCCTTTTTAGATTTAGATTCAACTAACTTATGGACATCTTCTTTATATTCAGGGAATAAAGGAAGTTCAACAATAGATTTAGCTGCTTCATTTTGCAAATCTATCTGAGCCTCGCACAATTGCTTAATAAACGGTTTAGCTGCTTCTAAACCTTGAACAACAATTTCTTCAGTGGGCGCCTGACCGCCATTATTTATTAGTTCCACAACATTTTTTCCAGCGCCTGCTTCAATCATGGCAATAGCCACATCTTTATCTGTTATTCTACCAGCCACCACAATTTCAAAAACGGCCTTTTCGCTTTGAGAAAAAGACGGAAATGCCACCCATTGTTTTTCAATTAGAGCTAACCTAACAGCTCCCACAGGACCAGAAAAAGGAATTCCAGAAATAAGCGTTGAAGCACTAGCTGCATTTATAGCCAAAACATCATAAGCTTCATCATCTCCAACAGCTAAAATTGTTTCAACTATCTGAATTTCATTTCTTATTTCATTTGAAAATAGCGGCCTTAAAGGACGGTCTATTAAACGACAAGCCAAAATTGCTTGAGTGGACGGACGGCCCTCACGCCTAAAAAACGATCCCGGAATTCTGCCAGCAGCATACATTCTTTCTTCAACATCAACAGTTAATGGGAAAAAATCAAACGCTTCCTTAGGCTCGCTGCCAGCGGTGGTTGTCGACAAAATAGCAGTTTCGTCATCTAAATAGCCGACAACAGAACCATTAGCCTGTTTAGCCAAAAGACCTGTTTCAAAACGAATTGTTCTTTTGCCAAATTCACCATTATCTATAACTGTTTGTGATTTTTTTATATTTGAACCTTGCACGGTTTTCTCCTTTTTTGAAATTATAACCAGACCCTCTGGCTATTAATATTTTTAATTAATGTCTTAGACCTAAACTTTTTACAATTCCTCTATATCTTTCAATATCGATATTATGTAAATAATCTAAAAGTCTTCTCCTTTTGCCGACCAACATAAGCAACCCACGGCGGGAATGATTATCATGTTTATGAATTTTTAAATGCTCTGTTAAATCAGATATCCTTTGCGATAATAAAGCAATTTGAACCTCTGATGAACCGGTGTCGTTCTTGCTTGTCGCATATTCATTTATTATCTTTGTTTTTGCTTGAGTTTCTAAAGCCACTGGCCATCCTTTCATATTGCTGCGCGGCGAAACTAATCTTATTTAGCTTCATCTACTCCGCGGCCGATACACGGCTGGATAACTTCAGTCTATCATGATTTTATAAATCTATCACCGCTTTTTGGGACTGATATTTTTCAAGGAAAACAACAACTTATTAGTAATAAAGCGATTTCAAGGACAAACTAATTTATAACAAAAACAAAAAAATCTAGTAAATATCAAAATAAATTTATTAGTATAAGATAAACTGAAACTGAACAGAATATTTGTAAACACTTGTTTAGAAATAATTTAAGACACACGTAATATAAGACATTAGAAGAACGGAATATTATATTTATGGATAAAAAATATATATTTTATACTATGGAAATAGATCATAAGGATTTTTCGTTTTTAAAAAATTTCAAATGGGGTTTTTGTAGCGAAAAAAACATTTTTGAAAAAAATACTAAAAACCCTGCTTACACAAATATACCTCAACCCAAAAATTTGAAAATTCTAAAATACTCCAATTTTAATCAATTGTTAAAAAACTCCTCTGCAGACGGAATATATATAGACACAAATGATAGTATTTCAGATATAAAAAAATTTGACTACGCCAAAAGATCTATTAATGAACATATTCCTATTGTTTTATCTGCGCCGTTTTTTCATAGTGCAAATAAAGCAAAAGAAATTTTTTTATTAGCTAAAAGAAAAAAAGTTTTTTGTTCTGAAACTAAAAGTAGCCGTTTTTTGCCTAAATTCGAAGAAATAATTTCTATGGCAAAAAACGGCTATTTAAAAAATATTTTGCAAATTTCTGCTAATATTTCAGCACAAAGCAACTTCGATAATAATAATTCTAGTTCGCTTTATAATTTAGGGGTCTATCCAGCAGCGCTTATTTATGAAATTCTAGGAAATCCAAATAAAATAACCGCAGCCAAAGAAACGAATTTCCACAATTTCAATTATAATACTAATGCAATTTTTAAGTATTACCAAAATTACAAAACTGGACAAAATGAAATTTTAGCATTTTTTTATTGCCTTTTTAAAAATTCTAATAATATAAATTCAAACAGCAAAAATTCCAATAATTTAGATAATTATATTTCAAATAATCTCAATTTTAATATTTCCATTTTAACAAATAATGACAATTGGGAATTCAACGAAACGTTTTTCGAAAACTGCAATATTTGGCAGGAATTAAACGAATTTGCTAGTCTTATAAAAAGAAAAGAATTTATAAATCCTAATTGGGCGCCAGAAGACACTATCAACGTATTAAATATATTGCAAAAAATTAAAGACAATAGTATATAAAGATTATTATTTATCTTTTTTATTATAGTTAGTTATTTAACTTATAATATATCTTAT
>JAITRN010000014.1 GCA_031288355.1 Candidatus Opitulatrix roisinitermitis | reverse complement strand
TAAAATATAAATATTATGGATAAAGTTTTAGAAAAAAAGGTCATTAAATGGATAAATCAAGATGTTTCCAAAAATGATATAAAAACTCTGGAAAAACTTTTGCAAGCTGCTAGAAAGGGCGATGTTGAGGCTTTGGCTGAATTGAAAGAAGCTTTTTCTGGAAATGTTCAATTTGGCACTGCTGGATTAAGAGGTGTTATGAAACCGGGAGAATCACATTTAAACAAGTCGACCATTAGCCGAGCAGCTTATGGTTTAGCTGATTTTTGCAATTCGCGAGTTTCTAATCCTAGAATTGTTATAGGCTATGATGCTAGATACCATTCTAGCGAGTTCGCTAAAGATTCAGCGGCCATTTTTGCGGCTAAAGGATTAGAAGTTTATCTTATGAAAAAAGCTTGGCCCACGCCTGTTTTGGCTTTTGCTTGCAATAATTTGAATTGCGACGCGGCTGTTATGGTGACTGCTTCGCATAATCCTAAAGAATATAACGGTTATAAAGTTTATTTGGGCGGAAGAATTGTTTCTGAATTGGGGCAAGGGGCTCAAATAGTCGAGCCAACAGACAAAGAAATATCTAATTTGATAAATGCGGCTCCTCCTGCTAATAAAATAGAATTAGCTGATAGCGGATGGCTATATTTAGGAAAAGAGATAGTTGAAAAATATTTATTTTCTATAAAAAAATTAAATACAACTCAAATTTTTGATACACTTGATCAAAAAATTAAAGATAAAGTGAAAATAGTCACCACTGGCATGCACGGTGTGGGCGGCGAGGTGCAAATAGAAGCTTTGCAAAAAGAAGGTTTTTATAATTTGGTGAAAGTCAAGGAGCAAGCTGAACCAGATCCAGCCTTTCCTTCAGTGCCTTTTCCTAATCCTGAAGAAAAAGGAACTATGGATTTAGCATTAGATTATGGCCGGCGAGCCAAAGCTGATTTGATTTTAGCAAATGACCCGGATGCTGATAGATTAGGGGTGGCAATTTTTGATCCCTATATAAATGATTATAGAGTTTTGATGGGCGATGAAACAGCTCAATTATTTATAGAATATTTTTCAAAAATTGCCAGCGGTTCGGACGCTTTTGGATCATCTATTGTTTCGAGTCGTTTTATGAACACTTTTTGCAAAACTAAATCAATTCCATATATGCAAACTTTAACTGGTCATAAATGGCTGGCCAGAGTTCCTGGTGCAATATTTGTTTATGAAGAGGCTATTGGTTTTAATTGCAACCCTCAAGCGATTGCCGATAAAGACGGACCAACAGCCGGAGCTGTTTTAGCAAATATTTGTGCTTTATATAAAGCTCAAGGCAAAAAACTTTATGATATTTTAGACGAACACGCTAAAACTTTTGGGCTGTATAAACAATCGCAAGTTTCTATTAGGTTAGATAGTTCAGCAAAAATTGTTGGATTAGTTGAATATATTAGAAAGAACCCTCCTAAATCTTTTGATTCATCAGAGGTGGACTCTTTTTTTGATATGTCTAAACACGATTTTGGAGTGCTTTCAACTAATTGTTTAGTTATGTGCACGGCGGATAATACTAGAATTTTGGTTAGACCTTCTGGCACGGAGCCTAAGGTTAAATTTTATATAGAAATTATTATGCCTGTTAAGAAAAATGCTAGTCAAGCAGAAATAAAGAGCGTGCGGCAAGAAGCTGACAAAAAGTTAAAACGCCTAAATGAGGAAATTGAACATTTGGCTAATTGAATATTTGGCTAGTTGTGAAATTGATTAAATTGAAAAAAGGTATAAAATATAATTATGCAGCCTGAAGAAATTTATAAATATATTGATCATACATTATTGAAGCCAACAAGCACCTGGGACGATATTGCTGATATTTGTCGACAAGCTTTGGAATATAAAACGGCTTCGGCTTGTATTCCACCTTTTTTTGTGGATCAAGCTCATAAGGAATTTTCTGATTTAAATATATGCACTGTTATAGGTTTTCCTTTAGGCTATACATATTCTGATATTAAAGCTAAAGAAGCTCAAAAGGCTATTGACCAAGGAGCTGGCGAAATTGATATGGTTATAAATATATCCCAGGCTAAACAAGCAAATTGGGATGAGGTTTTGTCTGATATTATGAAAGTGCGGGCGGTCACTAAAGGCTATATTTTAAAAGTCATTGTTGAAACAGCTTATTTAGACGAGGCTGAAAAAATTAAGCTTTGTGAAATAGTCACCCAATCAGGAGCTGATTATATAAAGACATCAACCGGTTTTGCACCTGGCGGCGCGACATTGGCTGATATTGAGCTTTTCGCAAAACATATAGGAGAAGGAGTTAAGATGAAAGCTGCCGGAGGAATTAAAACCAAAGAAGATATTGAGAAGTTTATTAGTCTTGGCGTTAGCCGGATAGGCACTTCAGGAGCTATAAAAATATTAGCTGGCCAAACTTCGGATGGTTATTAAAATTAAAAACTTATTAGTAAGGGCGTTAGCAGGAGATATTAGTAAAGGCTGAAGTTGATGAATGATAGTATGACGAATAATAGTATGATGAATAATAATTTTTTTGAAAAAGTTAAAAGGTATATCAAAAGGCATAAAGTAGTTGTATTTTCTGCTATAGGTAGTTTAGTTGTTTTGTGTTTGGTGGCTTGCGTTTTGTTTCTATATCCTGGCTTTTTGCGCAAACAGCTAGGTTTGGATAATATGTCTGAATTTACTGCTATTGAACAACCAGCAAATACTGAGCTGCAAAAAGCCATTCCGCAATATGATAGGCAATGGGCTTTGATGGACTTTCAAGCTGGCGCAGCCTGGCCCGATTTGCTAGCCGTGCCGCAAGAATCTTACACTCTAAAATATCAGGCCTCACAAGATAATAGCAAAGATGTTGCGGTCAGTTTGGGTCAATGGCCAAATGAAAAAAATTTAGCTTCAGCTTTGGATGAAATTAAAAAATCTTATGGTGATTCGCCGCAAGAAACAGGAGAAGTCAAAGCTCAAGGTGAAATGGTGGGAAATTATTATCTTTTTTCTGAAGCACTAGATAATCAAACCAGCCAAAATCAAAGTGTTATAATATGGTCTAATAAAACTGTGATTATTCAAGCAGTCGGCGACAAAGCCTTGCTAAAAGATTTTTATAATGGTTATATTTTATAGAGGTTATGACCATAAATTATAAACTGTATTCTAAAAATATATATTAAACACAGTTTATGTCAAATACATCTGCGGTAAATATACCGGGGCAAACCTCACTTGAAGCAATTAGAAATTTTTCTATTATAGCTCATATAGATCATGGAAAATCTACTTTGGCTGATAGAATGCTTCAGCTTACAGGTGTTGTTGAACAAAGACTTATGCGTGCGCAATATTTAGACAAAATGGATATTGAAAGAGAACGCGGCATAACTATAAAATCGCAAACTGTTAGAATGCCTTGGAAATATCAAGCAAAAGAATTTACTCTAAATATGATTGACACACCAGGCCATGTTGATTTTTCTTATGAAGTTTCGCGTTCTTTAGCTGCTTGTGAAGGTTGTATTTTATTAGTTGACGCTGCTCAAGGAATTCAAGCTCAAACTTTGGCAAATTTATATATAGCTTTAGACAATGATTTGCAAATAATTCCAGTTTTGAATAAAATTGATTTGCCGGCGGCTGATGTTGCTAAAAATGAAGCCGAACTTTCTCAATTAATAGGCTGCGCCCCAGAGGATATTTTTAAAGTTTCAGGCAAAACAGGGCAAGGGGTGAAAGAATTGCTTGATAAAATTGTGGAAAAAATTCCTCCGCCAAAAGGCGATGTAAATGCTAAGACCAGAGCTCTAATTTTTGATTCTATATATGATTCTTTTCGCGGCGTAATTACTTATGTTAGGGTGGTCGACGGCAGCATTAAAGCTAGACAAACTATTAAAATGATGTCACAAGGCACAGTTCATGAATTGCTTGAAGTTGGAATTATTTCACCAGAAATGACTAAACAAAACGCTTTAGGAACTGGTGAAGTTGGATATCTTATGACAGGTGTGAAAAATGTTTCTGGCTCAAAAGTTGGCGACACTATAACTGATAATTCGTCTCCGGCAAAAACCGCTTTGGCAGGGTATATTGAGCCTAAACCTATGGTTTATTCTGGTCTTTATCCAATTGACGGATCTGATTATTCCAATTTGCGCGACGCTTTAGACAAACTCAAATTAAATGATGCTGCTTTGGTTTATGAACCTGAAACATCTGTGGCTTTAGGATTTGGTTTTCGTATAGGCTTTTTAGGGCTATTGCATTTAGAAATAGTTAGAGAAAGGTTAGAAAGAGAATTTAATTTAGATCTTATTTCCACGCTCCCTAATGTTATATATTCGGTTATTCCAGAAGGCGGAGCGGAAAAAATAGTCACAAATCCTAGTGAATTTCCAAATGGCAAAATAGCTAAGGTTTTAGAGCCGGTTGTTAAAGCCACAATTATATCCCCTAAGGATTATGTGGGAACAATTATGGAACTTTGTCAAGACAGACGGGGAAATCTAGAAAAAATGGACTATCTTTCAACAGAAAGAGTTGAATTAGTTTATATTTTGCCGCTTTCGGAAATTATTTTTGACTTTTTCAATCAATTAAAAAGTCGGACAAAAGGTTATGCGTCTTTAGATTATGAATCTAATGGTCAAAAAGAAGCTGATTTAGTTAGAGTGGATGTTTTGCTTCAAGGTGAAAAAGTTGATGCTTTTTCAGCTATAGTTCATAAAGATAGAGCTTATTCTTATGGGGTTATGATTACTGAAAAATTGCAAAAACTTATTCCGCGACAGCTATTTGAAGTGCCTATTCAGGCGACAATTGGATCCAGAATTATTGCTCGGCAAAATGTTAGAGCTTTGCGTAAAGACGTTTTGGCTAAATGTTATGGTGGAGATATAACTAGAAAAAGAAAACTTTTAGAAAAGCAAAAAGAAGGCAAAAAGAAAATGAAATCTATTGGTTCTGTTCAGGTTCCAAAAGAAGCATTTATTGCAGCCCTCTCCCAAACCTAAATTTTTCCCAAGCCTAAATTTTTCCCAAAGCTAAATTTTTCACAAACTTAAATTTTCTGCAAATTTGAAGTTTTGCTGCAGATTTGAAAAAAATCAGCCTGATATTTTTTTTTACTTGATTTTTTCACTTGTAATAATTTTTGCTTGTAATAAAGGTGTGATAGACTGAGTGTATGTCATCAGTCACAAAGGGAAGAAGACAGACTCGTCTGTCTAGAACATTGGGTATTGCTTTAACTCCTAAATCTAAAAAATATTTTGACAGAAGACCATATCCGCCTGGTGAACATGGAAGAGGCAGAAGAAAATTATCTGATTATGGTATTCGTCTAAAAGAAAAACAAAGACTAAGAGCTCAATATGCTTTAAAAGAAAAAAATCTTCGAGCTTATTATGAAAAAGCTAGGCATTTAGAAGGTCTAACAGGTGAGGTTATGGTTGAACTAATTGAGTCAAGACTTGATTCTTTGGTTTTGCGGGCTGGATTTGCTAGAACTATTTATCAAGCACGTCAAGCAGTGACACATCGTCATATATTAGTTGATGGAGAAATTTTAGACCGTCCTTCAGCCAAAATAGCACCAGGTCAGACAATTCAAATAAAACCTAAATCCCAAGCTTTGGCGCCTTTTCAAGTGGCTGCTTTGGGCGCACATCAAGAAGTTTTGCCGGAAATTCCTGAATATTTAGATGTATCTATTGAAAAATTGACAGCTATTTTGCGTCAAAAACCTAAAAGAGCTCAAGTTCCAATTATCTGTGATGTGGCGTTGGTTGTTGAGTATTACGCTAGATAGGGGAGCCTGGTGGCTATACAAGATATAACTTCAATTCTTGGCTGCGTTTTATTTGCTGCTTTAATAATTTTATTGGCTTTGCCTTTGATAAAGTTAGCCAAAACTTTTGATAGAGCTGCTAAATCAATTGATGACTTAACCGAACATACTGTTAATTTAGTGGATGAAACAACCCAATTGGTGAAAACTGGCAATCAGCAGTTAGACAATGTAGATAGAATCACGTCCAATGTGGCCGAAGCCACTGACAACGTTTTAGCAGTGGTTGAATTATATAGCGGAATAATAGGAAAACCTTTGAAATCTGTTAAGGTTTTTTTCAAAAAATTTGCTGGCAAACTTCCCCAAAAACCTAAAAAGATCTCGGAAATAATTGACATTGTTAAGGCTTTTAAAAAATAGGGCTTTTAAAAAATAGAAATTTAGAAAAATAGACATAAAAAATAATTACTAAAAAATACCCAAGTGAAATCCTCTGAAATTAAAGCTAGATTTAGCAAATTTTTTGAAAAAAACGATCACGCTATTTTGCCTTCGGCTTCTTTAATTTCGCCAGATCCGTCAACTTTGTTCACGATTGCCGGCATGGTGCCTTTCATTCCTTATTTTTTAGGTGAGAAAAACCCTCCTTTTAAAAGAGCTGCGACAGTTCAAAAATGTGTTAGAACTGCTGATATAGATGAAGTCGGAAAAACCACTAGACACGGCACATTTTTTCAAATGTCCGGCAATTTCTCTTTCGGGGATTATTTTAAATATGAAGCTATTTCTTATGCGTGGAAATTATTAACATCTTCACAAAAACAAGGGGGGTATGGCATAGATCCTTCGCTTTTATGGATTACTATTTTTCAAGAGGATAATGAAGCTCAATCTATTTGGCGGGAAGTTTCTGGATTGTCTAGTGAGAGAATTCAAAAATTAGGCAGAGCTGAAAATTATTGGCATACTGGCGCGGCTGGTCCAGCGGGTCCGTGTTCAGAAATATGTTTAGATTTTGGCAAAGAATTTGGCAAAGATGGAGGGCCTGCTGTTAATGACAAAAGATTTGTGGAAATTTGGAATTTAGTTTTTCAATATCAGCAAATTGACAGCGTAAAAAGCAAAACTCAATTTGATATAGTGGGTGATTTAAAAACTAAAAATATAGATACAGGCTTAGGTCAAGAACGTTTAGCAACTTATCTACAAGGAAAAAATAATATATACGAAATAGATGAACTGAAACCAGTTATAGACTTTGTAGAAAAATTAACAGATAAAGTTTATGGCAAAAATAAAGCTAATGACATTCAAATGAGAGTTTTAGCAGATCATATTAGGTCTGCTTTAATGATTATGTCAGATGGGGTTGTGCCTTCTAATGAGGGCAGAGGATATGTTTTAAGAAGACTTTTGCGCAGATCTATAAGGGCTATAAAGCTTTTAGGATATGATAAACCTG
Organism: Candidatus Opitulatrix roisinitermitis; assembly: GCA_031288355.1. Taxonomy (GTDB): domain Bacteria; phylum Actinomycetota; class Actinomycetes; order Actinomycetales; family Bifidobacteriaceae; genus Opitulatrix; species Opitulatrix roisinitermitis. The sequence goes on along the minus strand of JAITRN010000014.1, from coordinate 136 downwards.
TTTTAAATCAGCTATTTGACGTTTCTTTTGCAGTTATGAATAAGTCCTATCCAGAGCTGAAAGAAACTTATAATAAGGTTTTAGAAGTTTCTGCCAGAGAAGAAGTTATTTTTTCCAAAACTTTAAAATCGGGCAT
>JAITRN010000072.1 GCA_031288355.1 Candidatus Opitulatrix roisinitermitis | reverse complement strand
ATAGAACATGTTGATGATCTCATTGAAGCTGGAATTGACAGTTTAAAAATAGAAGGCCGTTCTAAAAGTGCTTATTATTCTGGTGTTATAACTAATGCTTATAAAACAGCAATCAAAGCATATTATTCTGGCAAAAAAACTCCTAAGTGGGCTAATCAAGAAGTTCATAATGTCTCTCACAGGCCTTATTCAACAGGGTTTTATTATTCAGATAATATGTCAAAAGGCAGACGCAATTCACCTTGGCAAACCTATGAAAAAGGCTATATTAGAAATTATCAGCTTTTAGCTAATGTCGTCAAAAATAGCAAAATAATAAATAAAACTTCTAGAATCGCTGTGGAAACCCGAAATTATTTTAAACTAAATAGTCAAATTGAAATTTTATCACCAGGAAAGGTTCCCCAAACCGCCAAAATTATTAAAATACTAGATAAAAATAATCAAAATTTGCCATTTTCTAATAAACCTATGGTTCAATTAAATTTAATACTTGACAAAAATCTAACTATTCCAATCGGCTCATTTATTAGACAAGCCCTTTAATAAAATAGCTGCAATGATAAAATATCTACAATGATAAAATAGCTACAATGATAAAATAGCTGCAATAATAAAATAGCTACAATAATAAAGTTTCTAAAACAAAGTTCCTTGATCTTCGGAAAGCTCAAAATCATCAGATTTAGCCCCGTTTGTTGAGTAATAAGTCTTTGAATTGCTATTTGCTTTTAGATTTCCGCTTGAATTACTGGATAACAAGGTTCCTGCGCCAGCAAAATCTGATACGTCTAAATTAGGATCAATGGTTTTAGCAAATTGAGCAAAATTGATTCTAATACTTTTGCCAAAACCTAATTTATTATACAATTCCAAAGTTTTATTTAAGCTAGGAGATTTAATTTTTAAACTATCAAAATCAATTTTTAAATCGATATCATCAACCAAGCGGTTAATAACCCTATTTAATTTAACTTTCTCCACTGATTCAGCTAATGCTTTGCCCGTTCGGCTGTTAATGTTAGAGGCATTCTGCAAAATATTATCTAAACTCCCATATTGATTAATTAGTTTGGCTGCACCTACTGGACCTACTCCTTGAACTCCTAAAATATTATCTGATGTCTCACCAACAATAGCCGCTAAATCAGGATATTGAGCAGGAGTAACCTTATATTTTTCATAAATTGCTTCTGGGGTCATAAATTTTAAATCACTAGAATTTTTTTGAGGCTGCAAAACTGTAACATATTTGTCAACTAATTGAAAAGTATCTCTATCTCCAGAAACTATATAAGCTAATATCTTTTCTTTTTTTGCTATAGTGCTCAAAGTGGCAATTACATCATCAGCCTCATAATTTTCTATTCCAATTTTTGGTATAGATAAAGCATCTAACAAATCATAAATCAGAGGGAACTGACTCCGTAAATCATCTGGAGTTGGCCGGCGATCAGCCTTATATTCTGGATATTGACTATGTCTAAAAGTTGTTTTAGTTTTGTCATAAGCCACCCCTATATGAGTTGGCTGAATTTGATCAAAAATATTAAAAAAACTTTTAGCAAAACCAAAAACAGCATTAGTCGGTTGACCATTAGGAGAAATAAAATTATTAGCGGCTAATCCATAAAAAGATCTATAAGCCAAGTAGTGTGTATCTATTATAAGCAGTTTTTTAGTCATTATTATTTATGATAGCATTAAATTGTTGCCTTCGTAGCTCAGTTGGTTAGAGCACCTGACTCTTAATCAGGGTGTCCAGGGTTCGAATCCCTGCGAGGGTACTTATTATAGACCCCGCAAGAATTCTCCTGTTAATCCAATTACTATATATTTTTATTCATTATTTATTAAATTTTATTTCAAATATGTTAAGTTGAAAAGTTTACCAAAACCAACTTTGGTTGGATGCCTTTGGTTTAGTGGTTTTAACAGCTGTATTATAGCATTTTGTATCACCTGAATAATCATAAGCGCATATTTTTACCATCATATTATAATCAAGAGATTTATCTAATCCTGCCCATTCTAGAAAATAATATGGGAAAGGCGCTTTAGCTTGTTTTTGCCCGCCCCAAGTCCAGTCATTAACACCTGCTTGTTTAATCATAGGACGGACTGTTAAAGTTGATAAATCAGCCGTTAAAGCATCAACATTTTGATAAGCATCAGCGTGATAAATAACAGAACCTATTTTTTTCTCCCCTCTAACCCAAAAATCTTTTAAGTCATAAGGTAATCTAGCCAAATCAGCACCAGTCCAATCTGAATACAGCCTTTGAGAAAGCCCCGGCAAAGTATCTGATGAAATTCCGGCGTTTTGCAAAAATTGCTTAGCATCTTTATCTCCTGAAAGCGCCTTAAAAATATTCAGAAAAATAATTAAAATATGCTTTCTTGGAGCCAAATCACCTCTAGTTGGCAAATTGACTAAATTAGAAAATCCATGAATTCCTAGATTCTCAGCTGTCTGTTTAGCCGCATATCTAATCATCGCTCTAGCCTGCTCACTGCCTTTTATTTTGTTATTAGCTGAATAAAAAGCTTTAACAAAATTTTCTGGTCCTGACTTTTTGAAAATATAAGAAGTATCATCTAAATATCCTGTAGCTCTATTAGTGAAATCACTTAGAACAGCGTTGTTTATTCCCCAATGAGTTGAATGATAGTCCTTAACAAACTCACAAATCTCGTTAGTTGTATATTTGCGCCCATTTTTCCAGGCGTCGCCATAAAAGGTTGATTCTATCCAACGGCCTTTACCCCTAGCGTCCCAATATTTTCCAACTTTGCAATAGTTTATGTCTTCTGCATAAGTAATAGCTGGATCCCAGCCTGTTTCCACCCAAACAGTATCACAACCGGCTATCCAAGACCATTTTCCGCAAACCTGTTTATTATATCCATAAGTAATTCTATGAGTTGTTTTACTAGCTTTTTCTTTTATAACTTCTAGCATGCCCTCATAATATGTTACTTTGTCTTGAACTTGTGAATAATAATCAGCAAAAAAACCGCCAAGAGCTTCTCTTGTCACAAAGGATTTGTTTTTAGCATTCATCTGTTCTTGAATTTTTTCTTCTTGAACTGATGGTATAGGAATATCATTTATGTCTATTTCGTCTTGATTAACTTGTGGAACCTCATTAGTAGCTCTATACTCTAACCAATTAACAGTTGAAGTATTAAAATATCTAATACATTTTAGGCTATTTTGTGATTGATTTTTGCAGAAATTATAGTCCCTATATAGAACATTAACATTAGAGGAAGATGTCCTATTTAGGTCAGAACCTGTGTAAATTGTTGCCAATTCCACTAAATTACTTTTTGGCTCGCCACTAGAATCAAAAGGCTTAAAATACTGTCTTGATTCATTAGCATACTGAACATACTGAGTGGAATAATCCCACATTCTTGTGTCATATTTATTATACCAATAAGGATTTTGATTTCCTTGTGCCTTATTTTTATAAGAAGGCCAATAATCCTGTGTGTCGGCAGTTGCCCAACCAGCTGATTTATATTCATTTGTATAAAGAGCTGGAGAAAATTTTTGTAAAGTATCTAAGTCTCTATAATACTGATTACCTTCTCCTAAAGGCTGTCCATTACGAGGCGATAAATCATTAATATTCTCCAAACATTTTTGATTAGATGAATGGCCTACACTTACAATATAATTTTCGCATTTATTACGAAAGCCCTTATCAAAATTATAATCTAGCGAGATAAATTGGAAACCAGCCTGTGAAACAGCATTGTCAATACTGGCTTGTTGTCCGTCTGTTCCTCCAGAATTAACAGATTTATCATACTGATAAAGTTTTTGCATATCTTCTGGTGCAACAACTATTTTATTGTAAAAATCTGATGACGAAATTCCTTCTGCCTGACTATCAGAAAACAAGTGTTTCGAAAAAGTATTTTTTAGCGTTTTGTCGGGGTCATAATAAATATAAGGATTCTTAGATTTATCACCTGTCATCATAGAATTATTTTTATTCTTATAGTCCCCATATAATTCAGGCAATGAAACAGGTATTGAATTATCTATTCCATGATAAGCCATAGAATTAAACACTATTGGCACGAAATATTTGCCTAAACGATAATTATAAACCGATGGTTTATTTAAATCATAAAATTGCTTGATTTCAGTAATAACTTTTTTCAAAGCCGTTTGTCTATCTTGGGAAATTTGAGCGCCTTTTAACATCAATTCGTCTAATTGTTTATTAGTCAAATCTATATTCATTTTGGCACGACCAGAAAAATAAGCTAATTTTTCTTTAGTTTGCTTTAATTTAGCAACGTCATTATCATTTAGCGCATCAGCTGTTAAAAGCGTGTCTATTGAACTAATTTGAGCTTCATATTCCAAAGAAGATTGTTTATTCTTTTCTATATCGTAAATCATTGAATTAGTCAGCAAGGAAAGCCATGGCATAACTATTCCGTAAGTTGCATTTGTAAAATAAAGTCTTTCCATAAAAGTTTCAGAATTGAAATTATATTTAAAACTTTGCATTTTATCATTTAGCTCAAAAATATTTGTTCCTTTATAGGCTGGAATATTTGAGCTTAAATAATTATTAAGAATAACTGATAATTTATCTTTGAAATCATATTTTGCCGATTTTGGGGCTTGAGAATTTATATCTTCAGTTCTATATATGCTGCCAAAACTATCAGCCACTAATGCATCATACACAGAATCATTTGTATGACTAAATTGACCATTAATTGATTCAGACATAATTTGTTTAATTTTATCCTCACCAATTATATTATCTATACCGGTTGTTTTTAGATCAACTATTCTATCACTAACACCTGTTAAATATTGGCTTAATTCCAAAGCGTCAATTCGATTTGCTAGAGCCACATTAGCTGAATTTATCTGGCTTTGCATACTATTCAAAGCAGTATAAATACTGTCTAATTTTGTAGGGTCAGTCATGCCAGGAGAACTTTCTGTTTTGAACACTAAAGGCGCATCAAAAAATAAATCTAAAAAGAAATCTATAGCAAGTGGCAAATATTTTTCTAGCAAATTAATGGCTAATATATCATAAATGCCTGTAGCTGCTGCGTTGTATATCCAGTCATTTGCTGGTCTGCCGCCATACGCCAGAGCGCACTGAGAGCCGCACAGTTTATCTTGTATACTAGGCAATTTTCTTTTAATAGTGTCAAATCCTCCAGAATATATCCGCCCCATTCTCATTCTTCCAGACAGTTCAACGAATTCTGTTACCCATTCTAAGGATGCTTTTCTAGCTTTATTATATAAGGAATTGTTTTGCGAAGGATCTTCACCTATTAAAGTCAAATCTTTAGTGTCTGAATTATAATTAGATATTATTGAAGGAATATAGCCATCTTTAATATTAATAGAAACATCTTTAGCTAGCGGGTGATTATTGTTATCAGAAATTTTATCTTTATCCAAATAAATCTTTCCGCCTTGCCCAGCAGCAGCTTTGGATTTAGTTATATAAAAAGTTAAACCTCTTTTATAGCCGTTAATTGCACTAGTGGAAGGCCCTTGTGTTATTATTCCATCAGACCAAACGCCGTCAAACGAAATATCATTAGTTTGGATATTTTTTGTAAAATAGCCATTTTCTAATTCCAAATTTATTTTATAAGTTGGTTTACTAGAATTATAATCATAATCTATAGAATTGAGATTCAATTTAACATCGCTTGAACTATTAGGCGGGGTCGGTGTTGG
>JAITRN010000049.1 GCA_031288355.1 Candidatus Opitulatrix roisinitermitis | reverse complement strand
ATTGAGTCAGTTAGTTTTAGAAAACGACAAAGTTAAACAACTAATTGGTCAACAAAAAATAGTTAAAACTATACCTGTGCCGCCTAAAATATTTTCCATTGTTTTAAGCTAATTAATTTTTTTAATTAATTAGTTTTCAATTAATCAGTTTTTTAAATTAACTAATCTTTTGTATTAACTGTGCTAATCCAGCTTTTAGCTGTTTGGGTGATTTTTGAATAATCTTTATTTTCATCCAAAGTAACCAAATTTCCGCCAACACCCACAGCAAAAACTCCGGCTTTAAACCAAAGATTCACATTTTCCAAAGAAACTCCGCCAGTAGGCATAATTTCAACTTGTGGCAAAGGCGCTTTAACTGCTTTAATATATTCAGGACCAACCGCTGAAGCTGGAAAAAGTTTCACCACTTGACAACCGGCCTTTAAAGCTTTCATAATTTCAGTGATTGTCAAACAACCCGGCAAATAAGGAATTTCATAAAGATTGCAAATTTCAGCAATTGCATTATCAAAACCTGGTGAAACTATATATTTTGCACCTGCCAAAATAGCAATTCTGGCAGTGACCTCATCTAAAACTGTGCCAGCACCAATAATTACTTCTTTTTTGTCAGCGTATTTTTGAGAAACCGCCTTTATTATTTTGTCAGCCTCATCCATTCTAAAAGTCACTTCTATTGCCACAACACCGCCAGCAATCAGACTATCTATTATTTTGCAAACTTCATCAAAAGATTTTCCACTGACAACAGCCACAACTTTGGACTGTTTTATTGACTGTAAAATATTATTTTTTAACATATTTCTCCTAATTAATTTTAATCATAAATTGTATGAGGCTCAAAATCATTATTAACTAATTCATTAAGTGCCTGTCTAACGCCGCCAATTCCGTTTTCGCCAGAAGTTAACATCTTTTTTAAAAAATTTATAACCATCTCGGCCAAACTAATTTTACCATTTTTAACCTGATATAAATCAACTGCAAAAATTGCTTTATCATGCAATAAAGGCAAAACACTGTCCACGTTATCAGACCCCAAACGCAAAGAGGAAACAAATTGTCGCAAATTTTCTTCAGCTGGGTCAGGACTCAATATAAAAGGTTTTCCCTCATCGTCTAAACCCACTAAATATCTCAGCCAAGCTGCCAAAGTAAAAGCTATTCCTTTTAAAGATTCTATATCTTTGAGCTGCTCTTTATAAAGCAAAATTGTTTGTCCAAAACGTATAGGAATTTTTTGCGAAGTGTCAGCAGCAATTCTTTGCGGAGTGTCAGGGATATTAGGATTCGGCAATCTTTCATATATAACTTCGTCTATGAATTTTTTAGGACTGATAATTCCCGGGTCTGTCACAACTGGCAAACCCTCTATATAACCAATTCTTTTAACTAATTTAACCAAATCTTCATCCTTCATTTCTTTTGATATAGAAACAAATTTCAACAAACAACCTAAAATCGCTAAAGAAGTATGCAAAGGATTTAGGCAAGTGCAAACTTTCATTCTTTCAACTTCATCTACTTTTTCTTTCGAAGTCATAATAACTCCAACCTTTTCAAAAGGCGGGCGACCATTAGGAAAATTATCCTCAATCACTAAATAATGAGTTGATTCAGTATTTGTGAAAGGCGCAGTCACTGTATTTTTAGAAGTTTTTATTATTCCCATGTCCTCAAGACCTATAGAACTCAAAGTTTTAACAAATTTCTCTGAAGGCTGCGGGGTTATTCTATCAATCATAGAAAGAGGATAAGTCACCTTTTGAGCATCATTTAAATATTCTAAGAAATCTTTATCAACAAAGCCTTTTTTTTGCCAAACATCAGCTATTTGCAAAAGTGAATCTTTTAGCTTGTCGCCATTTCGGGAAAAATTATCAGTTGAACATAAAGCAATTGGTTGAGCTCCATTAACAAAACGCCAATACATTAAAGACAATAATCTAGCAATAAAACCAGAACTTTTTTCTGGGCCAGCTGCCATATCTTGTTTAACAATTTCTAAATAGTCTCCATCCATGCCTTTAAGATTATAACCTTTTTCCGTAACGGTGATTGTGACTAACTGCAAATTAGAACTAGTGAAAAGACTTTTTGCTTTTTTCCAATCATCTCTATTGCTGGCAAAAAGCGATGGATTAACACAATCGAAAACTTCCAACCCATATGAGCCGTCGCCCATTAAAACTACATTCAAAGTGCGATTTTTGAATTTATGATAAATCTGATCAATTAATTCGCCATCATAAGTTTCTATTAAAGCCATAGGACTATTTGATAAACCTTTATCAATTAATTTCTGTTGAATTTGTTCATGAAAACATCTAAAAAGATTGCCTCCGCCAAAATGTAGCCAATTAACCGGATTATTTAATTTATTCGCTTTAGGCACTTTTATTTTAGCATACTCTAAAGAATTATATGGCTCAGTAATTTTTAAAGTTGAAAATTTTTTAGCTCTTACACTACCGGTTTTATTTGCCATTTTTATTTCCTATAAAATGAATCCCAAACGCCTAAAAGATACTGAATACCTAAAGCTCTATCATATAAACCATAGCCTGGTCTAGGTTTTTTTGCTGGATTAGTATTTTCGTCCCAAAGATGTCTTCCGTGATCTGGCCTTATATAACCAGCATATCCAGCCTCAGCATAAGCTTTCATAATTCCTACAGTATCCACATCACCTTCACCAGCTCTATGTCCCACTTCAGAAAATGATCTAGAATCAGGATTATTTGCATCAAATGGTGCATCAAATTTAATATTTCTAACATGAGAAAAATGAATTCTATCCATAAATGTTTTAACAGCATCAACAGCATTATGCCCAGGGTCAGACGAAAAACTGCCTAAACATAAACAAAGGCCATTATAAACAGAATTATTTAACGACAAAACCTTAGCTAAATCAGCCTTTTTAGAAACCACTCTAGGCCAACCAAATAAATCAAATGCCGGGTCATCGGGATGAACAGCCAATTTAACATCAAATTTTTCGCAAGTTGGAATAACTTCATCCAAAAAATATTTATAATTATTATACAT
>JAITRN010000062.1 GCA_031288355.1 Candidatus Opitulatrix roisinitermitis | reverse complement strand
CGGCTGGTGCTCCGCCAGCTATCAAAGCATCTTTAGAAGCCTGATTTTTCACTAAAACCACGTGATTATTCCACACCGTGTTAGTAAAAAGAGTTGAAGGATTTGAATTGGTTAAATCAGCTGCTGACCAATCAATATTATAAGATAAATTAACATTTACAAAAATTGAATAAAGATGATAATTTATTCCAAAATCATTCGGCAAAACAAAAGGACCTTGAAAAATTGCGCCATTAAAAATGAGAGACCCCACAATTGCATTCTCAAAAAAGCCAACTGGCAAAGTCCAGCCGCTGGCTATAGTGGCTCTTTCAAACATATTTTCTTCCAAATCTCCTACTGAGAGATTTAATTTAAAAGACGGAACTCTAAAGTCAGCCGGAATAACAGCCTGTGAAAACATTCCTTCTCCCTTACAATATGAACAAAAATCATCCGGCAAAGTAAAACCTGCTGGAATCATTACTTCTGAAAACATATATCCTGCCTTAGCGCGTTCAGCAAAATTTGCCGGAAATGAATAATTCTCCGGAAAAACCGCACCGCGAAACATATATGTCATAGAAGAATTTAAACCAAAATTTTCTGGAAAAATTAAACTAGCTGGAATTGAAGAATAGGAAAAAGCATAACTTAAATCACTTCCTGAATTATCAGAAGAAATAGCAAAATTTTTCGGCAAATGAAAGCCCGCCGGAAAATTAACATTTGCAAAAATGTATGACAAATCGCCAGCATTCATGCCAAAATCATCTGGCAAGGAAAATCCAGGAGCAAAAACAGCTGAATCAAACATATGCTCCATATCAACAGAAAAGCTATATTTGAAATTATTTTGATCTAACAAAAATTCCGGCAAAGAAAAATCAGCTGGCAGCGTAGCTACCCTAAACATACCATCTGTATCTGTACAATTCTGACCAAATTTAGCCGGAAAAACAAAACCTGATGGAAAAATAGTATTCTCAAACATACCTGTCATATTTTCAGCATTTTGGCCAAAACTGTCCGCATAAATTAGATTATTTATTTTGCCAAAATGGTAAAACATATAATTCAATTCTTTTGCAAAATTAACATTTAAATGTGCCAGGTCCAATGAAACTCCTGGATCAGAATTAAAATTAGAAAAAAGATATTGATTATCAAGACTGTCTGGCATAACTCCGCCTATTTGGCCAATAGTTATTTCGCCGCCATTCACACAAGCTAAAATTGCCCCTGCGTCGCCATAAGAAACATCTATTGGCGAAGAGCATTCAGGCAAATAATCTATAAATTTAATGCTAGTTATAGCATTTCTAGCAACTCCTGTATTCAAAAAATTGACCGGATTAAAATTTTCAATTTTTAAAAACGGCACAACTTCTAAATCTTGGGATGAATAAGCCATAAATTTAGCCATTTGGGCGCGCGAAACAGTATTGTTCGGTTTATATTCCCCATCTGAATAACCTGAAACAATTGAATCTTTTAAAAGATAAGCTACAGCTTTTTTTTGTTCATCACTAGCTAATTTAACAGAATCAGTGATCTTATCTAAATATCTGTTAATTTTATAGCTAATATCTGGCGATCCAAAATATCGGTAAATTTCTAAAGCTAATTGGGCGCGAGTTATAAATTTGCTACCATAAAAAACCTTAGCGCCTTTTTTGGTGCAGGCTTTATATGGTTTGCCTTTGGCTGTGCAATCATATCCCTGAACTATTCCTCGGCTAACAGCCCATAAAACAGCGTTTTTATGTTCGTTATTAGCTAAATCCACAAAAGGATTTTTTATTCCCGACACAGACGGCTTGCTGGCTGAACGATAAATAAATGAAGCCATTTGTTCACGGCTGACTTTTGTGTTAGGATGATAGCCCCCATCTTGATAGCCAGTGGTTATTCCATAGCTAGCTATCCAATTAATTTGCTCTTGGGAGTCCGCTGGCTGAGTGGCTATATCATTAAATTGCGGCTTGTCAACAGCATTTATATAAATACTGACCGAAGAATCAGATTTTGCAATTACCCTCGAGTTAGGACCATAACTAGACGTCACATTTGCAACATAATTTCCCGCACTTACGTTATTAAAGGTATATTCAAATATATTTTCATATAAGAAACCAGAGCTATAAACAGCTGTATTTTCTAAGGAATTATTTAAAGTAAACAAAATATTCTTTTGGTCATAATCAATCGGCGCTTGAAAATTTATTTTAACTGAATTGACGCCAATTTTTGTTACTATAACATTATAGGAACTTGCATTCGCCTTTGGTGCAGACACTGCGCCGAATGAAGAAAAGCAAAAGATGGCTATCAAACAAAAAACCAATTTTCTGAATAAATTTTTTGAATAAAAAAAGTCCTTATATTTATTTACTAAATTTATTTTTGAATTGTTCATATTATTTTTTCCCTTAAACCTTTATCTGCACACTATCGGCTGGTGCTCCGCCAGCTATCAAAGCATCTTTAGAAGCCTGATTTTTCACTAAAACCACGTGATTATTCCACACCGTGTTAGTAAAAAGAGTTGAAGGATT
>JAITRN010000103.1 GCA_031288355.1 Candidatus Opitulatrix roisinitermitis | reverse complement strand
TTGCTCCATTAGATAAATTTTTGAATTTAAAAATTTTGCAGAATTTAGGTAAAATCTCTTTTTCACTTTTTATAACTCATTGGGCAATAGTTGGCAACTCCAATTTTGAATCTTGGATAGTTGGTTTTTCCACACCAATTTGTCCATTTTCTCCGTGGTTAGTGATAGTTTTTTGTTTATTTGTTGCTTGGGTTTTTTGGCGTTATGTGGAAAAACCAAGTGGTAAACTAGTCAATTTAGCAGGAAAATATTCTGATCAATTAGTGGACAAATATTTTAGAAAAAACTCGTTAAATTAGGTTTTGTAAACCCAGCAATTGTGGTTAGAAATAAAAATTCACCAAATTCCAAAAATCTTTGCTAAACTGATATAGTAATTAATACTGAACCTAAATGTTATTTAAATAAGAATTTTGAATAGGAGAACTAATATGTCAGGAATTCAACCTAATCCAGAAGGTTTGTCAAACCCTCCGATTGATGAAATGTTAGAAAAAACTGGATCAAAGTACGCTTTAGCCACTTTTGCTGCTGCTAGAGCAAAACAAATCAACTCTTATTTTACTCAACTTCATGAAGGGCTTTTAGAAAGCGTTGGACCTATGATTAGTAAAGAAGAAATAGAAGACGATAAGTCACTTTCCATTGCTATGAAAGAGATAAATAAAGGTATTGTTGATTTAGTACCAGGTAAATAATTTATGTCTAAGCTGGTTACAAGCGAGTCTGTAACAGTTGGACATCCTGATAAAGTTTGTGATCAAATATCTGACGCCATTTTAACAGTAATTTTAAAAAAAGATAAAAATGCTCGTGTTGCTATAGAAACTTTTGTGACAACGGGTTTAGTTGTTGTTATGGGTGAAGTTTCCACTAAAGCTTATGTGGAAATTGAAAGTATTGTTAGACAAACTCTTAAAAAAATTGGTTATAATTCATCTGATGTTGGTTTTGATTATGAGAGTTGCGGGGTTTTAATTTCAATAGATTCTCAGTCGCCTGACATTTCGCAAGGAGTAGATCATAAAAATAATAGTGAAGAAACTGTTGATCGTTTAGGCGCGGGTGATCAGGGTATTATGTTTGGTTATGCTATAGATGAAACAAAAGAACTTTTTCCCTTAGCTCCTAAAATTGCTAATGATTTAGCTTTTTGCCTAACTCAGGTCAGACAAGATGGTCAAATAGAAAACTTGCGTCCTGATGGAAAAACTCAAATTACTTTACAGTATTCTGAGCAGGGCCAAATTTCGGTTAAAACAGTTGTTGTTTCAGCTCAGCATAATGATAAAATAGACGAAAAACATTTAGCTCAGCAAGTTAAAGAAAAAGTTGTTGAAAAAGTTTTAGAAAAATATCAAGTAGATAAATCAAATTATCAATTTATTTTTAATCCAACTGGTAAATTTATAATAGGCGGTCCGCGAGCTGATACGGGTTTAACTGGTCGGAAAATAATTGTTGATACTTATGGAGGGATAGCTCATCATGGCGGAGGAGCCTTTTCGGGGAAAGATCCGTCTAAAGTCGATAGAAGCGCCTCTTATGCTTTGCGCTGGGTTGCTAAAAATATTGTGGCAGCTGATTTAGCTAGCGAGGTGGAATTGCAAATAAGTTATGCTATTGGAATTGCTCAGCCTGTTAGTTTAAATATTAATACATTTGGCACAGGTATTTTGCCAGATGATAAAATTTTGCAATTAGTGAATTGTGTTTTTGATTTACGACCAGCAGCTATTATTCGTGATTTAGATTTGTTAAATGTTGACTATACTAAAACTTCTGTTTTTGGACATTTCGGACGCAGTGATATAGTTTTTCCATGGGAGGTTTGTAATCGTGTAGAAGAGCTAAAAAATGCTATTTGAAAATGATAATGCACCTAAACAAATAATCTACAATATAGCAATTCTAAATCGAGCAATTCCCTCGGCTGCTCCGCCAGTATATCAATATTTTAAAGCAGATAATTTTGTTTCTCGGGTTGGTGAAATTGTTCGCATTCAGTTTGGTAAAAGCAAAAAAGATGTTTTTGGGGTGGTTTTGTCGGAACTTTCTCAAGATGAAAAAATTTATGCTAAATCTAAAATATTGGATAAAGTAGAAGATATTTTTATACCTAAAAACCTTATTGAATTTTTTATTTCTCAAAGCCAAAAATATAACATATCTCCAAGTAATTTACTCAAAATCAATTTTCCAGAAATGAATGAGAAGGCTATTTCGTCTATTAGTAAAATAATTGCTAAACCTGTGAAAAAATCACAAATAAATTTAGATTTTTGTAATAAATTATATAGTTATTTTTTTAATGGCAAATATCTTGGTTTGACTAAGATTTTTCAATATAACGATAATTTTAATATTTTACCTTTACCCGGGATTAAAGCATTTCCGAAAGAAAAAAATAAAGATAAAAATAGTCAGTTTTTTCAAGAACAGTATTTTCATCATTCAACACTTCTTATAGCATTAAAAATAGTTCGGGCTATATTAGATGAAAAAAAGATAATTATTACATTACCTTATAAAAAACAATTAAATTTGTTGCAGTTTTATTTGATTGAATTAGGCGTAAGCCAAACTTCAGATGATTATTTTGGTGATATAACAATTTACGATGACGATAATAAGAAGGCTCAATTTGCAAAATATTTAGCAGCTTTATATAATAAAACTAAAGTGGTCATAGGCACTAAAAAGTCTTCTTTTTCCCCTTTGGAGTTTGATGGAGCTGTTATTGTAGATGAATTGGATTATGCTCATAGATCAGGATTTGAACCTAAAAACTCCTTAGCGGAAGATTTATCAAATAGAGCACTTTTTGAAAATAAACAATTATTATCTTTTTCGTATATTTTTCCCAATAATGTTTTGAATAGAAAAAATATTTTAATTGGTGATTGGCAGAATTATAAAAAAGCGAATAACATAAATTTTGTTTTTTTGGAAAATTCAGTTGAAAATCATTTTAGCCAGAATGGCCAAAATTATTATATTAAAAAAGAGCGATTATCTCCTAAAGCTTATCAAGATTTAAAGTATTTTGCTAAAAAGGGTCCAGTTTTGGTGATTGTTTCTGAAAAAATAGGTAAAAAATTTAGTTTGTTATCAACTCAAAATTGGTTTAAAAAAGCTTTTGGGGATATTGCTGTAAACATTTCTTCAAGCGGTGAGAGTCTTTCACAAATAGATAATGCCCCGCAAATAATTATTTCTACTCTTGGGGCTGAACCTGTTTGCCTAATGGGGTATTTGGCAATATTCATTTTGGAGGCTGATAGATATTTTAATTATAAAGATACAAATTTTCCGATTATTTTAGATTCTTGGATGAGGCTTATTTCTTTAATTAGATTAAATACAGAATTTAATAATTCTTCCAATAATATATATATAATTGGGCAAACCCCTGAAACTATTCAAACAGCAGTTAATTTATGGAATAACAAACAATTTAGTTCTCAAAAACAGATTTTAAAATTAACGGAGGCTTTTATAGATGCTGATAAAAATTAAAAATTGGATTTAGTGGTTTTGTAATTTTTTTATTTCGGCTATATAGTCATCTAGTTCTTCAAAAGCTTTATAAACGCTGGCATATCTTAAATAGGCTATGACATCAACTTTGCGTAGAGGACCTAAAACGGCGTGACCAATATCATAAGAATCAATTTGGGAAAGACCTAGAGAACGAACTTTTTCTTCAGCTTCATCAACTATTTTTTTTAAGTCTTTATCAGATATATTTCGGCCTTGTGAAGCTTTAACAACACCTTCTAAAATTTTTGATCGGTTGAACGACTCTAAACTGCCATTTCTTTTAACTACACAAAGTTGTATGGTTTCGTTTGTGGAAAATCTTCTTTCACAGTTTTCGCAAAGTCGCCGCCGGCGAATAGAATAGCCGTCTTCACTAATTCTAGAATCGACCACTCGAGATTCTGTGGCATTGCAAAAAGGGCATCTCATATAAATAAGTATATCACCAAACTAGTTCTCTTTCCAGCTATGCTCCGTGCTATAATTTAAGTATGTCTTATAACCAGAATGTTTTTGATAAAACCTCTTCAAAGGAAGATTTTTATCTAAAAAAAGATGGTCTAAAAGATGGTTGTTCAAAAAATGAATGGATAAAAGATAATTATTTGAATATAGAAAATATTTATATAGAAGAATGCAAAACTGGTTGGGATGATATAATAAATAAATTTACTGGACATCCTTTACAATTAGATAATTGGGGTAGTTTGAAGTCACAAAGTTTATGGACTGGCAAAAAATTGCTTGTAAAAATATCTGATGATAAAATATTGGCAGCTGCTTCGGTTTTAACTCGCAAATTACCTTTTGGCTTTGGCAAAATAAGTCATATACCGCGAGGTCCAGCTTTTGCTGAAGATATTTTAAAAAATATAATTGTTTGTAATTTGGTTTTTGACAAAATTTTGCAATGGATTAAAAAAAATATTAAACCAATTGCGTTAATTTGTGAGCCAGCTTATTTGTCTAAAGATTTTAAGTTTTTAACAAGAAGCGATTCTTTGGCAGACTTAGAGGCAGATAATAAAATAATCAATCAAATTAAAAACAGTTTTGTACAAAAAATGTTTTTATCCACTTCTCCTATTTTATTTAATAAAACACTTATAATAAATTTAAAACAGTCGGAAGATCAAATGTTAGCTAATTTGAGCAGAAAAAATCGCAGTCATTTGCGTTCTGCTGAAAGGAAAGGTATAAAAATTAAAATCGCTCAAACGAAAGACGATATTAAAGATGTTTTAAAAATATATAAAGAGGTAGCTAATCGTGCAAGTTTTTCTTTACACAAAGATGAATATTTTTATAAGGCCTTTGAACTAGATATAGGCCCTTTATATATAGCGTATTTAAATACGGATTCTAATAGGCAGCAGCCTTTAGCATTTTTGTGGTTAGCAACTTCAAAATTTCAAGCTTTTGAATTGTGGGGAGGAGCTAACAGTCAAGGTCAAATAAGTTATGCTAATAATTTAATAAAATGGTTTGCTATATGTGATATGAAAAAAAATCGAAAAATAATTTATGATATGAATGGTCTTTTAAATCAAGGAATTTCTAATTTTAAAAAATCCTTTGAAAAAAGAGAAGATATTTTGACTCCTAGTTATACAATTTCATTCTCGCTTCGTTATAAATTATATATTTTTGTTTATAGAATTTATAAATTTTTAAAAAAATACGTTTAATACAATAAAAAGATAAAATATTTTTCGTGTATGCGATTTGGTAAATTATAAATGATAAGTTTATGAATAAAGCAGTTATTTTCGCTAATGGCCAGTCGCCCTTTTTTGAGGATTTTTCTTTGGAAAAAGATAAATATAATAAATTTTTGCAAAATTTGAAAAAAGATGTTTCCCAGTCAGATATAGTTATAGCTTGTGATGGTGCGATTAAATATATAGAAGAAGAAAATTCTTTTATACCGGATTATATAGTTGGTGATTTAGATAGTATTGATTTTAGAAATCTAAATTTGGATATTCAAAAAAAATATTTAGCTAAATTGATTAGAATATCGGATCAAGATACTAACGATTTAACAAAAGCGGTAAATTTTGCTATATCTAAAAATGTTAAACAAATAGTAATTTATGGAGCTACTGGAAAAAGAGAAGACCACTCATTGGCAAATATTGCTTTATTGTTAGAGTATGCTTGTCAATTAGATAGTGTGGTTATGAAATCTCAATATGGGACGTTTTATCCTGTAAAAAAATCTCTAACTTGTAAAACGGCTCCTAATTGTCAAATTTCTATATTTTCTATTGATAAAAATGTTAGAATAACATCCAAGAATTTGGCCTGGGAGCTTCATAATACGAAATTACCTGCTTTATGGATGGGGTCTTTAAATAGAACTTTGAAAAATAGATTTACTATTCAAACTAATTCCTCTAAGGCGTATGTCCTTGTCTGGCTGGAGCTTAAAGCAAATTTATTTTAGTTTCTTTTAAAAATAAAGTAAACTGGTCATAGTAAAGACAAAGTTTGGGCCCCCATCGTCTAGCGGCCCAGGACGCTGGCTTCTCATGCCGGTAACACGGGTTCAAATCCCGT
>JAITRN010000100.1 GCA_031288355.1 Candidatus Opitulatrix roisinitermitis | reverse complement strand
AGTCTTGCCAAGCTCCTTTGCTAAAGAGCTTACCTTTGTTTTCCCAGCCATAATTATTCACCTTTTTCATCCGCTTTTTCATCAGCAATTATATCTATTTTCCAACCTGTTAAACGAGCTGCTAAACGAGCATTTTGGCCATAAGCGCCAATTGCTAAAGAAAGCTGATATTCGGGCACCCAAACTTTAGCTTCTTTAGCCATTTCGGAAACAACTTCCACTTTTGAGGCCCTCGCTGGCGACAAAGCATTTTTTATAAATTCAGATGGATTATCAGAATATTCAATAATATCTATTTTCTCTCCGCCTAACTCATTCATAACGCTTCTAACTCTATTTCCCATAGGTCCTATAGCAGAACCTATTGCTTTAACTGATTTATCTTTAGAAAAAACGGCAATTTTAGATCTATGGCCTGCTTCACGCGAAACACTAACTATTTTTACCTTACCTTCTTGCATTTCAGGCACTTCTAATTCAAACAAAGCTTGTACTAAACCAGGATGTGAGCGACTAACCTGAATTATAGGCCCTTTAGCTCCTCTAAAAACATCTAAAACAAAAACCCTTATTCGACTCCCATGTTTATAAATTTCACCTGGCATTTTTTCCGACAAAGGCAAAATTGCTTCGTATTTACCATAACCTATATCTAATTTAATATTATCTTGGTCCTCTGATTGCAAAATAATTCCAGAAATTATTTTACCTTTTTTAGATTTGAACTCATCTATAAAATAACCTTCTTTAGCGTCACGCAAAGCGGTTTCTATTACTCTGCGAGCACTTTGAGTGGCCACTCTAGCAAAATCAACCGGTGTGTCATCATATTCTTGACCTGTTTCAGAATTTTTTGCCATAACAGAAGCGTCACCAGTTTTTGTATTAAAAATTACTCTGGCTTCTATTTCTGGATGATTCTTTTCGTATGCCGCTAAAAGGGCTCTTTCAATGCCTTTAGTTACAAAAACGAGATCTAAACCGCTGTCTAAAACTAAAGATTTTAAAGCTTGCATATCTATACGCATATTAAACCTCACTTGTTATTTTGTTTTTATTTTGCTTATTTTATATTATTATTTTTAAAATTTAGCTCTTACTATCAGTATATCTTACAAATGAGCTATAACAAATTTTCCTTCATCACAAGCTCCTGGTCCAAAACTTTCTATATTTTCGCCATCGTGGAAAAAAAAGCAATCTCCTTGGCTAATTTTTTCACCATCTACAACAAATTCCCCTTTCAAACAAACTAAAATTTTTGGGCCTTTATGCATTTTACCAAATTTTGCACCTTTAGCGTTTCCTTCAACGATTGTTATACCAAAATTAGGGGATATATAATCAGTGGAAAATTTATTTTTAGCAATAACTGATGGCTCATAAGATATAAGAGGTTGAAAAATCCCATATTTCAAAATAAGCTCTGGGTCAATATATTTTTTTGTTAAACCCGCTCTAAAAACATTGTCTGAATTTTCCATAATTTCTAAACATTGCCCTCTTATATAAGCGTGTATAACTCCATCAGGCAAAAAAATTGCTTCACCAGGCAAAAGACGAACCACATTCATTTCTAGCAAAAGCAAAGCCGTTGGGTCGTCAGGATAATCTTGTCTAGCATAAAGAAATGCTTGTTCAGACAACAAATTGTTCAATTCGTTTGATTTAGCATCTTCAATCTTCTTTGCCACTTTTTGAGTTATGTCTTCTAAATATTTTTTTGAAATTGAATCTTTATTTTGCAAAATTTCAGCAAATTTCTGTTTTGATTTATCAGATTTAACGCCTACAGCCGCTAAAAACGGCGTTAGTGCTACTGTCATTTCAGGTTTTGCATTAGGGTCACGAAAAACCCTATTTTGGGCGTCAAGCGGCAAGCCTGAAACATTTTCTTTATCAAAACCTTCTTTAGCGGTTTTTTTATTTGGATGAACTTGAAGTGATAAACATTTTTCAACTGCTAAAATCTTAAAAAGATAAGGCAATTCTGCCCCAAAAAATTCAGATATATTATCAGCTTTTTTATGTGTTCCAAACCAGACTTCGGCAATTGGTAAACCATTTTTTTCTAAACCAAAAAGCTTTTGCAAAACTGATTGACTTCCCCAATTATAATTTTGGAATATAGGTTTTACTTTATGCATACTCCAATTTTACCATATATACTAAATATATGGCAACCACTTTTACAGTCGCTTTTAAAGGTTTGAAAAACACTCTAAAAACCGGCTTTATGAGAGTGGCTATAGCTGCACTTATTTTAATTCCATCTATTTACACAGGCTTTTATTTATGGGCCAACTATGATCCTTACACTTTAATGAAAAATGTGCCTGTGGCTATATCTTGTGAAGACAAATTGGTTAAAATTGGTAATAATACATTTGATTTAGGAAAAACTGTTGAAAATGAATTAATTAATCAACGAGCTTTTGATATGCAAAAAACTGATTCCAAAGCCTTGCGAGAAGGGGTTTATAACGGTAGATATATGTTTGGGATTATAATACCAGCAGATTTTTCCAAACAGGTTTCCACTTTATATAATTCTATAATAAGCACTAATAGCAAAACTTCCCAGGCTCAGCATTCTCAAATAATTTTGGTTTCTAATGACGCTAATAATTATATAATAGACACAGCAGCTAAACAATTATCTGATAAATTACAGGCTTCAATAAATAGCCAAGTTATGAGAGAATTCTCTGATAATTTATTAACTGGCTTAACAGAAATTCACAATAATTTAGCCAAAGCCACTAATGCTTCTGAACAATTAGCTGACGGAATTAGTGAATTAAAAGAAAATTCCAAAAAAATAAAAGCTGGATTAGAGCAATTGGATGAGGCTAGCAAACCTTTGCCCTCCATTATGAATCAACTAGCCAACGGCAGCAAAACCTTAGCAGAGGGCGATGCTAAAATTGCTGAAATTGCTAATAAAGTGAAAAATATTGCCTCAATATTAGACGCCAACTGGAACAACCAAACTGAACCAAAATTAATTGAAATGATTAATTCTTTGCCTATAAGCCAAGAACAAAAACAATTTTTACTTGATCAAATAAATTTTTTAGATTCCGACATTCAGCAATTTTATACTACTATTACACTAGATGTTTCACAAATAAACCAATTATCCGAAGGAGCTAACCAACTGTCTCTAGCATTAAAAGAAATTTCTAAAAAAGTTCCTCAGCTTGTCTTTGCAATCAATCAATTATCTTCTGGGTATAATGATTTTGACACTGGTATAAATAAAATTCAAACAGCTTCCAAAGAATTTTCCCAACAACTAAAATTAGGACTAGAAAAAGTTCCTCAATTCAGCAATTCTCAAAGAGATAATATAAATAATGTTATCGCCAACCCTGTATCTATGCAAAATGAAAAACAAGCTACGTCAGCTAATTATGGTGTGGGTTTAGCGCCTTTTTTTATTTCTCTTTCCACTTGGGTGGGCGCTTATGCTTTATTTGTTTTATTTAAACCATTTAAAAATGCTGAACTAACTTTTTCCAATTCCGATTTTCGAGCAGGACTAGGCAGTTATTTTATTCCAGCGCTTTTTGGCTGTTTACAAATGCTTTGCCTATATATAACAGTGGTTTTTATTTTGCAAGTCCCCGTAGCTCATCATTGGATGTTATTAGCTTATATGCTTTTAGTTTCTGCGACATTTGTGGCAATTATGTTTTGTTTAGCTGCTCTTTTAAATTTAGCAGGTTTATACATAGGTTTAATTTTGCTAATTTTGCAAATAACAAGCTGCGGAGGAACATTTCCTTATCAAACCACTCCAGAATTTTTTCAAGTTTTGCACCATATTATGCCTATGAGCTATTCTGTCGATTCAATAAGGCATATAATAAAT
>JAITRN010000051.1 GCA_031288355.1 Candidatus Opitulatrix roisinitermitis | reverse complement strand
AGCGTTTGAAAAAAGTGGATTATTTAAAAAACTAGCAATGCTGAAAAAAATTATTGTTCCTAAAATGCCTAATTTCTTTAATTTTAAAAATTTCATAATAACATCCATAATTTTAGTTTCATCCATAATTTTAGTTTATCAGAAGATAAATCTTCCGAAAATTAGTCCGCAGTCCTACTCACTTTTGAAAATTTTTTTGCTATAAAATAAGCTACCGCAAAAATTTTCAAAACAATTTCTTTAAAAATATATTGACGACTTTCTAAAATATTAGCTATCTTTGGTAATAATTTTTGAAAAACATATTGCCTATTTTCCGAAAAATAAAGCCTTATGATAATCTAATAAAGGAGGCCCTATAGCTCAGTTGGTTAGAGCGCTGCCCTGTCACGGCAGAGGTCGCCGGTTCAAGTCCGGTTAGGGTCGCTTTATTTATATAAATTATTTATCACGGCAGAGGTCGCCGGTTCAAGTCTTATTTTGGGTCGCTTTTTTTTTAAATTTAACAACACACCATAAATACTTAAATAGAATTTTTAATAGATATAGTTAAAATAATATATAAAGTAAAAAAATGTATAATAAATAAAGAATCCGAGGAAAAATGTTCAAATATAAAAAAGTAAAATTTAGTGTGAAAACAGGTGATGGAGGAGTAAGTGTAGTCTCTCCAGAAGAAAGACTTGGCTGGGGAAAAACCGTAGCTTTAGGTTTGCAGCATATAGTAGCCATGTTTGGAGCGACCTTTTTGGTGCCTTTATTAATTGGTTTTCCACCGGCTACAACTCTATTTTTCACTAGTATTTCCACAGCTTTATTTTTGTTAATATGCGCCGGCAAAGTCCCGAGTTATTTAGGTTCGTCTTTTGCTTTAATAGCCCCAGTCACGGCCACTGTTTCTTCTAGCGGGGGGCAGGGTAGTGCTATATTTGGAATTTTATGCACAGGGTTGCTTTTAGCGTTGGTTGGCGTAATAGTTCATTGGGTTGGTGTAAAATGGATAAATATTTTAATGCCGCCAGTAGTTTGTGGTTCAATTGTGGCGTTAATCGGCTTTAATTTAGCGCCATCAGCTTGGAGTAATTTTGATAAAGCTCCTATAACAGCTCTTATAACACTTTTATCTATTATATTTTTTGGAGCAGTTTTTAGACGGGGAAAATTGGCTATAATTTCTCGTTTGTCAATCCTTTTGGGTGTTGTAGTGGGATATATATATGCTGTTAGCGCCGGGCAGGTGGATTTTTCTAAAATAGATGATGCTAAATGGTTTGGTTTGCCTGAATTTGCCGCTCCAACAGTTAATTTAGGGGTTCTTTTAATGTTTTTACCAGCGGTATTTGTTCTTATAGCTGAGAATATTGGGCATATTAAATCTATATCAACTATGACTGGCAAAAATTTAGACAAATACTCAGGTCGAGCTTTATTGGCCGACGGTTTAGGCACAGTTTTGGCTGGTTTAGGCGGAGGTTCAGCCACAACAACTTATGCTGAGAATATTGGCGTTATGGCTGCCACTAAGGTCTATTCAACTGCGGTTTATTGGGTGGCTGCTATTGGGGCTATGATTTTAGCATTATGCCCTAAATTTGGTATACTTATTTCGACTGTTCCACCGGGCGTTTTAGGAGGAGCGGCCACATTGCTTTATGGTATGATAGGTATGCTAGGTGTTAGAATATGGGTGGAGAATAAAGTCAATTTTGCGCGTATGGAAAATATCACTGTGGCAGCTGTCACTCTGGTGATAGGCATTGCTGATTTTACTTTTACCATTGGCGATATAACTGTGGGAGGAATAGCTATAGGTTCTTTAGTTTGCATAATACTATTTCATATTTTGAAAGTTTTTTACGGTTCTAATAAAGATTTTGATAAGCCTAGTATAACGCAAGGGCAAGAATCTTATGAAGCTTATGACGCTTACGGAGCTTAAATAAGGGCTTATTTTCTTAGATAAATAATAAACAATTTGTGTCTAAATTCTTTAATTTTATAAACAAAAATAAATTTATATTATTTTTATATACTTGTTTTTTAGGTTTGGCCATATGTATAGCAACCCTTAAATTTCAATGTTCGCCTTTTTGGGCAAATTCTAGCCATTCAGATGTTTGGGTTTATTCTGTAACAGGCAATTCATGGGCTCACGGAATTATTCCATATAAAGATATTTTTGAAGTTAAAGGACCTGCTTTTTATTTTCTTTGGCTAGTTTTTTCATGGATTAATCCGTGGTCTATGACGGCGCCATATATTGCTTTGATCGTTATATATTTTTTAACGTGTATAGTGAGTTTTTTGTTATCAAAAATTTGGTTATCAGAAAAATTATCATTTATGTCAACTGTTATTTTTTTATCGGCTTTATATTTTTTTGATTCAATTAATGAAGGCAATACGGCATCATGGACGGTGGAAGAAATATCGGTTTTGCCTATTTTATATTTTATATATTTAGTTTGCAGAGAATTAAAATTTGCTGAAATTGAAGACAAATCCGTTAAAGCTAAATATTGGATTGTAAATGGGCTTGGCTTTTCTTTTATCGCTTGGTCAAAATATCAAATTCTGGGGAGCTATTTAGGAGTATTTATAGCTATTTTAATTTTATGTGTTCTAAAAAAAATTACTTGGCAAAGATTTCGCAAAGTAGTGCTTTTAAATATAGCATCGTTTATAGTTATTAGCGGATTAATTATAGCTTATTTTATAAGTGTCAACGGATTAAACGCTTTAGTAAACTGTTATTTCTTTAATAAAACTGATCGAATAAATTCAAACGTTTTTCCGTCTGAGATATATAATGCTTTTGAATTTATATATAGAGCTTTTATAACTTCTTCACCTCTATATTTTGCATTTACTGTCGTTTTTATACTGTCTTTGAGTGTAAATAAATTTGCAAATAATATGTATAAAGACCTGAAATTAATAATTATTCTAGGGTTTGCTTTTACTATAATTTGTGAATCATTATTTATCAGATGGGGTCAAAATAGAATAATTATGTTTTGTTTTATTATATTTGGCGTAATTTGGCTTTTAAAATGTTTATCCAACTATGCAAAAATGATAATTAAAACGCCTTTTATTGTAATAATATGTTTAGCGATATTCTGTCAATTTTCAATAAGTTTTTTGCATAATATCACTCATTATAGAACAGCTTTTTATAAATCTAGTCCAATGACCCAAATAAATAATTCTTTTGTGCC
>JAITRN010000091.1 GCA_031288355.1 Candidatus Opitulatrix roisinitermitis | reverse complement strand
AAATAAGGAATTGAACGAATTGCTAAATGAATTGCTTCTATTAAATTCACTTTGGCGTCAAATAAGCCTTTGTTGGCGTCTAAACGAGAAAGAGCCAGAAGTTCATCCAATAAATTTTGCATTTGAATTGTTGAATACTCAATATTTTCTAAATGTTTATCAGCTTCAATTAAAGAAAACTCTTTTGAATTAGTCGGCATTCTTTTGCTATTCCCTTTAGCTGTGTGTCCCTTAGCTCTAAGTCCTTCAGCCCTATTCCTTTTAGTTTTATACAAATCTATTTGGCCTCTTATAACTGTTAAAGGAGTTCTCAATTCGTGGGAAACATCAGAAACAAAATTTTCTTGAGCTTGATTTGTTTTAGTTATTTCCATAAGCTGTTTTTTTGAAACAAAATATGCCACAACTCCTCCTAAAACAACAATGAAAATAGTAGTAAAAAATAAATATTTAACCAAAGCAGTCATAAGTTCTCTAGAAATATGGGCGATAAAAGGCATATCAGGCGATAAATTTTCTGATTCAAATCCATGAAATCCTAAAATCCGCGGATTTATATTGCTAATTTGAAATTGGATATTTGAAGAAATAATGTTGGAAATAATAGAATAACCTATTAAAGAGCAAAAAAGCAAGCCTACCGAAAGCCCTGCCACTAGAATAATTGTGATTCTAGTCTGCAAAAGCTGTTTGGACCACCAATTTTTAATAGCTAACATAATTTTTAATAACTAGTATATTAATGACTAATATAATAGCCGACGCCCCATTTTGTGTAGATCAATTTTGGCAAATTGGCAAAAGAGTCAATTTTTTTGCGCAGATGAGAAATATAAGCATCTAAAATCGAATAATCATCAGTATATTCTTGGTCCCAAATTTCTGCCATAATATCATCTTTTGACAAAACTATTTTAGCATTTTCCACTAAAAACTGCAAAAGTCTAAATTCAGTTTTAGTTAATTCAATTGGCAGTTCGCCAGCTTTGTCAGAATATCTTGAAGCTGTTAAAGATTGTAAGTCAAGTTTTAAATCAGCTATTTGCAAAACTTTATTTTGATTAATTTTAGCATTCAGTTTGACATTTGATTTAGAAGTCTTGGTGCGAGAAATTATTGCATTCAAACGAGCAACTAATTCTTGCATAACAAAAGGCTTAACTAAATAATCATCTGCCCCTATTTCAAAACCTTTTAATTTGTCGTCAACTTTGTCTCTGGCAGTTAAAAAAATTATTGGCAGTTCAGGATTATACTCTTTCAATTTTTCGCCTAGCGTGAAGCCGTCCATATCAGGAACCATGACGTCTAAAACAGCTGCGTCATATTCCGCGTTTGAAACATTCTCCAAATCTAGAAAATTCTCTTCCTGTGATTTAGCCACAGCTTTTAAAGCATCATGGGCGCGGGCAAAAGCTGAAACTGAAAAACCTGCTAGGGTTAAAGCTTCAGCCACAGTTTCTCTCAGAAGTTTTTCATCGTCTAAAAGCAAAATTTTATAACTATTTTCACACATAAATTAATTTTACAATTATTTTCTGAATATTTTATTAACGAGCAATATTAACCAGCAAATATCACGCTGCAATCAAATATCACTCTGCAAGCAAATATCACGCTACAATCAAATATCATGCTGCAATCAAATATCACACTGAAAAATTATTTAGTTCTTCCAGCTGGATTCTAGCCGCCGAAATTTCATCTCTTAAAGCAGCTGCTAATTCAAATTCTAAATTTTTAGCAGCTTGTTTCATAAGTTTTTCCAAGTTCTGAATTTGCCTCTCTTGAATTGACCTTTCTTGGATTGACCTCTCTTGGGTTGACTTTTCTTGGGTTGACTTTTCTAAATCTTGGCCTAATCCTTGCTTGAAATCAAAATTCCTGCCTTTATCTTTTTGCAAAACTCCGTCAAATCCATACAATTTTTCTCCCATTAAATCCCTGACTTTCTTTTGAATAGTCGCTGGATTTATATTATGTTTTTTATTATAAGCTATTTGCTTTTGGCGCCTTTTAGACGTTAATTCTATGGCTTCTTCCATAGCTGGCGTTATTTTATCAGCATACATAATAACCCTGCCGTGCGCATTTCTAGCCGCTCGGCCAATTGTTTGAATTAGCGAAGAAGGTGAACGCAAAAAGCCTTGAACATCAGCATCTAAAATTGCCACCAAAGAAACTTCCGGCAAATCAAGCCCTTCTCTCAATAAATTAATGCCCACCAAAACATCAAAAACCCCTAGACGCAAATCCCGCAAAATATTAACTCTTTCCAAAGTTTCAACATCTGAATGCATATAGCGAACCCTTATATTATTTTCTTGGAAATAATCTGTTAATGCTTCCGCTTGTTTTTTGGTCAATGTTGTTATTAAAACTCTTTCACCATTTTTAGCAGTTTGTTTAATTTCATTTAATAAATCGTCAATTTGCCCTTGAGTTCGGCGAATTTCAATACTGGGATCCACCAAACCTGTGGGTCTGATAATTTGGTCAACTACAGGAGCAGAAATTTCTTTCTCATATTTGCCGGGAGTGGCCGACAAATAAACAGTCTGACCAATAGATTGCTGGAATTCATCCCATCTAAGAGGTCTGTTATCCAAGGCGGAAGGCAAACGAAATCCAAAATCTATTAAAGACCTTTTCCTTGAAGAATCAGCCGCCCCCATGCCGCCAATTTGCGGAACAGTGATATGCGATTCGTCTATTATAAGCACAAAATCTTTTGGATAAAAAGACAGTAAAGTGCTAGGCGGTTCACCTTGATTTCGGCCGTCAATATGTCTGGAATAATTTTCAATGCCGCGGCAGGTGCCAATTTCCTCAATCATTTCTAAATCATATTTGGTCCGCATTTGAATTCTCTGAGCTTCTAATAATTTATTTTTAGTTTGAAAATATTTAACTCTATCTTGTAATTCATTTTTTATCCGTTTAACAGCTTCAAACATTCTTTCCCGGCTAGCAGCATAAAGCGAAGCTGGAAAAATATAAGTCTCGTCCACTTGTTCTAAAACATCGTGACTTATAGGATGAAGTTTAGTGATAGATTCTATTTCATCACCAAAAAATTCAATTCTTAAAGGATTTGTTTCATAAACTGGAATTATTTCGACAATGTCTCCTTTAACTCTAAACTTGCCGCGCTCAAAAGCTAAATCATTTCTTTCATAAAGCAGATTTACAAATTCTGCTAAAAGCTCATCGCGCGAAATAGACTCACCAACTTTTATCTGACGCATCATTGAAGAATATTCTTCTGGGGTTCCTAAACCATAAATGCAGGAAACTGACGCCACAACTATAACATCCTGCCGAGTTAACAAGCTCACAGTGGCCGAATGTCTTAACCGGTCAATTTCGTCATTTATAGATGAGTCTTTTTCAATATACGTGTCAGTGGTAGGCACATAAGCTTCCGGCTGATAATAATCATAGTATGAAACAAAATATTCCACAGCATTTTCTGGAAAAAAATCTTTAAATTCTGCCCAAGCCTGGGCTGCCAAAGTTTTGTTTGGCTCTATTATAAGACAAGGTCTTTGAATTTTTTCCAAAATCCAAGCCACAGTGGCCGTTTTTCCAGTGCCTGTGGCGCCTAAAAGAATAATATCTTTTTCACCCGAATTTATTTTTTTGACTATTTGAGCAATTGCTTCTGGCTGATCTCCCGAAGGAGTGAAATCTGTTACTACCTTAAATTCAGGCATTTTTAATTCTGAATATAAATTTCTTCATCTATAATATTTTTATATACTTCTAAAACTTTGCTTCTTTTAACTTTTTGGGAAGCTGTTAAAAGTTTGTTTTCTTCTGTGAAGTCTTCTGACAGAACCACAAATTTTCTAATAGACTCAGCCCTGGAAACTAATCTATTAGCCCCATCAACCGCTTTCTGAACTTCAGCCAAAACTGCTGGATTCGATTTTGCTTGATCAACACTCATTTGCGAATTTAGATTATTTTCTTCAAGCCATAATTTTAATTCATCAGGATCAAAAGTTATAAGCGCCGAAATAAAAGGTTTTTTATCTCCCACCACAACACATTGACTAACAATTGGGCGAGACCGAACAGTCTCTTCTAAAGGCGCTGGAGAAACATTTTTTCCGCCAGCTGTGACAATTATATCCTTTATTCGGCCGGTTATTGTTATATATCCTTGACTATCAATTTCTGCTAAATCGCCAGTATGAAGCCAACCGTTGCGGTTTACTTGACGAGTTAGTTCAGGCATATTATGATATTTAGCATCCACTGACTCACCTCTTAAAAGAAGTTCTCCTTCAGCAGAAATTTTAGCCTCCACGCCAGGCAAAGGTTTGCCCACTGTGCCAATTTTGCAATTTTTATAATGATTAACAGAGGCCGGAGCAGCTGTTTCTGTCATGCCATAGCCTTCAAAAACCGGCACACCAGCGCCTGTGAAAAAATGGACTAATTCTGCATCAAGCGGCGCTCCGCCCGAAACGCAATATTCCACATTATTGCCCAAAAC
>JAITRN010000039.1 GCA_031288355.1 Candidatus Opitulatrix roisinitermitis | reverse complement strand
GAAGGTTATGAAGAAAGCCAAAGAGGCAAACCTAGCGGTTTTGTGGCTGAAAAAGATATTATGGACACTTGGGCGACTAGTTCTTTGACTCCTTTAATACCTAACAATTATTTAGATGGCGAAAATTTGGGTGATGAGAATTTGAAAAATAAAAGTTCGCAAAATAAAAGCCTTTTTGCTAAAACATTTCCTTTTTCCTTGCGACCACAAGGTCAAGACATTATAAGAACATGGCTTTTTTCCACTGTTGTTAGATCTTATTTAGAATTTGGTGTTTTGCCGTGGAAAAAAGCTGCTATATCAGGTTTTATTTTGGACCCAGACAGAAAAAAAATGTCAAAATCCAAAGGCAATGTTGTGACGCCGCAGAAGCTTTTAGATCAGTATTCATCTGACGGCGTGAGATACTGGGCGTCTGTTTCTAAATTAGGCATAGACGCGATGTATGATGATGATGTTATGAAAGCTGGCCGAAAATTTGCCACTAAAATTTTAAATGCTAGCAAATTTGTTTTAAATATAATTAGCGATCAACCAAAGAATAAAGATCAAATAGGGAATAAAGACCAAATAGGAGATGGAGATCAAGTAGGAGATGGAGATCAACTAAAAAATAAGGGTCAAATTATAAATGAAGAAATTAGTCAAGCTAAAATTGTTAATATTCTAGATAAAAAACTTTTGCAGTTTTTAGATTTCACAATTTCCCAAGCCACAAATTCTTTGGAAAAATATGACCATGCCAGAGCTTTAGAATTCATCGAAAGTTTTTTCTGGAATTTTTGTGATAATTATATTGAATTAGTTAAAAGCCGAGCTTATGGGGATAATCAAACCCTTGAAAGTAACCAAACCTATAGCAATTCTAATTTTTCGGAAGTTCAAACTCTTTCAGCTAAAAAAACTCTTTTTATATGTTTGGAAAATATTTTAAAAATGCTGGCTATATATATGCCTTATGCCGCCGAAGAAGCCTGGAGCTGGTTTCATAATTCGTCTATTCATATAGCAGCTTGGCCCAAGCCTAGTCAAATAGAAAATGCTAAAATGGATACTAGTTTTATAGACGATATTTTCGCAGCAATTTCTCAAATCAGAGGCATAAAAAGCGCAGCTCAAGTTTCTCAAAAGGTGGCTCTAAAAAATGTTGTTATTTATGGCGAAAAAAAGACGTTAGAAAATATTAAATTAGCTGAAGCTGATTTATGTTCCACAGGCAATATAGTTGGAGAAATTTCTTATCAAAAATTAATTGATAAAGAATTAACCGATAAGCGATTGTCTGATAAAGTGTTATCTAATAAAGAATTATCAGATAAAATAAATATAGAAGGAAAAGTGGAATTAACAAAGGCATAAAATGACTGAAACTAAAATAAAAATTAAACCGAAAACTAAACTGAAAACAAAAATTAAAGCTAAAACAATAGCTAAAACAGAAACTAAAATCAATACATTTTCTATTTTATTAGAAAGGGTTAAACGAGACCCTGAAGGAAGCCTTTTTGAATATTATGCTAATGGCCTATGGAAAACTGTTTCGGCTGCTCAATTTTTGGATGAGGTGAAAACTCTGGCAAAAGGACTTATTGCTAAAGGCGTGAATGTGGGCGATAGTGTGGCAATTATTTCACGAACTAGATATGAATGGTCTTTATTTGATTTTGCTATATGGGCTGTGGGGGCTTTGCCTGTGCCTGTTTATGAAACTGATTCAGCTGAACAAATTAAATATATTTTCAAAAATGCTGAGATAAAATATGCTGCTGTGGAAAATGATGAAATTGCTGGGCGTTGTCCAGCAAATGCTCAAAAGTGGATTATTGAAAAAAATGATATTGCGGCTTTAGGAGTTTTTGGGGAAGGTGTGAGCGATTTGGAAGTCGATGAAAGGTCTATGCTCCGGTTTGGCGATGATATAGCCACAATAGTTTACACTTCTGGATCCACAGCTGTTCCTAAAGGAGTGGAATTGTCGCACAGAGTTTTGTGTGCTTGTGTTTATAATGGCTGTCAAGGTGTGCCAGAAATATTGCTCAGGGAAGATGCGAAGGTTTTGATGTTTTTGCCTTTAGCTCATGTTTTAGCGCGTTATTTGGCATTAGCTGGCATAGCAGGCACCACCACTATTGGCATGGCTAGATCTATTAAAACATTGTTAGACGATTTGCGACAAGTTAAACCGACTTATCTTTTGGCGGTTCCGCGCATTTTTGAAAAAGTTTATAATGCTTCTTCACATCGAGCAGCTAAAGGGCTAAAAGCTAAAATATTTTCTCAAAGTGCAGCCACAGCTCGTGAATTTTCTCAATTGCAAGCTCAAGGCAAAGCTGTGCCTTTGTCTTTAAAAGCCAAACATCGGCTGTTTGATAAATTAGTTTATTCTCAAATAAGAGCCGTTTTGGGCAATAATGTGGAATATTGCGTTTCGGGCGGAGCGCCGCTTGATGCAGAATTAGTCCATTTTTTCACAGGCGCTGGTGTGCCGGTTTTTGAAGGCTATGGCATGACAGAAAC
>JAITRN010000019.1 GCA_031288355.1 Candidatus Opitulatrix roisinitermitis | reverse complement strand
GCTCGTTTAACAGGTTGGAAAATAGATATAATTGCTGATGAAAAAGCGGATGAAAAAGGTGAATAATTATGGCTGGGAAAACAAAGGTAAGCTCTTTAGCAAAGGAGCTTGGCAAGACTAGTAAGGAGATTTTAGAATTCGTCAATGATCAATTAGGCGAATTTGTTAGTTCTGCATCTTCAACAATTGAACCCCCTATTGAGAGAAAAATAAGGGATAAATTTCCTGCCCCCAAGCCAAAACAAGCGGTCAAAAAGCCTGTTCCTAATGTTGCTAAGACCACAGTTGTCACGTCAGACGGTTCGGAAGTTGTTGAATTAGAAACTTTTCAAAATAGTGATATTCCAAAAACTGATGAAACTAGCCAAATAAAAAAACCCTTAAAGGTAAGTTTGCCTTTGGATATTCCTAAACCTAAAGCTCCAAGAATTGCTAATAATCCTTTTTTGGTTAATTCGCGTCCTAATGTTAATATAGGGCAATCTATTCAAGGCTTTCGAAGAGGAAGAAAACAAGATTCCAATTTTAGCAGAGACTCGCGTCAGTCTAAACCGGCTGCTGAAGCTGATAAAACAGACCAAACTGAATCTCCATATAAAAAACCCGCAGGACAAGCTGACGCCAGACAGGGTGCTTATAAAGCTCCTCGTGGCGGCAAAGGCGGGGCTAGATTTGGCGGGACACAAGGCGCTTTTGGCCGGCGGGGCGGAAAGCCTATAAAGGCTAGAAAATCTAAAAAAGATAAACGTCAAGAATTCGAAGAAATGGAAACACGCACAATTGGCGGTGTGGAAATTCCTAATGGTAATGGTCAAATTATAAAGTTGCGTCAAGGAGCCACACTTAACGATTTTGGCGATAAAATTGAAGTCAATCCAGCTGATTTAGTGACTGTTTTGTTTAAATTGGGCGAAATGGCCACAGTCACCCAATCTCTTGATGAAGATACTTTTATACTTTTGGGCGAAGAATTAGGTTATAAAATTTCTATGGTTTCTCCTGAAGAAGAAGATAAAGAAATTTTGTCAGACTTTGATATAGATTTAGAAAAAGAGGCTGTTGACGAAGAAGGTTTAGAGCCGCGTCCGCCTGTTATAACTGTTATGGGACATGTTGATCATGGAAAAACCAAATTGCTTGATGCTATCCGCCATGCCAATGTTGCAGAGGGCGAAAAAGGCGGCATAACACAGCATATAGGGGCTTATAAAATAAATGTTGTGCATGATGGAAAACCTCGTTCTATGACATTTATAGATACTCCTGGTCATGAGGCGTTTACTGCTATGAGAGCTCGCGGAGCGGAAGTGACAGATGTGGCTATTTTAGTGGTGGCAGCTGATGATGGAATTATGCCTCAGACTATTGAGGCGCTAGATCATGCCAAAGCAGCCGATGTGCCAATAGTGGTGGCGGTTAATAAAATAGACGTTCCGGGAGCTGATCCAGCAAAGGTTAGAGGTCAATTAGCTGAATATGGTCTTGTGCCAGAAGAATATGGCGGTCAGACTATGTATGTTGATATTTCAGCTAAAGATCAAACTAATATCGGCCAGCTTTTAGAATCAGTTCTTCTAACAGCTGACGCCACTCTTGATTTAAGGGCGAATCCTAATATGTTAGCTCGGGGAACAATTATTGAAGGCCATTTAGACAAAGGGCGCGGTGCGGTCGCCACATTGCTTGTTCAAAGCGGAACTTTAAATATTCATAATTCGATTGTGGCTGGTGTGACTTATGGACGAGTTAGAGCTATGTTTGATGAATATGGTAAACCTATAAAACAAGCTTTGCCTTCCACCCCTGTTAGAGCTTTAGGCCTTTCAGCTGTTCCGTCAGCGGGGGATTCCTTTCTAATAGTGGAAGATGAAAAGGTTTCTCGGCAAATAGCTGATGCTAGAGGCTCCAATAAACGAGCTGCTGAATTAGCTAAACGGCATAAGAGAGCGACTTTGGAATACTTTAAAGAAGCTGTTGAAAAAGGCAAATTAGATATTTTGAATTTGATTATAAAAGGCGACGCTTCGGGGTCTGTGGAAGCCTTAGAAGACGCTTTGGTGAAAATAGACACAGGTCAAGGCATAGGTTTGAAAATTATTCATAGGGGCGTGGGAGCAGTAACCCAAAATGATGTTAATTTAGCAACGGTCGACAATGCTGTAATAATTGCTTTTAATGTTAAACCGGAACAAAAAGTTGATGAATATGCTTCTAGAGAGGGTATTGATATAAAGCAATATTCTATAATTTATAAAGCTATTGAAGATATAGAAGCAGCTTTGAAAGGCATGTTAAAGCCTGAATATGAAGAAGTAGAGACAGGCCGGGCAGAAGTTTTGCAAGTTTTCAAATCGTCTAAATTCGGCAATATTGCTGGTTCAAAAGTCGCGTCTGGAATAGTTGTTCGGGGTGCGCAAGCTAGAATTTTGCGGAAAGATGAAATAGTCGCCGAAAATCTTAAAATAGAATCTTTGCGGCGTGAAAAAGACGATGTTAAAGAAGTTAAAAAAGGCTTTGAATGTGGCATTGGTTTTGGTGATTATAATGATTTGGAAATTGGTGATCAAATAGTTACATATGATATGCAAGAAATTGCTCGTGATTAATTTTGTTAGCTGAAAAAAGAGTAGAAAACTATAAATGGATAATTTTGAAATTGCTAATTCTAAAATAGATAGTCCTAAAAAAAAGCGTTTAGAGCATATTATTCGTTCATTAGTGGCGGAAGTTATAGAATTTGATTTAAAAGATTCACGTTTAGGAATGGTGACAATTTTAGATGTTAAAATAACGGGCGATTTTAAACATGCTAAAATTTATTGGTCAGTTTTGGGACAAGACAACACTAAAAATTCTAGTGCTTTGGCTTTGGAAAGTGCTAAAGGCAAAATTAGAAGTGTTTTAGCTAAACAAATAAGTCTGCGGACAGCTCCAACATTAGAATTTGTTTATGATGAGGTGGAAGCTTATGTTAAATCTATGGATGAGCTACTAGAACAGGCTCGTCAAAAAGACGCCAAAGTTAAAAAATTGTCTAGCAAAGCAGAATTTGCTAATTTGTCTGATGCCTACAAAAAACCAATTTAAAAAAATCCAATTAGAAAAAAATGTCACTCCAAATATAAACGGCATTTTATTGGTTGACAAAGAGCCCGGCTGGACTTCACATGATGTTGTGGCTAAAATGAGGTCAGCTTTTGGTCAAAAAAAAATCGGACATGCCGGAACACTTGACCCTTTTGCCAGCGGTTTATTAGTTTTAGCATTTGGAGCTGATACTAAAAAACTTTCAGAAATCACCGCTTTAGAAAAAACTTATCAAACAACTATTCGTTTAGGTTATTCAACTGACACAGATGATTTGACGGGTCAGAAAATAATAGACGCTGCTCAAACAGATTTTTCTGAGGCAAATATCGGAACTATCACAGATCAAAATATAAAAAAAGCTGTTAGAGAATTTATCGGTTTTCAAATGCAGACCCCGTCAACTTTTTCTGCTAAAAAAGTTGACGGGGTCAGAGCTTATAAATTGGCTCGGGCTGGCAAGTCTGTTAAATTAGATCCAAAACCAGTTTTTATTTATAAGTTTAAAATAATATCTATAAAACGAAAATCAAATAATGCTGAAAGTTTGTCAGAAAATTATATAGATATAGAAGCAGTGATTGAATGTTCGCAAGGCACTTATATTCGCTCAATGGCCCGTGATTTAGGCAAAAAACTTGGAGTTGGCGGACATTTGAGAGCTTTAAGGCGTTTGACTATTGGAAAATTCACAGTCGATAATGCCAAAAAAATAAGTGAAATAATAAAAAATATTCCTAATTCACAAGGAACCAATTCACAAGGAACTAATTCACAAGAAGCCAATTCAAATTTTGTGAATTATGAGGCCGCGAATTATGGAGTTGCGAATTATGGGGCTGTGAATTACGGGGCTGTGAATTATGGAGCTGTGAATTATGGAGCTGTTATAGGAAAATTTTCTGTTTTGCACAAAGGCCATCAAGCCTTAATTTCTCGCCTTATAAAAGAGAGTCTGTCAAGAAAATTGAAGCCACGAGTTATAATTATTAATAAAAATTCAAACATTAATAAAGACTTGCTTAATAATAAAGACTTGCCTAATAATGATTTGGTTAATAAAGATTCGGCTAATAAAAATCTGCAAGTTGCTAAATTGAATAAACTTGGCATTCAAAAAATCGATTTTTTGGATTTTGCTAAAATAAAAGATTTAAGTTTTCAGGAATTTTCCGATAAATATTTGGTTGATAAATATAATGTAAAATATTTGCTTTTAGGCGAAGGCGCAGCATTTGGAAAAGGCAGATTAGGCAATATATCAACTTTGCAAAAAATGAATAAAACTCAAAAGCTTTTTGAAGTGGAAGAATTGGAATTGCTTCCAGGAATATCATCCACTAAAATTAAACAATTAGTCAAAGATAAAAAATTTGCTGAGGCTCAAAATATGCTTGGTCCTAAAGGAATTAGAATTTGGGAGTAAGGCTTAAATAAAAATAGCGTTTAAATAAAAATAAGGCTTAAATAAAAATAACGTTTAAATAAAAATGGGGCTTAAATAAAAATCGGGTTTTAATAATAATCTTAAAAACAAGAGTAGAATTTTAATATGTTGGAAAAAAATAGCATATCCATCAAAGGCGCCAGGGTTCATAATTTAAAAAATATAGATTTGGAAATTCCGCGAAATTCATTAAATATTTTCACAGGACTTTCTGGTTCAGGCAAATCGTCTTTAGCTTTTGACACTATTTTTGCTGAAGGTCAAAGACGTTTTGTGGAGTCTTTATCAGCTTATGCTAGGCAGTTTTTGGGTCAAATGGATAAACCTGATATTGACTTTATTGAAGGTCTTTCACCCGCTGTTTCCATAGACCAAAAATCAACTAATAAAAATCCACGTTCCACAGTGGGCACTATCACAGAAATTTATGATTATCTTAGGCTGTTATTTGCTCGAGTCGGCACACAGTTTTGTCCTGAATGCAATTCGGAAGTTCAAGCTCAAACTCCTGGTCAGATGGCTGAAGCAATTTTAGAATTAAAACAAGGCACTAAATTTTTAATTTTAGCGCCGGTTGTTCGCGATAGAAAAGGCGAATATCATGATTTATTTGGACAGCTCAAAAAAGGGGGATTTGCCAGAGTTAGAGTTGATGGCGAAATTCTGAAATTAGAAGATGAAATTAAAATTGCTAAAAACCTAAGGCATAATATTGAAGTCGTTGTGGACCGTTTGGCGGTGGCGGAAAATATCAGGTCTCGTTTAGTTGACTCTATTGAAACAGCTTTGGCAACTTCAAATAATTTGATGACAGTTCAGTTAGTTAGCAATATTCAGGAAAATAATTTTGAATTTAGAAATTTTTCATCTGTTAGATCTTGTCCTAATGGGCATGAATTGACTTTAACGGATATAGAACCAAGAACTTTTTCTTTTAATGCTCCTTATGGAGCGTGTCCGGAATGTGATGGGATAGGTTATAAAAAAGAAATAGACCCTGATTTAGTCGTGGCTGATAAAAATTTGCCAATTTTTCAAGGAGGTTTTGTTCAGTCAATGGGAATTTCGGGAACTTATTTTAAAGATATTTTATTAGATTTATCAAATGAATTAGATTTTGATATTAATGAACCAATTAGAAAAATGAAACCGAAAATTCTAAAAGCCATTTTATTTGGGCATAATTTTAAAATATATAGTCAATGGCGTGATCAGTGGGGAGGATTGAGAAGACGAACAGAAGGTTTTGAGGGAATTGTGCCTATTTTGCAAAGGAGATATGAGGAAAGTGATTCAGCTTATGCCCAATTTAGGTATGAGTCAATTATGCGTTTATCGCCTTGTCCTAAATGTCAAACAGCTAGACTTAAAGATGATGTTTTAGCGGTCAGAATTGGCAAATATAATATATATGATGTTTGTAAACTTTCGGTTGATAGTCTTTACGAATGGATTTCTAATTTAAACCTTTCGGGAAATAAAGCTAAAATTGCTGCTCAAGTTAAAACAGAAATTTCCACCAGAGTTAAATTTTTGTTAGATGTTGGCTTGAATTATTTAACATTGGCTAGGTCGGCTGCCACGCTTTCTGGCGGAGAGGCTCAAAGAATTAGATTAGCTACTCAAATAGGTTCAGGTTTAGTTGGGGTGCTTTATGTTTTGGACGAACCGTCCATAGGCTTACATCAGCGAGATAATTATCGTCTAATAAAAACCCTTCATCATCTAAGAGATTTAGGCAACACTTTAATAGTTGTGGAGCATGATGAAGAAACTCTGCGAAATTCAGACTGGGTCACAGATATAGGGCCTTTGGCAGGCGAAGCTGGAGGAGAAGTAATTTATAATGGGCCGGTTAAACAATTCGCTAAAGCAAAAAACTCTTTGACTAGTGATTATTTTGTTGGTCGCAAAACTATTGAAGTCCCTAAAAAAAGGCGCCAACCAGCCAAAGGAAAATCTTTGAAAATAATCGGGGCTAGCGAAAATAATTTAAAGAATTTAGATGTGTCGTTTCCCTTAGGAACTTTTATTTGTGTCACAGGCGTTTCGGGCTCTGGCAAATCTACTTTAATAGATATGATTTTATATAGAGTTTTAGCCAGTAAACTGAACGGAGCTGTTAGGCTTATTCCAGGAAAGTATAAAAAAATTGAGGGTTTGAAATTTTTGGATAAAGTTATACATGTTGATCAGTCGCCAATTGGCCGAACTCCGCGTTCTAACCCAGCCACTTACACAAAAGTCTGGGACAAAATAAGACAATTATTAGCTGAAACAAAAACTTCTCGGCAAAGAGGCTATAAAGCTGGGCGCTTTTCTTTTAATGTGGCTGGCGGCAGATGTGAAGCTTGTTCAGGAGACGGGACTATAAAAATTGAAATGAATTTTTTGTCAGATATTTATGTTCCGTGTGAAGTTTGTCAAGGCAAAAGATATAATGATGAAACCCTAGATGTGCAGTATAAAGGCAAAAATGTTTCAGATATTTTAGAAATGTCTATTCAAGATGCTTATGAATTTTTTGATAATATACCTTTTATAGCCCGCTATTTAAAAACTTTGTGTGATGTTGGTTTAGGCTATTTGCGTTTAGGCCAAAGTTCTGTGACTTTGTCAGGCGGCGAATCTCAGAGAGTTAAATTGGCCACAGAATTGCAAAGACCCGCCACAGGAAAAACTTTTTATATTTTAGATGAACCCACCACAGGACTCCATTTTGAAGATGTTAAAAAATTGCTGTCAGTTTTGCAATCATTAGTTGATAAAGGAAATACTGTGGCAGTTATAGAACATAATTTAGACGTTATAAAATCATCTGATTGGGTAATAGATTTAGGCCCTGAAGGCGGAGATAAAGGCGGAGAAATTGTGGCTGCTCAAAGTCCAGAGAATTTAGCGAAAATTAAAGAATCGTATACCGGCCAATTTTTGCAAAAGATTTTAAATTA
>JAITRN010000034.1 GCA_031288355.1 Candidatus Opitulatrix roisinitermitis | reverse complement strand
GCCGGCGGAGTGGAGGCCTGTGATTGGACTCAAATGCTTATGAGAATGTATGAAAGATTTTGTGATTCCAATAATTGGGGTTTTAAAATTTTAGATTATCAAAAAGGCGATGAAACAGGTGTTAAAAGCGCTTCCGCAGAAATAGAAGGTCAATGGGCTTATGGCTATTTAAAAGCTGAACAGGGGACTCATAGGCTTGTTAGGCTTTCGCCTTTTAACGCACAAAACAAAAGACAAACTTCTTTTGCAGCAGTTGAAGTTATTCCAGCTTTAGAAGATGATAACGAAATAAAAATTGATTCTAATGATTTAAAAATTGATGTTTTTCGTTCTTCTGGACCGGGCGGTCAGTCAGTTAATACAACTGATTCAGCAGTTAGAGTAACTCATATTCCAACAGGTATAGTTGTTAGCGTTCAAAACGAAAAATCTCAACTTCAAAATAAGATTCAAGCTATACGAATTTTAGAAGCTAAATTATTGAGTCGCAAATTAGATGAGTTAGCAAAACAAAAAAATGATTTATCGGGGGATGTAAAAGCTTCATGGGGAGATCAAATTAGGTCATACACCTTGCAGCCTTATCAATTAGTTAAAGACACCAGAACAGGTTTTCAAACAACTGATGCTCAAGGTGTTCTAAATGGGAATATTGCTGAATTTATAAAGGCTTATTTATCAAAGTACTAGTTAATTAAAAATCTTTTATGGCTTTTACTGCTTTAATGAGTTTGCAATTTTACATATAATGTTTTTTTAATGTTTTGATTATTTTATAAGTAATAGGCAACAAAACTATTTCTAAAAGACATTTATAAATATATCCAACAAGTATATAATTAGTAAATTCAGCCCCTGATATAGTGCCATAAAAAGCGATTGTGCAAAATATTGCAGTGTCAGCTATTTCGCCTAAAAAAGTTGAGCCAATTAATCTTAACCACAATTTTTTTTCACCAGTTTTAGTTTTTATTTTTATTAAAATATAGGAGTTCAACATTTGTCCTATAAAATAAGCGCTTAAAGAAGCTGTCACAATTTTTGGCACAAAACCTAAAATATTTACAAAAGATTCTTGATTATTCCAACCTTCGGCGGATGGACTTATTTGAACTAGCAGAAATATTAATGACGCTAAAGCAGATAATATAAATCCTAAAATAATGCTTTTTTGAGCTTTTTTGAATCCAAAGATTTCTGTGATTATATCGCATAAAATATAAGAAAAAGGGAACAAAAAAGCTCCTCCGTCTAAAATAAAAGGGCCAGCTTGAATCAATTTTACAGCT
Organism: Candidatus Opitulatrix roisinitermitis; assembly: GCA_031288355.1. Lineage (GTDB taxonomy): Bacteria > Actinomycetota > Actinomycetes > Actinomycetales > Bifidobacteriaceae > Opitulatrix > Opitulatrix roisinitermitis. The sequence continues at coordinate 16,393 of JAITRN010000034.1, read as the reverse complement.
GCTATATTTGATATTAGTAGAATTCCAACAAATAGAATACTTAACACTAAATATATATCAATGCGTTTAGACATTTTTAGTAGCAAAATTATTTTTTTTGATTTAGATTTTCAATCACAATTTGATAAATTTCAGCAATTTTTTGATGATCATTAGCAAAACTAGAAAAAATTTCTTCTAATTCTCGATTTCTTTTATGTAATTTTTCAATTTTTTCTTGTAAATATCTAATTTCTTTTTCAAACATAGAATATGAAACATATTTACTATTAATTTTATTCATAATAATTTGTTTTATTTTGTCCATAAGATTATTCCCTTTTATATTTGTTTATGAGTATATTTATTATCAGGTTTTGATATATTTGCAATTAAATAGTTTTTGGCAATTTGAGAAGACTCTGATTGGTTGTCAAATTTATTATCTAAACATCTTTTGCTGTTATATAAAATTTCTCCTTGTAGATTATATTTTTTTAACTCTTTGGCGAATTGTTCAAGTTCATAATTCCAGTTATTTGGATTATAATTATAAGAATAATTTTGGCCATTTTGACTATTTGAATTATATTCGTTGTTTAAATAATGAAAAATAACTAAACAAGAAGTTTCTTTTTTAAGCCAAGTTTCTAAAAATAAATATAGATTTTCTCTTATATAATCGTCAACGGTATTTAATGTCCAGCTGCATATAAAATTTGGACATTTTTTAAATTTTGCAAGTTTTTTAGTGTATTGTAAAAGACTGTATCTATTGGCTAAATTTACGAATTCGGCAGTGTTATCTTTGATGCTATTAGTTTTATATAAACCGGAATATGAGTAGTCAAATCCTTTGACGTGGTAATTTAGAGCTCTTAGTTTACTAATTATCTCACCTGTTCCGCAAGCTATATCTATTATTGGATTTTTGAAATTAAATTTTTTTTCAATTATTTGTAAAAAATGTTTATCGGCTTGGGTGAAATCGCGTTTTTTTGAAGAATTATATTTTTCCCAATAATTATGATAAAACCCCTGTGATTTGCCAAACCATCCGTCATATTGGGTTTTTACTGCCCAAGGAGTTACAAATTTAAAACTAGTGTTAGGAGTGTTCCAATTTTTTCCATAAATAGCAGATAAATATTTGTCAATATTTTTAGGAGAAGGAAAATTATTGCCTTCTAGGATAACATCTCCCAGTGGGAAAATATCTTCTTTTGACATAGGTTGATAAGCATGAAAAGGTTGGCAATAATTTTCTTTTTTGAAAAAGCCAATAAATATATCAATATAATATTCAATTTGATTTAGCATTGAAAAAAATAACAATTGCAAATGACTGCCTGAATGCCGAAAAACAGTGTAACCTGCTTGGCTTAATTCTTCTTCTAATTTTAAGGATTTAATATTTATTTTAGCCGGGTTTTCTTCATCCAAAATAACAGCAATATCAGCATCATCATCATTTTCTAGCATTTTACCATTGTTTCTAACTGCCCCTAAAAGCGTTCCAGAGGTTATAACGCAGGAATATTGATTTTTATTCAAAAAATTTATAAGTTTTTTAGTTGAATTTACAATATTCGCTTTAGTGTCTTGCGATAGAGAGATTAGTGTTTGCCAAAACCCCCATTTTGACAGGAATAGCGGTCTGCCTAAACTGTCTGTAAACTCAAATCTTTTACCACTTTTGTCAAATTCTAAAATGGTTTCATCATAAAAAGAATTATTTTTATGATGATTGTTAGAAGAATTGTTAACTTGGATTTTGCTAGTGGCCTGGCCATGAAGAATTTTTAATAATTTTTCTGGTAATTTCACAGAATAATCGACTCTTTTGAAGGTTTTGAGATTATATTTTTTAGTTTTGGAACTAGCAAATGCCCAGATAGGAATTTCGTTTAAATATAATGAAAAATTAGTGGCAATTATGTTGTCAGGAATTGTAAAATGTAAAACGCCATTAACTAGTTTCATATATTATATTTTATCATAATGTATACTGTTTATTATGTGTGGAATAGTTGGTTTGGTAGGCCAAGAGAAAAATGAAAATATCACTAATTTTGTAATTCAAGGCTTGCAATATTTAGAATATCGCGGCTATGATTCAGCCGGAATTGCCCAAATTCATAATGGAAAATTTATTAGCGCTAAAGCTGTTGGTAAATTATCATCTTTAAAAACGAAAATTTCAAATCTTACTCGAACAAAAAAAATGCCAATGTCGAATTTAGCTATTGGTCATACTAGATGGGCTACACACGGTATCCCTAGTGAAAAAAATGCTCACCCCCATATAAGCTCTAACGGTAGAGTAGCATTAGTTCATAACGGAATTATTGAAAACGCTCAAAAAATAAAAACTCAATATTTGAAAAATATTAAATTGCAAGGAGATACTGACACGGAAATTGTGGCAGAATATTTATCGATTATTTTAGATAAAACAAATAATTTGCTCGGTGCTATGCAAATATTAGTTAAGGAGCTAAAAGGATCTTGGGCGTTTGCGGCAGTTGATTGCAAAAACTCAGAGCAAATTATTTGTTCAAGGCATAATTCTCCATTAGTGATAGGTTTGTCAGATAAATTTAATTTTGTGGCTAGCGATGTTATTGCATTTGTTAAACATACTAAAAAGGCTGTTGAAATAAAACAAGATCAAATTGCTCAAATTGGTTTTAAAGAAATTAAAATATTTGGTGATGATAATAAACTTATAGACTATAAAGATCAGCAATTTGAAATTAATTGGGATATAAAAGAGGCTCAAAAAGGCGGATATTCGTCGTTTATGGAAAAGGAAATCAGGGAACAACCAGCTGCCGTTAGGAACACTATTTATGGTAGAGGGTCTCAAGATGGGGATATTCAATTAGATAAATTATCTTTCTCTAAATCCTATTTTGAGCAAATTGATAAAATAACGGTTGTAGCATGCGGGACAGCTACACATAGTGGGTATGTTGCTCGCTTTGCTATAGAACATTGGTGTCGGATACCTGTTGAAGTGGAATATGCTCATGAATTTAGATATCGTGATCCAATAGTGGATTCCAAAACACTAGTTGTAGCAATTTCGCAATCAGGCGAAACAATGGACACACTTATGGCTGTTAGGTACGCTAAAAATCAAGGCGCGAAAACTTTGGCCATTGTAAATACTTTAGGCTCGGCTTTAGATAGGGAGTGTGATGCTGTTTTATATACTTATGCAGGCCGAGAAATAGCTGTTGCTTCGACTAAGGCTTTTACTGCTCAAATAACAGCTTGTTATTTATTAGGTTTATATTTAGCCGAAATAAGAGGCAATTTATATGCTGACGAAATAGAAAGTAAATTGAATGAACTGAAAACTATTCCAGCTAAATTAGCAGATATTTTATTGTCTTTTGATCAAATCAAAGATTTTGCCAAAAAACAAAAAGAGGTTAATTCAGTTCTTTTTTTGGGCAGACATATAGGCTATCCTATAGCATTGGAAGGGGCATTAAAATTAAAGGAAGTTGCTTATATTCATTCAGAAGGTTTTCCGGCTGGTGAGCTAAAACATGGTCCAATTGCTTTAATTGATAAAGGTCAATTGGTATTTGTTATTGTTCCTCCTAAGAGCGATAAAGCGTCAATTCATTCAAAAGTTTTATCCAATATAGAAGAAATTATTTCTCGTGGAGCAAAAGTTGTAGCAATTGCTCAAATAGATGAAAAATTGCCTGAAAACATTTATAAGGTCTTTTATAGACCTAAAGCAACTACACTTTTTAGCGCCCCTTTAGATATAGTCCCTTTGCAAATTTTTGCTTGTTGTTTAGCTAATGAATTAGGTTTAGATATAGATATGCCAAGAAATTTAGCTAAATCTGTTACTGTTGAATAATAGATAGCATTTTAGTAATTTTTATATCATTCTTGTTATATTGCCCATTATTTTTGTTTAAGGTTGGTCTGTTTGTTAGCCTGAATTTATGAAAAACTTTTGTTTATTTTCTGTTTTAGTTAGTCTAATTGCAATATCGGGTGCGGTTTTTACTTCTTGTTCAAGCAGCGAGCATTCATCGAAAATTGTCAAAGTTTATGGCTGTGAACCGCAGAGAACATTAATTCCTGGAGATACTCAGGAGACTTGCGGAGGCAATGTTGTTGATGCTGTTTTTTCAGGTCTTGTGGCATATAATAAAGACGGTTCTGTGAAAAATGAAGTAGCAGAATCCATAGTTCCCGATTCTAGCAATAAAGTTTACACAATAATTTTGAAAAAAGATTGGAAATTTAGCGACGGAGAAGTAGTTAATGCTGATTCTTTCATTAATCCTTGGAATTTTACAGCTTTGTCAACTAATGCTCAAGGAAATCAAGCTTTTTTTGAAATTATTCAAGGTTTTGATGAAGTGTCTAGTGAAAATCCTAAAGTTAAAACAATGTCTGGTTTAGAAAAAATTGATGATTTTTCATTTAAGGTGACATTGAAAGAACCTTCTGTCACATTCCCTTTGCGTTTAGGTTATTCAGCTTTTTATCCTGTGCCAAATTCTAAATTTAATTCAAATGGAGAATTAGATTTGACTTATGGGGATAAACCTATTTCAAACGGTCCTTATGTTGTTGAAAATTGGGAAAAGGATCAGATAATTAGTCTTAGAAAAAATCCATTATATAGTGGTTCTTATAAACCAAAAAATGAAGGTATAGATTATGTTATATATTCTGGCGGAGCAGCAGCGGCTTATTCAGACGTTCAATCGGGCAGTTTAGACTTGCTTGAACAACTTCCGCAAAGTCAAATTATGTCTTTTAAGGTTGATTCACAAGTCACTTCTTTTTCAGAGCCATCTCCTTTATTTAGAAGTATTCAAATAGCAGGAGATTATGACCATTTTGGCTTTGATGAGGAAGGGCAGTTGAGAAGACAAGCAATTTCTCTCGCTATAAATAGATCTGATATAATAAATAAAATTTTTGGTGATTCGGCTTCTTTACCAGTTGGTTATGTTCCCGATAATAAATTAATTAGCGGAGCTAAAGAAAAAGTGGACGGTAACGAAATTTTGCAATATAATCCTGAATTAGCTAATGAAAAATGGCAGCAAGCGGATAAAATTCGTAAATTTGAAAATCCTAAATTGGATATTTATTATAATGCTGATTCGGGTGAAAAAGCTTTTTTTGAGGCTTTGACAAATTCTATAAAGGATACTTTAAAAATTGAATCATCCGCTAAAAGCGAGCCTGATAAAAAAAGTCTTTTAAATCTTGAACAAAAACATGAAGTTAAAGGAGCTTATAGAGCTATTTGGCAGCCAGATTATCCATCTATAGAGAATTATTTGGCTCCTATATATAGTACGGTTGCAATAAAGACAGGAGCAAATTATTCAGCTTTTTCCAATAAGCAATTTGATGATTTGCTTTATAGCGCGGCCACTTCGCCAACTATTGATCAAGCGAATGAAAAATATATTGAAGCTGAAAGCATGCTTTTTAAATATTTGCCGTCTATACCGACTTATGTTCCAGAAATATCAGCTGTTGGCTCTAAGGATATAAAAGGTGTTGAATTTAACTGGAAAGGTATTCCTGATTATACTTCTTTATATAAATGATTCCTTTGCGTAAATAACATTTTATAAATAGTATTTTATAATAATATAAAATTCCCTGTAAACTTTATCTCTATAAATAGTTTTTGAGTTTTAATTCAGGATTCTCTGATAAACTTGTTTTATATAAAAAAATCTAATAAGTTAGGAGATTATTATGGCAAATAACGGAATGAATAAAATGCCTTTTGTGGGTGGTGGCGCTTATATGTCTAATTCAAAATTTTATGAAGCAACGGCTGTTATAACTAATTCAGATGTTATGACTAAAAAAACTGTTAATAGAGCACTGGATGCATCTTTTGGTTTATTGGTTCTTTTTGCGTTTTTTGGTTGGTTGGCTTCGCCTAGTGCAAATATAAATGCCAATAGTATGACGGCTCAGTCAGCTGTTAGAGGTTTTTCAGTCATATTAATTGTTGCTCTTGTAGCTTCGCTTATTTTAGGAATTGTGGCAGCCTTTCAAACTATGCCTAAACCAGTTTTAGTTTTAGCTTATTCAACAGCTGAAGGATTTTTGGTAGGCGCTATTTCAAAAACTTACGAAATTGCTTATCAAGGTATAGTCATAACAGCTGTTTTGGCCACTCTTTGTGTTGTTGCGGCTTCTTGGCTAGTTTACAGAACAGGTTTAGTTAAAGTTAATCAAAAATTTATGAGATTTTTGTTAATTGCCGTTTTTGCTTATATTATTTTAAATTTGGTAAATTTTATATTAGTTATTACGGGAACTATGACAGGCGTAGGTGTATTTTCTACTCAATTTGGTCCATTAATATCTTTGTTTGCTATCGGATTAGGTGCTTTGATGTTAATTTCTGATTTAGCAGTTATAGATCAAGGTATAAATACCGGACAGCCTGTGCAGTTTTCTTGGAAATGCGCTTTTGGGATTATGCTTTCAGTTATATGGATTTATTTTGAAATTTTGCGACTTTTAGCTGTTTTAAATCAGCGTAGATAAATGGATTTTCATTTATAGAAATTTTTTAAGTAGTATATAAAAGGTCAAGTAATAATTTTTCTAGTAAGCTATCTAAAATAAATATATGGAAATAATTTATTTATTAGTTGTTGTACTTTTGGCGGTTACAATTGGCGCATTAGCCGAAAAATGGCATTTACAGCCTCATATAACCGTTTTAGTAATTTTTGGAATTTTATCTTTTGTGCCTAGTTTGCCTAATATTGCGATAAATCCTTATGCTCTTATAGAAATTGTTTTACCGCCAATTTTGTTTTCATCGGCTAGAAATTTATCTACTTTTAAATTTATGCAGCTTAGGTCAAATATTATTTCATTGGGTATAGGATTAGTTGCAATTACTGCTTTTGGCGTGGCTGTGGTTTTTAACGCAGTTGTTCCGGCAATGCCGTTTGCAGCTGCTTTGCTTATAGGAGCCACTGTGGCGCCGCCAGATGCTGTGTCGGCTGTTGCAATTGGCAAAAAACTCCGTCTACCAAGCAAAATTATGTCTGTTTTGACAGGTGAATCGTTAATTAATGATTCAATAGCTTTAACGCTTTTCTCCTTTGCTGCATCTCAGCTATATAATCAAGAAACTTTTATTTCGTCACCTGTTTTGCTTATGATTTACACAACAGCCACAGGCATAATAGTTGGAGTTGTTTTTGGGTTTATAACTAATTCTATTAGAAGCCTTTTTACGAACCCTTCTTTTGTGACAGTGTTTACACTTATTATACCTTTTTTTGTATTTTTTGTTTCAGAAACAGTTTTTCATGCCTCTGGTGTTATGGCGGTTGTGTCTGCTGGATTTGTTGTAGAAAAAGCTTCTATACATTCTGATTATGACACTAGAATTCAAGAAAGAAATTTATGGCGTTCAGTAGATTCTCTTTTAGAAATTTTTGTTTTTGCTTATATGGGTTTACAAATTCATCAAACTATTTTAGACCAAGCTTTTGGAAAATTTACTTCTGTTTATGCTTTATTAGTTGGATTTTTAGTAGTTACGGTTCTTTTAGTAATTAGATTTATTTGGATTTATTCATGGCATTATATTACTAATTTTGTGTTTAAAATTTATAAGAAAAAACTAAATATAAAAAAAAGTAATTCTATTAGAAAATTTACTATTAAAGAAAATCTTTTAGTTTCATGGGCCGGGATGAGAGGGGTTGTTACGCTTGCGGCGGCTGCATCAATTCCGGCGACTATAGAGCATAGAGCTGAATTTTTTGATGGCAATTTTATAAAATTTGTGGCGATGTTTGTTGTTTTATTTACTTTAATTGTTCAAGGAAATACTTTGCCTATACTTATGAAAAAAGTTATTAAATTCAATCCGAAAAATAAAGCTTATTTGCAAAAAGAGTATAAAAAAGCTCAACAAATTATGGTTTCGGCTGTTAGTAGAACGGTTAGCGTATTAGAAAAATCATTTAACGGCAGCGTTGATACAAATTATTTAAAATATGTTTGGGATCAATATCAAAGATTAGATAATGTATATGGCCAAGGTAAAGACGAATTTGTTGATGAATTTTTGCAAGATGTGGTTGAAGGACAGCGTTTGGCATTAATTGATGCTTTAAATACTGAGGAGTTGGATCCAGATGTAGCAAAATTGTTTTTGCGCCGTTTGGATTATCGTGAAGCAGGCATAGCTTTATCACCTTATAATAACAAAAAAGTTCGGTAATAATAAATTATATTAGATATGGCGGATTTTAAAATTGCTTTTGCGGGGACTCCCGAAGCAGCTTTGCCAATTTTGAAAAATTTGTCAAATAATTTTGAAATTGCTTGTGTTTTGACTAAACCTCCTGTTCAAAAAGGCCGTTCTAATAAGTTAGTTAAATCTCCTGTTCATCAAGCAGCTTTGGATTTAAATTTAAAAGTAGTGACTCAAAACCCTAATAATCAGGATTGTTTGAATTATCTAAAATCACTTAATTTAGATGCTGTGGCAGTGGTTGCTTATGGCTATATTTTAGGAGAGAATATTTTAAAAGCTGCAAAAAAGGGCTGGTATAATTTACATTTTTCCCTTTTGCCAAAATTTAGGGGAGCAGCCCCTGTTCAAAATTCAATTTTGCAAGGCGTCAATAAAACAGGCATATCTGTTTTTAAAATAGATAAAAATATTGATACAGGGCTTTTGGCATCACAAAAGGAATATATTATGAAGGGGAGTGAGACGTCCGGAGAGCTTTTAAATAAATTATCTATTATAGGGGCAGAAGAGGTTTTTCAGGTTTTTCAGAAAATAAAATTAAATAATTTAAAATTGAAAAAACAAATAGGCGAAGCTTCAAAAGCTCCAAAATTGACTAAACAAGATTCATATATTGATTGGGATAATAGTGCTGAAAAAATTAATTGTAAAATAAGGGCATTTAATCCATCGCCTAAAGCTAAAGCAATTTTGCAGTTAAATGATGGTGAAAAAATAAATTTATTTATTTTGAAAGCTCAAATTATTGATGAGAAAGAAATTAAAAACCAAATTGGTTTTTTGCCTAAAAGAATCGGCTGTGTTGTCAATAATAAAAAAAATCTTTTTGTTAAAACGGCTTCTAACTTTATGCAGTTATCCAATTTGCAAATAGAATCAAGAAATATAGTTAATTCAGCAAATTTTATAAATAATCTTAAATTAGATAATAATAGTCGTTTTATATAATTTTTAATTTTAAAAAATTAAGTTTTTATAAATTTATAAATAGCTTTAAATTAGATATTTTTTGATTAATGATTTAATATAAGATATGGTATATATTTGCTAAACTGTTTAAGTGCTGTTATCTGATTGCCCGATAAATTCTAAGTGCGAAATAGTATCTATTAATTTACCGAATGACGAGACTGTTAGATTATGTGAATTAGGTTTAGGAAAAGGTACTAAATTGAAAGTTTGTCAAATATGCCCTTTTGGTTCAGTGCTAGTTTCTAAAGGTACAGAAAGAATAGGTTTATCATCGGGGGTTTCTAATTTATTAGAAGTAAAACGCGTTTGAAATGTCTAAAACTATAGCACTAGTTGGAAATCCTAATGTTGGAAAATCTACGCTTTTTAATACGCTGACTGGCCAAAATCAAAAACAAGTTAACGCCCCTGGCACAACTGTGACAGTTGCTAAGGGCTATTGGAGAGATAAAACGGTTATTGATTTGCCGGGTTTAATTTCTTTTATACATAATAGCATTGATGAAAAAGTGGCTTCTGAAGCGCTAATGGACAAAAAAAATAGTTTGTATCCAGATTTGATAATTTTATTAGCTGACGCTATGCATATTTCAAGAAGTTTATATCTTTATGCTCAATTAAAGCAATTAAATAAACCGATTATATTTGCTATTTCGATGGCAGATATTGCTAGAAAAAGAAATATTATTTTGGATACAGATCTTATTTCTAAAACAATTTCAGCTCCAACGATTTTAATTGATTCGCGTGACAAAAAAAATGTTAGGCTTTTAGAAGATTTAATTTATAAAACATTAAATGAAATAGATATTTCGCCTAAAAAGGGTTCCGCTAAAGGGTCAGACATTGAAGATGAAAGTGTTTCAGATTTGTCTTTATGGGCTAAAAAGAATTTTGAGAATAACGTTAAATGGGTGGGGCAAATTGAAAAGAGAATAGGTGTATTTGATTATGATAAAATAACTTTGTCGGATAAAGTAGATAAAGTATTGTTAAATAAATTTTTTGGTGTTGTATTTTTTTTGTTAGTAATACTATTAGTTTTTCAGCTTTCAACACATCTTTCTTTTCCTATAATAGACTATATTGATGGGCCTATTAGAAATTTGGTAAATTCAAGTTTTAAAAAATTGTTTTCTGAAGGTATTTGGCAAAGTTTTGTTCAATCCACATTAATAGAAACTTTTTTTACGCTTTTAGAATTTATTCCACCTATGTTTTTTATATTTATATCCTTGGCGGTTTTAGAAGGTTGCGGCTATTTATCAAGAGTGGCTCTAGTTTTTGATAAACTAATGCAAGCAATTGGACTTGAAGGCAAAAGCATTTTGCCAATAATTATCGGATTTGGTTGTAATTTGCCAGCAATAAAGGCCACTAGGGTTTTAAAAACTTCAGAAATTAGAAAACATACAGCTTTTATAATACCTTATAGTTTATGTTCTGCTAGATTTTCAATTTTTATAGTATTAGCACATGCTTTTTTCCCCGAAAATGCTGGTTTAATAATTTTTTTACTTTATTTAATTAGTGTTTTTATAATTCTTTTAATATCTTTTGCTATGAAAAAAATTCGTTATTTTTATAATAAGCGATATAATATTCCTCAAGCAAATATTTCTAATCTTGTAATCCACTTACCCGTATATCAAATGCCTAAATTTGCTTTTATTCTGAAATCGTCTTTTGCAAAACTGCAAAATTTTCTTTGGGGTGCAGGCAGAGTTATTTTAGGCGTTTTAATATGTCTGACCTTTTTGCAGTCTGTTTCATTCACTTCTGATGGGGTTGTTGGGGGCAGCTTAGAACAAAGAGAGCATAATTCTTTATATAATATTATTGCTAATAACACTGCTTTAATATTTATTCCAGCAGGGTTTGGTGATTGGCATTTATCGCAAGCCATAATTAGCGGTTTTTTGGCAAAAGAAGTCGTTTTAGGATCATTGGAGAATTCTTATTCAGATAATAATAAAAGTCTATCTAGTAATTTACAAACAACTTTAGAAAAAACGGCAGCTGATTCATCTTATTCAAATAAAGCAACCCCTATAGCAGCATTTTCTTTTATGCTTTTTTTGCTCATTTATATACCTTGTTTAGCAACTGTTATAGGCATAAAAAGCGAATTTGGGTTAAAATATTCACTTGTATCGGTGGGAGTTTCTTTAGTTTTAGCTTATATTATTAGTGTTTTATTTTATCAAATTGGAATTTTATTTGTTGGATAAACTAGGTGTTTATAATTGAAAGAAAAAATAAAATTGAACAAAAATATTGAGTGCCAAATTCAAACTTTGCCAGTTTTTCAGTTGGTTAATGAATTAGATATTAGTTATGATTTTGCCAAATTTTTGAAATCGGAAATAAAAATAAATAATTCAATTTTAGTCTGTCAAACATGTATTTTAAAATGTCCTTTAGGAATTAAATTTAAGAACTGATTTATGGCATATACGCTCTAAATTAAAATCAGTTTTGTGAAAATTGCCAATTTTATAATAAACTAATTTCCAATAATTATCTATGTAGGAGAATCTTAGACTTATAGGCCATAACTGATTTTCTGAGTTAAGCGTTATAGCAGCAAATATTTTTCCGCCAATTATACGATTAGTTTGTAAAGTTTCTACTTTTTGAACTTTTTTACCAACATATAAACGAAAAATATTTGCTGCGCATAATTTTATATCGTTATCAGAATAGTGCTTATATAATTTTTTGTTTAGACGGCGTAAAGCTTTTTTATAATTTTCTTTCATTGAAAAATGCAAAATGCAAGGATCCATAAATATAGTTTAAATGCCTAATCATATAAAAGTCAAGTTTAATATTTCAGACCCATAGCAATTTTTACTTCTTCTAGAGTTCGTTCGGCCACGATGTTAGCCTGTTTATTGCCTTGGGCAATAATATCTTTCACATAGTCTAAATTATTGGATAATTCTAGCCGTTTTTGGCGAAATTGTTGGAAATAATTATTAACACTTTTGGCAGCAAAATCTTTTAGAGCGCCAGCTCCGCCGTCGCCAATCTCTTTAGCAATATCTTCAGGAGTTCTATTTGATGTTAAAGCGGCTGTTGTTAGGATACTAGAAATTTCTGGTCTAGTTTCAGGATTATAAGTTATTTTTCGTTCAGAATCGCTTTTAGCTTTTTTAAAACATTGAATTGTTTGTTCTTCAGTATATGACAGCTGTATAGAATTATTATAGCTTTTTGACATTTTCCGACCATCTAGTCCAGGAACAAGAGGAGCGTTGGTCAACAAGCCATTGGGTTCTGGAAAAACTGTTTTATACCTTTCATTAAAGCGTCGAGCAATGGTTCTAGCTAATTCAATGTGAGGTAGTTGGTCTCTACCTACAGGCACAATATTGGCTTTGCAAAATAAAATATCGGCCGCTTGGTGGACAGGATATGTTAGTAAAAGCCCTGACAAAGCCTGAGAGCTAGCTTGTAATTCTGATTTAACAGTTGGATTTCTAGTTAATTCACTGTTTGAAACTAATGATAAAAAAGGAATAAACAGTTCATTCAAAGCAGCTATTGCACTATGTGTGAAAATAATTGTTTTTTTAGGGTCAATTCCAGCTGCTAAATAGTCTAAAACATTGGAATAAACATATTTTTGGACGTTTTCGGTATTTTGTCTATCTGTTATAACTTGTAAGTCGGCTATTAGAAGATATGTTTTAATGCCTTCATTTTGTAATTTAACTCGTTGTATAATAGAGCCGAAATAATGACCTATATGTAAATGTCCAGTTGGTCTATCACCGGTTAAACAAATAAAATTCTGTGGATTTTTTTTTATGTTTGAAGAGATTTTTTTAGATATTTCCAGACTTGATAAATAAGTATCTGTTTTATCTATATTTACGGACATATTTATATTCTACAGCACCCTAGATATATTTAGCAATATTAATTTTTATTACAATTTAGTAGAATTTAGTGAAAGGGTTATTTTATGATTTTTATAGTGTAAACTTTATATGTACTCTTTATTTGTTGATTGAATATATAAAATATAAAGAATACTTGTAGAAAGATAAAGTAAAGCGAAAACAAAGGGGTTTGTATGGGACGAGGTAAGCAGAAGGCTAAAAATACTAAAATAGCCAGAGACCTTAAATATTATAGTCCAGACACTGATTATGAGAGTTTAGAGAAAGAATTACATACCGATAAGTCAGATGATGATTATTGGTATAATAAATAAGTTTAATATACAATAAATGTATCTGAAATTTGGGCAGTTTTATATAAAATTAAAATTAGAAATTTTATGATTTAGGTTTAAAATTGAATTTTTCAAAAAGGTTTTTTATATTTGAGTTAATCCCTGATGCTTCGATGTTCCCTAATTGCATTTGCTTATCCCAAGAGGTTTCTTTTTCTATAAGTTGAATAAAAATATCCTTATTTATTTCTACAACATTAGGCGGAATACCTCGTTTATGTTTAGAGCCAGACCCTAACTGTATAGCGCCGACCTCAGGAATTCTTAATTCGATATTTGAACCAGGAAATTGTTTAGCAAATGCTTTAAGATACTTAAATGCTTTTTGTTCATCGTTTTTTTGTTTCATTAAATTTTGTTTTATTATATTTCTAGTATTCCTACATTTTTTATTTCAATAATATTTTTTTCAACATTGTTTTTTTTGAAAGCAGTGGTTTTGCCTATAATTTGCCAGCTAATTTCAGTATCTCTAACAATTATGCCTAAATCGTGCAAAAGGTCTTTATTCATACAAGCTAAAAATCTGTTGGTGCTTTCTGATAACAAAATATCAAAGGCTGTCATATTACTGGATATTTTTTCTAAGTCAATTTTTATCCCCAAATTGCTTTTTTGGCATATTTTATAAAGGCCATAAATTAAGCCGCCAGAACCTATTGAATAAGCACTAACGGATTTATGGTAAAGTAAAACAAGTTTTATAAGTGAAGTAAACTTAATTGTTTCATTTCGCCTAATGGCTGGCGGCAGCCCGCCTAATTCAATATCTTTTTTTGTTTCAGCCCATGTGGATCCATCAAACTCAGGCTCTGTTTGCCCGAATAATACTATATATTCGTCTTCACCAGCAGTTGGCACATTTTTAAAAGGGTTTAGCAAATCTTTAACCCCCACACAAGAAGAGACCCAATTAGTGCTATGGAAAAGTGTTTTGTCCTGAGGAGTGATAGAAGACAAATCGAATTGCGTTTTTATAAATTCAATAGCTTTTTTGTAGCCAGATATTTGATAATAATTTTCTGTTTTGTTCTCATCATTTATGTATTCGTTTACTTTTGTGGAAAAAGATACTGGTTTAATATTTTGGCACAATAAGTCATAATAGCAATTTTCTAAAGATAAAATTATTCCATCTTGGGCATTTAATTTAAAAAAATTGATTGAATTATTATAAGATACGCATAAATTGTATCTACTATTATATCTAGTTTCAAAAAAAGATTGCTTATTTGTTGCTAATTTAATAGTGTTTTGTAAATCTTTTATTAATTGAGCGCCGCTAGGTTTTTTGTAATCTGATAATAAAAAGCTTTTAATTGCTTTATAATCATAAGTTAAGGGTTTCTTGTCTGCCATGTTTTAATAATACACGAATTCTTTTTTTATGGTGTAGAATATTATTAATGCTTCAAATAGCGAAGTTTAAGTTGTACACAAATTTTATATTATATGTTTTAATGAAAGGGCTATATGTTGGAAAATGCAGTTGCGTGGCAAAAAAGAACAAATGAACAAATAAGTGATGAAACGTTAGCACATATAGAAGCTTATTGGCGTTGTGCAAACTATTTATCAGTCGGGCAGATTTATTTATTATCTAATCCACTTATGAAAGGCGATTTTAATCGAGATGACGTTAAACATCGGTTAGTCGGACATTGGGGAACTACTCCTGGTTTGAACTTTTTATACGCACATATTTCTAGAATGATTTCTGATAGGAAGCAAAGTACTATTTATATAATAGGCCCAGGGCATGGAGGTCCAGCATTAGTTGCAAGTTCTTATATGGAAGGTACTTATACAGACGCTTTTCCAGAGATTTCTAAAGACGAAAAAGGTCTAGCGCATCTTTTTAAACAATTTTCTTTTCCTGGCGGAATACCTTCTCATGTTGCTCCTGAAACTCCAGGTTCAATACACGAAGGGGGAGAGTTGGGGTATTCTTTATCTCATGCTTATGGGGCTGTTATGGATAATCCTGATTTGTTAGTCGCTTGTATAATAGGCGATGGTGAGGCCGAAACAGGTCCTTTAGCGACCGCTTGGCATGGCAATAAATTTATAAATCCTAAAAATGATGGTGTAGTATTGCCTGTTTTGCATTTAAATGGTTATAAAATTGCTAATCCAACCATTTTATCTCGTTTGCCGCATGAAGAACTAAAATCTTTTATGATAGGACATGGCTATAAACCTTATTTTTTTGAGGCTGGAACAGATGATGAGTCTCATATTTCTATACATAGGAGATTTGCTAATTTATTAGATGACGTTATGGATGAAATAGCCGATATTAAAGCTAGAGCTAATTCAGGTGATGAAACACGCCCTATGTGGCCCGCAATAGTTTTCAGAACTCCTAAAGGCTGGACGTGTCCTAAAGAAATTGATGGTAATCAGACAGAAGGTTCTTGGAGGGCCCATCAGGTTCCTTTAGCTAGTGCTAGAGACACAGAAGAGCATTTTAATATTTTGAGAGGCTGGTTGGAAAGTTATAAACCGGCTGAATTGTTTGATGAAATAGGTGCTATAAAACCTTTTGTAATTGACTTTTTGCCAGAGGGCGATTTGCGAATGAGCGCTAATCCCCATGCTAATGGCGGCCTTTTAGCAAGAGATTTAGTAATTCCCGATATTCACGATTTTGCTGTGCCTTTACAAGATAGAGGGGGGTCTATTAGGGAAGCAACTAGAGTCTTAGGAGATTTTACCGCTAAAATCGTTGAGCAAAATCCTGATAATTTCAGAATATTCGGCCCGGATGAAACAGCCTCTAATCGTTTGCAGGCAGCTTTTGAATATACTAATAAAGTTTGGAATGAAGAGTATATTTCTGAAAGAGTTGATAATCATTTGGCTAGAGATGGGCAAGTGGTGGAGCA
>JAITRN010000089.1 GCA_031288355.1 Candidatus Opitulatrix roisinitermitis | reverse complement strand
TATCAGCTTTGGAGGTACAGGGGGCAAAACCCAAAGTGCTGCTTTAACTAATTTAGGAATAAACAACACCCTAGATGAAAATTCCAGCAACAAAACTTTTCCATCAGCCAAAGCTGTTTGTGATTATACGAATTTAAAAATCACAAAAAATTATTTTGTGGCTGTTGGCTTAAATGGTTTAATTAGTTCTTGCCCAGCCCAGAAAAACTGCGGCGATCCAAATAATTGGACATCACAAATTGTAGGATCCTCAACCACAACTTGGATGTCTGTCGCATATGGACTAGATAAATTTGTAGCTTTAGCAAGTGACGGCACAATTGCTTATTCCGCCAACACTATTTCTTGGGCTTTAACTAAAGCTTCTAATTATAGTTGTTCATACATTAACCAACAGTCTTGTAAACTTAAATTTTTAAATAATAAATATTTTGTGGCAGGCGGGGACAAGAATACAAAAGCTATATATTCCGAAAACGGCATTAACTGGTCAGCATTTTGGGTTAATAGCTCTTATAGGCTTATGGGACTTACTTTTGGAAATAATGAATATGTCTTTGTTTCGAATGATGCTGCAGTATTTAGATCAAACAGTATTACAGGTGGATATAGCAGTAATGTAGTGGGTAATGGGCATTTAATTGATATAGTATACGGCGACAAATTTGTTAGATCGGGCACTAGTGGATATATAGCATATTCAACTGATGCAATCAACTGGGATCAATATATTATTTCTCCCGCCGAATATTTTGAAAACATGATTTATGTCAATGGCGTATATATAGGAGTAACCATTAATGGCTATATTTTTAAAAGCGCTTCTGGCACCACTGCCGCCAGCTGGAGTTATGTAAAAGTTGAATCATCTAAATGGCTTGGCATAGCTTCATCAAGAGATAAATACATAACTGTTGGACAAAGCGGCATTATGGCTTATTCAACCGATGGCACAAATTGGAGTAGATTTGTCAACGGCAACACTACTTGGGGCGGTGTGACTTACGGTTAAGCTTATTTAATAAATAATCCATTAAATAAAAAACATAACCTAATAACACAAATAAGATAATCATACAAACAACATTCACTATAACTTGACCAAAAGCTTGAGAGTCAAAGTCTATAAAAAAATATGGCCAACGGGTGCCTTTGCCTTGAAAACTAGTAAACTGCGCCCTTATTATGCAAAAAGCAAAATATACAAAAGGAAAAATAGTCCATTTTAAGGGATCTAATTTAGAAAATTTTCCTTTTGGCGAAAATAATATAAAATCAAAAAACACCAGCCAAGGCATAACATAATGGACTAAAGCGTTTGCAGGAGTGGTCAAATAATTTGAATCAGGGCCATTTTTCATAGACGGCACTAAAACAAAAAAGAATATCAGAAAGGTCACCATCAAATAAAGCATAACTGCTCCTTTAGCTGACAAATTTTCCAATTTATTTTTTGCTAAACACCAAATGCCATAAACCATATATAAAAAGCCGAGCAAATTGCTTAAAATAGTGAAATAAGACAAAAGATCAAATATATTGGAATCAAAAGAATAATAATTCAAATATATTCCCACACCAGCCAACAAAGCTGCCGCTATTCTGTAAATATACACAACAAATTTAGATTTTATAATCATTTCAAACCCCTTTACCATTATAATATAATATTATAAAACTAGCATATCATATAGCATTTCATATAACACCATTATGTGTTATTTTCAGCTGGAGCGCAATATCTAACGGGCTGAACAACCTGCCCACTCAGTTTACTATAAACAAATGTTGTGACTGAGCAATTAACTGTTGTCCGAGTTTTTGGATTATGCCAAAGAGTTTTGCCTGAAAAATAGCGATTCATAATCCATATAGGACTTTGATGAGATATGCATATAACCTGTTTTCCAGCTTCTTTTTGGGCAATATCATTCATAAAAGACAAAAATCTTAATTTTATATCTTGATAACTTTCTCCTCCCCAACTCGGACGAAAAGGGTTTCTTGCAAGATAAGCCAATTTAAAAGGATTCCTAGGAATAGCCTGCCCAGGAATTGCACTTTTGGCTTCAATAATTCTTTGATCATAAACTAATTCTAGATCTAACTTTGCTAAAATTGGGACAGCTGTTTCTTCGGCTCTAAGAAGCGGCGAAGAATACAAATTTTTAGATAATCTAAAAGTAAAATTAGCAAATTTTTCTAACCAATTTTTTCGCTCAGCTAAGAATTCGGCTAAAATATGAGCTTGACGCTTACCACTTTGAGAAATGTAAAAACCTGGCAAATGCTCATAAATAACTTTTTTAGGATTATAAACCTCAGCATGGCGCACAAAGTGAAAAGTTGTTAAATCGTTATTTGTTTTTAAATTACTATCAATTTTTGAAATCTCACTCACCTTTATAAACGCCCTCTTTTAAAACGCCTATATAAGGAACATTCCTATAATATTGGCCATAATCTAAACCAAAACCAACCACAAATTCATTGGGAATCTGAAAACCAACGTATTTAGGATTTACAAAATGTTTATGACCTTCTTTTTTTTCTAAAAGTGTGAAAATTTCCACACTAGCTGCCTTTTTTTTATAAAGATAATCTAAAAGCCATTTCATAGTAAGACCTGTATCAATAATGTCTTCAACAATTAAAATATTAGTATTTTCCACATTTCTGTCTAAATCCATAACTAATTTTATGCTGCCAGACGAACGAACTTTATCTCCATAAGATGAAAGTGTCATAAAATCTAAATCAACATTTTTTTGCATTTTTTCCAATAAATTGGTGATAGTGAAAATAGCGCCTTTTAAAATTCCTATAACTAATAAATTCTTGCCTTTATAATCTTTATCTAGCTGCATAGCTATTTCACCAATGCGATTATTCAAATCTGTTTGGCTTATCAAAACCCTTTCTATGTCATCTTTATAATATTCTGACAATCCCATAATTTTAGTTTATACCGTTAATAGAAAATAAAGACATTTAAAAAAATTCCGAGCAGAGATCTCTGCTCGGAATTATAATAATTATAAAATCTAATAAATCAAACAAATAATAAATTAATTTTAATTTCGCTGTAATCTGTCACTTTTGAACCAAAATGTATTAAATTACTGCCTTCAGCAAAATTAAGTAATTTAGATTACATAAAAGCGCGACTAATTTAATTTTTAGCAAATTTATACAAAAACTAAACCATTTGTCCAGCTAACTTTAACAATGCCTTCTTGAACAGATTCAATTTGAGCATTAGTCGGGGCAGCCGGAGCAGCTCCTACAGCATTAGCACTTCCGGTTGATAAAAACGAGACTAATGTGAAAGCAAAAACAAAAGCGGCCAACATAGCTCCAACTTTTGAAAATTTCCAACTTTTTGTATCATTTGATAAATTATCAAACTTGATATTCTTTTTATTTTTGATTTTAAACATATTTTATATTTCCTCTCATAATTTGATTACTATTGCTTTCAGTTTAGCGCCCCCCCAGGAGGGGATAATTTCTCGCTTGATTTGTGAAAATTTTGTGAAAACGCGTTTAAATAAAATAATGATAACATAAAATTATAACTTTTATAAACTTATATAGAAAATATGGCAACATTAAAAAATATGAAAACACTGCAAAAATTCACTAAACACGATTGGATTAATTTACTATGCTTAGAAACTTTTTGCTTAGCATTTATAATTTTCTTAGTTCAATATTCTTCTCATTTAGGATTGGTTTTTGCCAGTGTTTCAGATTATATGACTCAGCATGTCACGCTATTAGACAGTTTCAGACAAAATTTTTGGAACTGGCAAAAACCAATT
>JAITRN010000038.1 GCA_031288355.1 Candidatus Opitulatrix roisinitermitis | reverse complement strand
TCGCCAGCCAATTCTCCACATATTCCTGACCAAATTCCATTACTATGAGCATTATGGGCAATTAACCGCAGAAGTTCTAAAACCGCTGGATGGTGAGGGTCAGTATATTTATCCATATTGGCGGACCCTCTATCAGCAGCTAAAGTATATTGAGTTAAATCATTTGTTCCAACAGAAAAAAAGTCAACTTTTTTGGCCAGTTCATCGCTCATTATAGCAGCTGCTGGTGTTTCTATCATAATACCAATTTCTATTTCGCCAGGCTTCACTCCTTCTGCTAAAAGTTCTTTTTTAGTGTTTTGCAAAATTTCTTTGGCTTTTTCCACTTCCCAGCCAGAAGCAATCATAGGAAACATAATTGCCACTTTTCCTAAGGTAGATGCTCTGAGAATTGCTCTTAGATGAGTTCTAAAAATATCTATTTTATCAAAACAAATTCTGATAGCTCTATAGCCTAAGGCAGGATTTTCTTCATGTGGCAAATTCAAATAATTAGCGACTTTATCTGTTCCAATGTCAATAGTTCTAATGACCACTCTTTTGCCATTCATAGCTTTAACGACTTTTGAAAAAGCTTCAAATTGCTCGTCTTCGCTTGGCGGATTATCTCGTCCAATAAATAAAAATTCGCTTCTATAAAGGCCAATGGATTCAGCACCATTATTTATAACATCTTCTATTTCATCAGGCCCGCCTATATTAGCAGCCACTTCAACACGCTTATTTGATTTTGTGACGGCTAAAACATCTTTTAATTTTAAAAGTAATTCGTGTTTTTTGGCTAATTCCGAAGCTAATTTTTTTAAAGCTTTTTTAATATCGGGATAAGGTTTAAAATAAACATATTGTGTGCCAGCATCTATTGCAACTTCTTCGTCAACAGTTATTTTATTTATATCTAGATTAGGGATATTCACTATACAAGGAACTCCTAAATTGCGGGCTAATATAGCACTATGAGAAGTATTTGAGCCAATTTTGGAAACAATTCCTTTTATTTTTTTAGTATCTAAACTTAAAGTGTCGCCCGGAGTTATTTCGTCGCCAAATATAATTGAATTTTCTGTCATTTGATAATTGGTTTGAACCCCTAAAATGTTTTTAGTAATTCGGGATGAAATATCTTTTATATCGGTGGCCCGGCCTTTCATATATTCGTCATCCATATTAGCAAAAATTTCTGCTGTGGCATTGCCCGTTTCCATTACAGCTTTGGCAGCGGTTTTTTTATTGGAAATAGCAGTTTTTATTTGTGATAAAAATTCAGGATCTTTCAACATAGTTCTTTGAACATCTATTATTAAAGCGTCCTCATCTCCTAAATCAACTTTAGCTTTTTCATAAATAATTTCTAGTTGTTCATCAGTTTTATTCAAAGCTCTTTCTAAAATTTTTAGCTCATCTTTTTCACCTTGAAATTGATTTTCTAAATTGAATTTTTCGTTTTTTATAACAAAGGCCTTTCCAAAACCTATACCTGGTGAAACGGCTTTTCCAGATAACTTAATCATATTCTCATTTTACCATATTTAATATTGGATTATTCTGCTATAATAAGAGAATGAATATGTATAACGATTTTCTTATTGCTATATTTTCTATAATAGGTTTTATATTATTAGTTATATTATCTTCATGTATAATTTATTGGATTAGGCGAGTTTTTATTAAAAGAGCTAAAATTCAGTTATTGTTGAGGCGTATGCCCTCTCAGAGGCAAAGAAATCTGAAATATACTTTTATAGTAAATCCCTCTAAGAAAAAAGCGGCTAAAATGGTTAGATATATAGAAGATTTTTTTGAAAAATATAATTTTTCTCGGCCAGAATTTTTGTATACTAAGAAGCTGTCTCCCGGTGAAGAACAAGCTAAAATTGCTTTAACACAAGGATCAGATGTCATCGTGGCAGTTGGCGGAGACGGGACAGCTAGGGCTGTGGCCCAAGTTTTGTGCCAGACGGACAAATGTTTTGCCATAATTCCTATAGGAACAGCCAATATATTTGCTAGAAATTTGTCATTAAATCCAAAGGATATGTATAAGTGTTTATTATCAGTAGTTTGTGGACATTCAAAAATTTATGATATGGGGTTTGCCGAAGTTAAGGATAAAACTAATTTTGCTTGGAAAGGGAATTTGCAACAAGCTTTTTTAGCAGTGGCGGGCATTGGCTTTGACGCTGCTATGATTGCTAGTACATCGGAAAAACTAAAAAGAAAAATTGGTTGGTTAGCTTATTTTTCTGGTTCTCTAAAACAAATGCGCAATCCTAGAATTGACGCTAAAATTGACATTTTAGAAGCAGACCAAATAACCCATAATATATATAGTACTAATTTGAGGTCTCTTTTATTTGGTAATGTTAGTAAAATACCTGGTTTAACTCTTATACCGCCGGCTCGTCCTAATGATGGTAAATTAGATTTTGTGGCAATAGACACTAAAGCAAATATTTTAGGTTGGGGTCAACTTTTTAGGAATATAGTTATGCAGTCTGTGGGGCTAGATAGAAAAAATACTATTAAAATCAGCAACATAAATCATAAACAAGGACTTAGCGCTAGGGTCCAAACTAAAAAGCCTGTCTATTTGCAGCTTGATGGCGATATTATGGGTCAAATACAAGAAGTTCAAATTACTCTAAAGCCTAGTTCTCTAATTGTTTTAGTTCCGGATGAATAGTTTTTATTTTTGTAAAGCTTTAATTAAGGTGTAAACTATCTATTAGTATGACGCGGGGTGGAGCAGCTCGGTAGCTCGCCAGGCTCATAACCTGGAGGCCGTAGGTTCAAATCCTACCCCCGCTACTTTACATTTTTTTATATTTTTTTTTTGGAAAAAGAGATTGACTCGGTTTTGAGTTTTGCTTATTTTATTAGGTTTGCAATATTTTGCATTGTTAGATTATTATTCTTTCGTGATAGACTGAAAATATGGCCAATAGACACTATAATATGAATGAAATACTTAACGCTTTTTTAGGTGGGCAAAAAGGTTCAAGTACTTCTAATCTAACAGAAAAATTTAAAAATAGAGGAGCAAAAAAACCTCTATCCAGTTTGCAAAAAACGGTTATAGGAATAATTATAGGGTTCACAATTTTGGCATCTTTATTCATTTTTTTATCAGGTTTTTATACAGACGTTTTATGGTATCAACAAATGGGCTATTTGCAAGTTTTATTTACTCAGTTATTTTGTGCAGCAGTTGTTTTTCTAGTCACCTTTGTTTTAGGAACTATATTAATCTATTTAGCAATGAGATTTTCTTATTCTATGCGGCCAGATGTTCAGATTTCTAATAAAGCCACAAATAATTTAAGAGATATTATAACAAAATATAAAGGCAGAATCTTTTTGGGTTTCAGCTTGTTTATTGGTTTAATTTCTGGGGTGAAAATTGCTTCTGGCTGGGCGCAAATTTTGTTGGCTTTAAATAGCACCTCTTTTGGCAAAACTGATCCTCAATTTGGTCTTGATATGTCCTTTTATATATTTCAATTGCCGGCTTTAAAAATTGTTGTTTCAACTTTAACCACAATAGTAATTTGTTCAGCAATTGGAATAATTGTTATTCAATTAGTTTATGGAGGATTTAATTTAGCTGAAAAAACAGTTGTTTTAACACGCGGAGCAAAAATAACTCTAACAACTAGCTTTATTGTTTTAGGTGCGCTTTTGGGTTTAACTTCTTTTTTAAATTCTTTTTCAGTTTTAACACAAAACAATTCGCGAGCAACAGGAGCAGATTTCACTGCTGTTTATGCTACTTTGCCTTCTTATTATTTAGCCTGTGCGGCGGCATTAATAGTAACAGTTAGTTTAGTGGCAATTGTTGTCTCTGGGAAAATAAAAATACCTTCAATTGTTGCAGGAATAACAGTCATGGCAGTTGTTTTGGCCTTCACTATTTATCCAGTAATTATTAATAATTTTGTGGTCAATCCTAATGCTCAGGAATTAGAAAATCAATATATTCAAAGATCTATTCAAGCCACAAAAAATGCTTATGATTTGAATGATGTGGATATTCAGCAATATAATGCTACAACCACTGCTGAACCTGAAGCTCTAAAAAAAGATGCAGAAACGGCTGCCCAAATAAGATTATTAGATCCTCAAGTTGTTGCTCCGACTTTCCGCCAATTGCAGCAAAATAAACAATATTATAATTTTGTAGATACTTTGGCAGTTGATAAATATAATATAAATAATTCTTCCAGAGACACTTTAATTGCTGCTCGTGAAATAAATTTAGCCGGCAATGACCAAAGAAATTGGGTTAATGACCACACAGTATATACTCATGGTTATGGGATTGTGGCAGCTTATGGAAATAAGGTGTCGGAAGATGGCAATCCATTATTTTATGAAAAAGACTTGCCGCCAACCGGTGACTTGTCTAACACACAAAAATATGAGCCGAGAATTTATTTTTCGCCAAATTCTCCAGATTATTCTATAGTAGGGGCAGCAAACGCTGTTTCGCCTTGGGAGTTTGACTATCCTTCAGAAAAGTCTGGCCAAGCTCAAACAACAACTTATAAAGGTCAGGGCGGCCCGGCTTTAAAAAACCCTTTAACTAAATTAGCCTATGCTATTCGTTTTGGATCTTATCAAATGCTTTTTTCCGATAGAGTAAATTCGGCTTCACAAATTTTATATTATAGAAATCCTTCACAAAGAGTCAAAATGGCGGCGCCTTATTTAACTTTGGACGGCCGAGTTTATCCAGCTGTGGTCGACGGTCGAGTAAAATGGATTATTGACGGATATACAACTTCAGAGAATTATCCTTATTCTCAAACAAGTGATTTATCATCTATAACTCAGGATTCTTTAACGGAAACTTCTCGTTCTATACAAGGTTTAGCGGGCGGAGCAGCTAATTATATAACTAATAGCGTAAAGGCCACAGTTGACGCTTATGACGGCAGTGTTAGTTTATATGCCTGGAACCCTAATGACCCTATTTTGCAGTCTTGGCAAAAGATTTTTCCAAATACCCTAAAACCTATTTCAGAAATATCAGGGGACCTTATGAGTCATATGCGCTATCCTGAAAATCTTTTTAAAATTCAAAGATCTCTTTTGACTAAATACCACACACCAGATGCTTCTCAATTTTTCTCAGGTGAAGATTTTTGGCATATTCCTAATGACCCAACAATGCAAAATACTGCTGAAGCAGATGCTGCTCAGCCGCCATATTATTTGACTTTGTCCATGCCTGGCGGAAAAGAGCCGATATTTTCATTAACATCGACTTTTATTCCGGGCGGAAATTCTTCTAGGGAAATTTTGACAGGTTTTTTGACAGCTGATTCTGATGCTGGCAATAAAAAAGGTGTTATAGGATCTAATTATGGTAAATTACACCTTTTAGAGTTGCCTAAAAACACTACTGTTCCGGGTCCTGGTCAAGCTCAAAATAATTTTAATTCAAACCCAACTATTTCTCAAGCCTTGAATCTTTTGCAATCTGGCAGTTCAAAAATCACTCGGGGAAATTTGTTAACTTTGCCTTTGGGCGGAGGTCTTATATATGTTCAGCCGGTTTATGTTCAGTCGTCTGGCACCACTTCTTTCCCGCTTTTGCGCAAAATATTAGTCACATTTGGCGATTCTGTGGGCTTTGCTGACACATTAGACGAAGCACTTTCGCAAGTTTTTAAAACTAGAGGCACAGTTGATTCAAGTTCGGTTAGCAATTCTCAGAGCAATAATTCTCAAACTGATACAAATAAACAAAATTCTGGAATTAGCGAGATTGAAAAACTAAAAAGTGCTTTGCAGCAGATTGATGCTTTATATAATGAAGCAAATAATGCTCTAAAAGCGGGCGATTTTGCTAAATATGGTCAATTACAAAAACAATTAGGTGATCTTATTGCTGCGGTTAAGTAAAAGTGGTGAAAATTATAAATAAAAAAAACTCGCTAAGTGCTATAATAAGCTTTATTTTTCTTGTAATTCCAATTTCTGCTAATTGTAAGGCTTTTGCTGATTCTTCAAATTTAGCAATAAATATTATAACAGTTAATGATTTTCATGGACGTATAGTAGGCGATTATTCGGGTTCAAAACCGACTAATGACGCCACCTGGCTTTATGCTGATGAAGTTAGTAAGCTAAAAAGCCAAAATCCTGATGGGACAATTTTTGCTTCAGCTGGTGACAATATTTCGGCCTCGTTATTCGCTTCAAGCATTCAGCAAGATAACCCCACAATAGATGCTCTTAATGCATTGAATTTAGATGTTTCTGCTGTGGGAAATCATGAATTTGACAAAGGCCTTGATGATTTGCAAAATCGAGTTATGAAACGAGCTAATTTTCCTTATTTGGCTGATAATGTTTATATAAAAGGCACTAAAACTCCTTATTTTCCAACTGATAATTTATATAAAGTTATCACTAAACAAAATATAAGAATTGGTTTTGTGGGTTCTGTGACTCAGGAAACCCCTGCTGCTATAAATCCAGACCATATAAAAGGCGTCGATTTTGGTGATCCTGTGGAAGCAGTAAATACTCAAGTGGCTTATTTAAAAAATAATAATTTAGCAGATATAATTGTGGCACTTTATCACGAAGGGGCTGATTGTTCAGATAATCCAACTGATGGCAGCGATTATTGCCCTTCAATAGACGATGCTAAAAAGAGATTTCCAGTTTTTGGTGAAATAGTTGATAAAACTTCGCCAGATGTTGCAACTATTGTCACAGCTCACACTCATAAAAAATATGTTTGGACTGATTCAAAGCATAATAATAGAATTGTTTCTCAAACGGGTTGTTATGGTCAAGAAGTTGGCAATCTGACTCTTAATATTGACCAAACAACTAAACAACTAGTTTCGTCTTCGGGGGAAATTTTAGCAAAACATAGTTTTTCTACACCGATTGACAGCACAGAATATAACACTTATAGAACTAATTCATTAGCTTCATATCCTAGTGTTTCACAAGTTGCGCAAATTTCTGACGACGCTCAAAGCTACGCTGATGCAATTGGTCTAACACCTATTGCCGGATTAACTGGCAATATTACTAGGTCTTTATCTGGCTGCCAATATATAAAGGACGTTTATTCATGTGATATGAAGCAGCCTTCAGAAAACAGGGGTGATGAATCGTCAGTTGGACGTATGGTGGCCAATTCCTATAAAGATTATGTTTCTGCTCAGCTAAAA
>JAITRN010000031.1 GCA_031288355.1 Candidatus Opitulatrix roisinitermitis | reverse complement strand
TTCAAAAAATTTATTTTATGCAAAAACCCTATACAATTTCTAAAAAAAACTCTAAAAAATTTTATATAAAATATAACTCGTCTAAATTTTTCCAGAAAAAAATAAAAAAAACTAAACTTCGGCATATTCCACATGAATTTCAGGCATTCTAGCAGCAAAACGCT
Organism: Candidatus Opitulatrix roisinitermitis; assembly: GCA_031288355.1. Lineage (GTDB taxonomy): Bacteria > Actinomycetota > Actinomycetes > Actinomycetales > Bifidobacteriaceae > Opitulatrix > Opitulatrix roisinitermitis. The sequence goes on along the minus strand of JAITRN010000031.1, from coordinate 13,759 downwards.
TTCTAATAACTAAAACCGCTTCATCGTTTTCATCAACTAATATAAAACGCCTATTTAAAGATGCTGCTGCTTCGCCTGTTGTGCCTGAACCGGCAAAAAAATCTAAAATGGTGTCTCCTTCTTTGCTTGAAGCCGAAATAATCCTCTTTAAAATCCCCAAAGGTTTTTGGGTTGGATATCCAGTTTTTTCTTTGCCTGTTGGAGAAACAATTGTGTACCACCAAACATCTGTGGGAAGCTTTCCCCGCAAAGCCTTTTCCTTAGTGACCAAACCAGGAGCCATATAAGGCTCTCTGTCTACTGAACTAGACGAAAAAAAATATTTATTTTTATCTTTTACATAAACTAAAATAGTATCATGTTTTGTGGGCCATTTATTTTTAGCTTTTCCGCCATAATCATAAGCCCAAATAATTTCATTTAAAAAATTCTGCCTACCAAAAAGCTTATCTAAGAAAATTTTCACATAATGGACTTCTCTAAAATCTAAATGAATGTATAATGTGCCAGTTTTTTTCAAAACTCTTTTTGCCTCTACTAATCTAGGTTTTAAAAAATCCAAAAAATTATAGTAAGAATCAGAATATGAATAAGAACCTATATCTTTAACTTCGTATCTTTGTCCCTTGAATCCTGTGACAGAACCTTTAGCTGATTTTTTAACCTTTTTTATTACGCGGCTTTGATCTACGCCAGTATTAAAAGGAGGATCCACATAAATCAAATCAATAGTGTTATTTTTAATTGATTTCAAAACTGATAAATTATCTCCATGAAAAACTTTATTCATTTTTTAACAAGTCCAGTAAATTTATTCATGGCGTCAAGCACTTCATTTGCCTGACCATCTTTTTCAATCTTGCCTTTATTCAGCCAAATAGCGCGAGTGCAAAGTTCACGAATTTGCTGCTCTGCATGAGACACTATAACCATAGTTTTTCCCTGTTTGGAAAGAAGTTTTATTCTTTCTAAACATTTCGCCCTAAATTTAGCATCGCCCACTGCCAAAATTTCATCAATTAAAAATACGTCAGGATCTGAATGAATTGCCACAGAAAATGCTAAACGCAAAAACATCCCAGATGAATAAAACCTAACTTCAGTGTCAATAAACTGCGGAATTTCGCTAAATTCCATTATTTTATCAAATTTATCATTAATTTCCTCTTTGGACATTCCCAAAATTGCCCCATTTAGAAAAATATTTTCTCGGCCCGTTAGGTCTGGATGAAAGCCTGCTCCGACTTCTATAAGCCCAGCAATTTTGCCTTTCACCAAAACCTTTCCTGTATCTGGTTTTATAACACCAGAAATACATTTTAAAAGAGTGGATTTTCCCGAACCGTTAACCCCTACTAAGCCAACCGCTTCGCCTTTTTTAATTGAAAAGGCAACGTTTGATAATGCTAAAAATTGGCTTTTATCTCTTTTTTGTCTTTTAAACAAATTCACAAAAGCATCTTTTAAAGAATAATTATGATGAAGACTAAACCATTTATTTATATTACTTATTTCAATAACATTATCTCTTTTCATAATTTCAATTTCTAGCTTATAATTTCCATATTTTTCAATTTAGGTTTATAATTCTTGAGCAAAACGGCCTTCATATTTTCTAAATGTAATTTGTCCAACAATCATAACTAATGCCACAATAAATAAACTTATCAAAATATTTCTGAAAAAATGTGACGGCATATATAAACCCAAACTAGCAAAATCTATATTTGTTGGCCACCAAAAAGCATAATGAAATAACTCAACAGCAATTGTTAAAGGATTTAACATATAAATTTTAAAAAGCCAAGCAGGCATATGTTGCTCAATCATCCCCCATTTATAAAGCACTGGCGAAAACCAAGTTGTTATCATGGTGATAAGCTCAACAAAATTTTCAGCATCGCGATAAAAAACATTCATAGCAGCAAAAATCATTCCTGCTCCAATTGCTAGCCCCGAAACTAACACAAAACCCAAAAAAATTGCCAAAATATTTAAAAAACCAGGAGACCAGCCTTGACTGATAGACGCCACTAATAAAATAAATAATTGAGGATAAAAATGAGTTATTGCCACCCTCCAAGAAGCAATAGGGAAAAGTTCTCTAGGAAGATAAATTTTTCTAACCAACGGCGCATTATCTCTAATAGATTTTGTGCAATTGCGAAAAGTTTCATTAAAAAATTGCACAGTTATCAGACCCGAAAAAAGATATATTGCATAGTGCTCTTGTTCTTTGTCAGCCCCCATAATTCGGCCAACAAAATAATAATAAATAAAAAAAGTAGTCAACGGTTTAATATATGTCCATACAAGTCCTAAAAATGACCCCCTATATCTAACCTTAACTTCTTTTTTTCTGAGCAAAGCCAAAAGATAAGTGTGTTTAAATAAATCAATTAATCCTTTAGAACGCCCTGGTTCATAAAATTGAAATTTTGCTTCTTCTTCCATTTTTAATTATTTTTTATACTATTTTTTATTATTGTTTTTACTATTATTTTTACTATTTTCTTTTTCAAAGAGCCTCTGCCAAGTTTCAATAGATGACATAGTATATCGAGCATTTGCAAATTTCTTATGTAATCTATTCCAATCTTTAAAAATTGCTAAATGCAATTTTGTCAATTTAGCAACTAAGCTGAAAAACATTTTTCTATCTCTTTTTAACAACACTACTTTTCCTGAAACATTTGAAGCAACCAAGGCAGAATCAAGATTAGGCAATCTCCACCAATATGCCCTGCCTTGCTCTATAAAATAATCAGGCCGACCGTCTATTAGCGGCTTATCAGCAGTGAATTGTTTTATCAACCCAAAAAATAAACTTGCAATTCTAGTTATAGGGCCTCCTGTAAATTCTAAATTATTAGTTTTATACCTAGGTTTAGGAAAATCAGAAAAGTCCTTTATCTGACCATCAGTATATTGAGAGCGCAATTGATCAATTTTCTTTTTTCTACCTTCCAAATCAGCAATAAACTCTTCTGGAGCATTATATAAAAACTCCATAGCTGCAATATACTGAAAAACTAAAGAATATCTCATAGAAGCTGCCATAATTACAGCCCAAATATATGTGTCAAACAAAAAGCGACTAACTTTATTATGCTTCAAATAGAACAACGCCACAATAAAACGATTGCGCCAATGATAAAAACCTGTCCAATCAACAGTGTCATCTTTGCCAACCCAGGCCTCATGCCAAACAGCAGCGCCTGGCAAAGAAACTGTTTTATAGCCAGCGTCAAAAGCCCTTAAACCAAACTCCGAATCGTCCCATTTTATAAACATCGGAGTGGCTAAGCCTATTTCACGAATAACATTTGTTGGGATTAAACACATCCACCAGCCATTATAATCCACCTCATAATATTTATGAAGCCATTGGGAATTAGCTAAAAACCTCTGAGGTTCTGATAAATTATATGCTCCGAGTGTTCCCGGCAAAGGCCCCCACTTATAAATATCGCGCCGCACACCTTCCGCAAAAGCGTGCAATCTTGAAGAATCATTCATAGTTAACATATGCCCTCCAACAATAGTTGGATTATTGCATAATGAAGCAAAATTTATAACCCTTTCAAGACATTGAGTTTCTAAAAAAGTGTCATCATCAAGCAAAATAATGTAATCGGATTTATTAGCTTTAATTGTTTCATACATTGAACGCGAAAAACCACCAGACCCGCCATAATTTTTTTGTTTAATTATTTTAATGCGTTTATTAAATTTATCTAAAATTTGCGGAATGCCCTTATATTCACTCAAATTTTCGGACCCTTGATCTATAAAATAAATTTTATCTATTCTAGTGAGCTCATCCAAATGTTCAGCCATATTTTTTAATTGTTCTAAACAATATTGCTGTTTATTCAAAGTAGTTATTCCAATCGTTGCACTATCTGCTCCGAAACCTTCAGGGACATCTGCCCCCCAAAAAGCATTTTTTAAAACAATATTTTCTTTAGCAACAATTTCAAACCAAATCCAGCCCCCATTATCAAAACTATTTAAAAATATTTTTTGCTCTAATTTGCCGCTAAAATTGTTAAATTGCCCAACAATCTCTTGATTATTAAATTCATCACTTTTTTTTATGTATATATCTGCTTTACCCTGGATCTGGGCAACTAAAACAACTTGTTTTAATGAAGTATTTCTTTGCCAATATGAAGCCGGAAAAGCATTAAAATAAGAGCAAAAAGACGTTGTTGTATTTTTGGGCAACGAAATTTGAGTTCTTGATTTTATACATTTTGCATAAAAATTAACTTTAGAAATTTCTGATTGAATATATAAAGGAATACAATCAATAGCTGAATCTATTCTGCTTCTTGACGGAAAAACCACTCTACATAAAGGATAGTTTTTAATCATATATTCATTCTACCAAATATTAACACAAATAATCTTTAAAAGTTATTAGAAAATATTTAATTTTTTAACTTCCAAATTTGACATTAAATTAAATTTGACTTTAAATTGTTTCTGCGGTAAACTATCATTAGTTTCGCTAAACAGCAAACTGATCAAAGATTTATTAAAATCAGTCACAATTCTGAAATTAATAAAATAACTTTCCAAAATCCATATTATCGTTGTCAGAAAGGCAAATAATGAAAAAAGAAATTCATCCAGATTATGTTGATACTGTTGTGACGTGTTCATGCGGAAACAGCTTTGAAACTCGTTCCACAGTCAAATCAGGCAAAATAAATGTGGAAATTTGTTCAGCTTGTCATCCTTTTTACACAGGAAAACAAAAAATACTTGATGATGGCGGAATGGTCGCTAAATTTGAAGCTAGATATGGCAAAAAAAGCAAATAAATATAAAATTTGAATATAAATTAATAATTACCCTAAGAAAAAAAATAATAGAAAAGGAAATATTATGACAGTAAAAGTAGGAATAAACGGTTTTGGAAGAATCGGTCGCAATTTTTATAGAGCAGCCCTAGAAAGCGGAGCTGATGTGGAGGTTGTGGCAGTTAATGATTTAACGGATAATAAAACATTAGCAGCCTTGCTAAAAAATGATTCACTTCTAGGACCTTTAAAAATAAACGGCAAAAAAGCCGAAGTGACTTTTGATAATGAAAATGTTTATGTGAACGGCAAAGCAATAAAAACTTTTGAAGAAAGAGACCCTAATCTTATTCCTTGGGGCAATGCAGGAGCTGATATTGTTGTGGAATCAACCGGGCATTTTACTGACGGCGACGCTGCCAGAGCACACCTAAAAGGCGGCGCTAAAAAAGTTATAATTTCTGCTCCGGCAAAAGGAAATGTGGACGGCACTTTTTGTATGGGCGTAAATCATAAAGAATACGATCCAGCCAAACACACTATTATTTCTAATGCTTCTTGCACAACTAATTGTTTAGCCCCTTTAGCAAAAGCTTTAGAAGAAACTATTGGTATAGAATCTGGAATTATGACAACTATTCATGCCTACACAGCAGACCAAAATTTACAAGACGGACCACATTCTGATTTAAGAAGAGCCCGAGCTGCTGCCATAAATATGGTTCCCACTAAAACCGGAGCTGCTCAAGCAGTAGCCTTAGTTATCCCTGAGCTAAAGGGAAGATTCACAGGTTTTGCTATTAGAGTGCCTGTGGCCACTGGCTCTTTAGTTGATTTAACATTTATTCCTCGCAAAAAAATATCATCTGCTGAAGAAGTCAATCAAGCTATTAAATCTGCCATTGCTAATGACAAAGATTTAGCCCATGTTCTATCATATAGTGAAGAAGATTTAGTTGTCACAGATATACAACAAGATGAACATTCAAGCATATTTGATTCTAAATTAACCAAAGTAATAGATGGTCAAGTTAAGGTTTTAGCATGGTATGATAACGAATGGGGTTATTCAACACGACTAGTGGAAATAGCACAATATGTTGGAGAAAAAATCTAAAGTTGAAAACAATATCTGATCTCAAAGACCTAAAAGGCAAACGCGTTTTAGTTCGTTTAGATTTTAATGTTCCTTTAGATGACAAAAAAAATATAACTGACAATGGCAGAATTTTAGCCGCTTTGCCAACTTTAAAAAAATTAGTCCAATCTGATGCCAAAATAATTATTCTAGCTCATTTAGGAAGACCAAAAGGCGAGATAAATCTAAAATTTTCATTAGAGCCTGTCAGCGCTAGACTTAGCCAAATTTTGGCTAAAATTCTGCCTAATGTTAAAATCAAGTTCTGCCATAAAACAATTGGTCAAGAAGCGTTATCAGCTGTTGGCAATTTACAAAATGGCGAAATTGTTTTATTGGAAAATGTCCGCTTTGACGCCAGAGAAACTTCTGATATTGAAGAGCAAAGAATCGAACTAGCTAAAGAATATGCTAAATTAGGAGATGTTTTTGTGTCGGACGGTTTTGGAGTGGTGCATAGAAAACAAGCTTCTGTTTATGATATAGCTAAACTGCTTCCGTCAGCAGCTGGCGAACTAATTAGCAAAGAAGTTAATGCTTTAAACCAAGCAATTAAAAACCCTAAAAGACCTTTAGCTGTGATTCTTGGGGGTTCAAAAGTTTCTGACAAATTAGGGGTTATTTCAAATCTTTTAAATAAAGCAAATAAATTACTAATTTGCGGCGGCATGTCATACACTTTCACTTTAGCGTTGGGCGGAAAAGTCGGCAAATCCTTACAAGAGCCTGACCAAATTGAAAATGTGAAAAAATATATAGAACAAGCTAAAAAAAATAAAGTTGATCTTATAATCCCTGAAGACACAGTAGCTGCTGATGAATTTTCACCAAATGCTAATAAGGAAATTGTGCCTAGCAACGAAATACCTGATAATATGGAAGGCCTGGATATAGGACCGAAAACAATTGAAACTTTCGCCAAAGCGCTTGAATTAGCCAAAACAATTGTTTGGAATGGTCCGGCTGGAGTTTTTGAATTTGACGCTTTTTCCACAGGGACTAAAGCCATTGCTCAAGCATTAATTAAAGCGAAAAATAATGGGGCTTTCACAATTGTCGGAGGCGGAGATTCAGCAGCAGCTGTTAGAAAATTTGGCTTTACTGAAAATGATTTTTCTCATATTTCAACAGGAGGAGGGGCTTCATTAGAATTTCTTGAAGGAAAAACTTTACCAGGACTTAACGTTTTAAAATAAGAATTCCTAAATTTAATTCAAATTAAAAAATTTAATAATAAATAAATCCCTCAAACAAAAAAAAAGTAATTTTATAAATAATGAAAGGAAAAAATGAGTGATAAAAAAACACTAAATACTTTAAAAATTGCTGAATTAAAAAATTTAGCAGAAGACTTTAAAATAAATGATTTTAAAGATCTAAAAAAAGCTGAGCTTGTAAGCGCCATTTTAGACGCTGAAAAAAATAACCATCAAAACACCAACACAAACGGTAATCAAAGAATTAGAAAACGCCAAAGAAATATTAACAGCAACAATAAAAACATCAATAATAAAAATAGCAACAAGAAAAATGATGAAAAAAGCAAAAATAATTCAAATATTCAAAACATAACGCAAGAATTCGATGAAGTCTGCGGTCTAGTTGATATTACAGAGGGCTACGCTTTTTTACGCATTAACGGCTATTTACCGTCTAATGATGATATATATATATCACTAGGCTCTATTAGGCGAAATTGTTTGCGCCAAGGGGACTATATTGAAGGCATTGCCAAACTCCCTAAAAACAAAAATAAACAAAAATATCGGGCGCTAACAGATGTTGCTAGCATTAATGGAATGTCTATTGAAGAAGCCGGAAAACGGCCTAATTTTAACAAATTAACTCCCCTATATCCGGTTGATAGACTGCGTTTAGAACCAGCTGAAGATCCTAAACTAACCCAAAGAGTTATAGATATAGTCGCCCCAATAGGAAAAGGCCAAAGAGGGTTAATAGTTTCGCCTCCTAAAGCCGGAAAAACCATAATTTTGCAGCAAATTGCCAATTCTATAGCCACAAATAATCCTGAAACTCATCTAATGGTGCTATTAGTGGATGAACGCCCCGAAGAAGTCACAGATATGGAAAGAAATGTTAAAGGCGAAGTTATTTCCTCTACTTTTGACCGACCAGCCAGCGACCACACAATTGTGGCTGAGCTAGCAGTTGAAAGAGCTAAAAGACTTGTGGAAATGGGCAAAGACGTGGTAATATTATTAGATTCCATAACACGTTTAGGAAGAGCCTATAATTTGGCAGCTCCGCCATCTGGCCGTATTTTATCAGGCGGAGTAGATGTAGCAGCTCTATACCCTCCTAAGAAGTTTTTTGGCGCTGCTAGAAATATTGAAGAGGGCGGATCTTTAACAATTATTGCTACAGCGCTTGTTGAAACAGGTTCTAAAATGGACGAAGTTATTTTTGAAGAATTCAAAGGCACAGGCAATATGGAACTGAAGCTCTCTCGTGAATTGGCTAATAAAAGAATATTCCCAGCAATAGACATTAACGCCTCTGGTACACGCCGCGAAGAAGTTCTAATACATGCTCAAGAACTACAAATTATTTTCAAATTGCGTAAACTTTTTGGAAATATGCCAGAAGAACAAGCTATTAGTTTACTAGTTGGAAAACTGCGCAAAACAAAGACTAATGCCGAATTTTTAATGCAAATTTCTAAATCAACTCCTGATATAGACAATACAGATTTCGCAGATTTTTAATAACATTAACTAAATCTAGATTATCAATTAAATTTAAGCTTTTATAAAAACATTAAACTTTGTGTAAAGCTCTATAATAAAAAAAAGATCCTGAAACTAATGTACAGAACATCAAAATAGTTCTGGTTAAAATAACTCCAGAAGCTGCTAATGGGCCAGATACCGAACACCATACAAGAATAAATATAAAAGCAGCTTCATACGCGCCGGCGCCTCCGGGCGTCATAAATATGAAACCTGAAATTCCGGCAAAACCATACGCTAAAAAAATAGTAGTTAAATTTATTCCTTGCCCTAATGACAAAAAAGTAATTTCAAACATCAAAGCGTCTCCTGTTATCCAAACTATCCCCCAAATAAATGGTTTTATGAGAAGTTTTTTGTTAACAAAAAGTTGACTATATATATCAGAAAACTTTATTATGGTTTTTTTAAATTTTGCTTCTTGAACTGCTTGTTTTGCTTTTCCCCAAGATATAATTCTAACCAATAAATTAACAAAACGAACAAAATTCTCTGTTATTTTAGTCAACCGACTTTTTTTGGTTAGAATATATCCTAACCAGATAACAAGACCCAACGAAAAAATAACTATACCTGTTGCCGCAATCTCTAAAATATAATGACTATTGTCTGATAAAATTGATAATAAAACACAGATAATGAGAATAGGCACATAAGCTATATAGCCTGCTATCAATCTAATTATTTGTGTTAAAGTGGCATAAGTTTTTTCCACACCAACAGTTTTTAACCTCCATAATCCATAGCCCACACCAGAGGCTCCGCCTGAAGGCAAAATATGATTAACAAAATTTAGCTCTAAAGCAATTTTTATTTTTGTCCACCAAGAAATATTTTTTATCTGATTAATTTGCTCCAAATAACTTATTCCTGCCTCACTCATAGAATAATAAACTAGAAGTTGCAAAGGCAAGAGCCAAATAAGCCACCATAAATTAAGCTTTTCTAAAAGATAAAAAGCTTGGATTAACTCGTCCCGAGCAAAATAAACTATTAACGCCACAGCTAACACTGATACAATGCTAACGACCTTTTTCATAGAAACTAATTATGCAATTTTAATATTGTTTGACTCTAAATATTACCTGACTCTATTAGAGTGTCAACAAATATATTTCTTGGCGTTCTCAAAGAGCTTTGCGCAGCCGCCAACCGAGCGACCGGGACTCTATATGGCGAACAAGAAACATAATCTAAACCTGTTAAATGAAAGAATTCTATAGATGTTGGATCTCCTCCGTGTTCTCCGCAAATACCTAATTTAATATTCTTTTTAGTGGCTCTAGCTTTTTCAGAAGCCATTTTAACTAACGGCCCAATTCCCTCTTGATCCAATTTTTCAAAAGGATCTGCCTCAAAAATTTTCTTATCATAATATGATTCTAAAAACCCAGCTGCATCATCCCTAGAAAAGCCAAAACCCAGCTGTGTTAAATCATTAGTTCCAAAAGAAAAGAATTCCGCCTGTTCAGCCAATTCATCAGCTATTATACAGGCTTTTGGAACCTCAATCATTGAACCTACTAAATAATTCAATTTAGTTTTTCTTTTCATAATAACATCATTAGCTGTTGAAATAACAATTGATTTAACATAATCCAATTCTTTTTTTGAACCAACTAGAGGTATCATAATTTCAGGAACAACAGATATATTTTTCTCCTGCAAATTAATAGCCGCTTCAATAATAGCAGTAATCTGCATACGCGTTATTTCAGGATATTTAACTGACAATCTGCAGCCTCTAAATCCCATCATAGGATTAATTTCTTTTAAAGAATTTATTCTAGCCACAACAGATTCTATTTTTTTGCCTAAATCTTTAGCTAAAACTTCAATACTATCTCTATCATGAGGCAAAAATTCATGCAAAGGCGGATCAAGCAAACGAATTGTGACACTTTTGCCCTCCATAATTGAAAAGAGTTTTTCAAAATCGTCTCTTTGCAAAGGCAAAAGTTTTTCCAAGGCTTTTTCTCTTTCCTCTGCAGATGAAGCTACAATCATTTCTCGCATAATTTTTATACGATCTGCCCCAAAAAACATATGCTCTGTTCGACAAAGGCCAATGCCTTGAGCGCCGAATTCTAAGGCTTGGCGGGCATCTTGCGGCGTTTCAGCATTAGCGCGAACTTCTAAATCTCTATAACTATCAGCCCAACGCATAACTTTCGCCAAATCTCCTGATAATCTAGCTTGAACTGTCGGCAGCTCGCCTTCATAAATATTGCCGGTGGATCCATCTAAAGAAATCCAATCACCCTCCAAAATGGTCACTCCGCCTAGCTCAAAAGACCCTGATTCACCCATCACTATATCGCCAGCACCAGCCACACAACATACACCCATACCACGCGCCACAACAGCAGCATGAGAAGTCATGCCGCCGCGAACAGTCAAAATACCTTCAGCAGCATTCATACCTTCTATATCTTCTGGCGATGTTTCTAAACGGACTAAAATGACTTTTTTGCCAGCCTCATGCTGTTTGACAGCTTCCTCAGCGGTGAAAACTACTTGCCCTGTTGCAGCTCCTGGCGAAGCTGGAAGCCCTGTTCCTAGTGGCTTAATATTAACAATTTTAGAATCATCAAACCTAGGATGCAAAAGCGAATCTAGTTGTTTAGGGTCTATAGAAAGCAAAGCTTGTTTTTGCGTAATCATATTTTCCCTGACCATTTCCACAGCAATTCGCAAAGCCGCATTAGCAGTCCTTTTGCCGTTGCGTGTCTGCAGCATAAAAAGTTTACCTTTTTCAATAGTAAATTCCATATCTTGCATATCATGATAATGCTTTTCTAAACGGCTAGCAATTTCAACAAATTGTTTATAGACCTCTGGCATAATTTCCGACAATTTATCTATATGCATAGGGGTTCTGATTCCAGCAACAACATCCTCTCCTTGAGCATTTATTAAAAATTCTCCAAAGAGTTTATTTTCACCTGTTGAAGGACTTCTTGTGAAAGCCACACCAGTTCCTGAATCGTCACCCATATTTCCAAAAACCATTTCTTGGATATTAACAGCTGTGCCCCAAGAATAAGGTATTTCATTCATTTTACGATATACATTAGCCCGCGGATTGTCCCAAGATCGAAAAACTGCCTCAATAGATTCAATTAACTGATCTCTTGGCTCCTGTGGAAAATCATAACCTTTTTCTTTTTTAAAAAATTCTTTAAACTTTTTAATCATCTCTTGCAAATCGTCAGCTGTAAATTCAGTATCTAAATTAATTTTCCGAGATTTTTTCATATCGTCTATTATTTTTTCAAATTCTGCTTTATCCAATTCAACAACAACGTCAGAAAACATTTGAATAAAGCGTCTATATGAATCATAAGCAAAACGTGGATTATTAGTCAATTTAGCAAAAGATTTCACAACTTCATCATTCAGCCCTAAATTCAAAATAGTATCCATCATTCCAGGCATAGACGCCCTAGCTCCGCTTCTAACAGAAACCAACAAAGGATTATCCTTTGAACCCAATTTTTTGCCAGTAAGCTTTTCTAAATCTTTTAAATTCGCAAAAATTTCAGCTTTTATTTTTTCGGAAATTGTTCTTTCATCATCATAATACTGTGTACAAGCTTCTGTTGTCACAGTGAAGCCTTGAGGCACAGGCAATTCCAAAACAGTCATTTCTGCCAAATTAGCGCCTTTTCCGCCAAGCAAATTACGCATATTTACATTGCCTTCAGAAAATTTATACACATATTTTTCTATTTTTTCTATCATTTTTATCCTTTTGTCCGCAAGAAAAATTTATTCTCTAATTATTGTTCCCACTTATTCTATAAAATTGACCACAACATAAGTATAATGTATTTAAAAGAAATTATTTGTTTTTTAATCTCGCCTTTTTAAAATTGCGCTAATATAACTGTCTAATTTAGCGGATTTATCATTAGACAAATTTTCAGCTAAATCCCAAGCATAATATAAATCTCCTTTAACATAACCATACATTCTTTTAGACAAAATAGGCTGTTTTGATATTTCTTTTTCTCTTGACAACAAATTCCTAATTTTTGAAGAATTAAATTCAATTCTGCCGTTGCTGACCCAGCCAGAATATTCAGTAGAAAATTCTCGAGAATTTTTTAAACTAAAAGTTAGAGAATGCGTCAAAGGTGTTTTAGAAACCTCTTTATTTAAGGGAATTATTCTGTTTTTAGAATCTATTTTATTCTTAGAACTCGTTTTATTTTCAAAAATAGATTTATCGCAATTTCGCACATCTCCTATCTTTAATGTACCTGACTCAGATAACCAAACTTTTTCATTATAAATAATTTCCGCCTGATATTTTACATCATTAGAAGAAGCTATGAAATCTGTTGTGATAATAAATTGTTTATGTTTATTTTCGCCTTGGGCAAAAATTCCTTCACCCTGCCAAGAGCCAACTAACCAAGCCAAAGGGTAAAGTCTAGCAGGCAAATCCTCCGGGATTACAAACATCTATTTTAAATTAGAGTTTTTAGTTCGTTTAAATAGACCAACTGGTTTATATTCTTTTAAATTATCTTCTGGCGAGCGCAAAAGTGCTTTAGCAATTTTATAACACACAAAAGCTATAACACATGAAACAATCACCGCTCCAAGCATAGTTACAATAGTAATTATTTCTAAAAACATAATTATATGATATCAGAAAACCCTAAATCTCAATCCCTGTATTATAAATTCACTCCATACAATCCCTGTATTGTAAATTCAATCTATAAAAGATAATTAACTAAAAACAATTTAACCACTTTTTTCCAAAGCGAACTGCCCCAACAAATTATTACCAACAAAACCAGTATTTTCAATGCCAGGAAAAAATATTTTTTGAGTAGTCTGAAAAAATGCGCGTAGTTTATATTGAACAAGCATTTTTTCAGCACAGCGTGTATGTTCGCGCCTGAGGTTGTATGTTCTTTTTTTTTAAATTCAATTACAAAAACGTCATCCGCTGAAAACAATTTAATTACTTTTTTCAGGAGCGAGCTGTTTTAAAAATTATTACCAACAAAACTAAAATTCTGCAACTGAAGCAAAAAATCAAT
>JAITRN010000020.1 GCA_031288355.1 Candidatus Opitulatrix roisinitermitis | reverse complement strand
GTGGTGCAGTCTGATCGCGCTAAAATATGCAATAAATCTAAAAGATCGCCTGCATCATGAGCATATCTTCTAGCTGCCGAATCTGACCATTGGCTATCTGCATAACCATAAAATCGCATATGTAATTTAATGAGTTTAGCCACATCTTGACAAACCGTTTTAGGAAATCTCAAATTCATAAGTCTTTTATAAGCTAAACGCGAACCAACAATATCATGTCCATAAAAAGAAACTTTTCCAAAATTATCAAATTTTCTAGTTGCTGGCTTTCCTATATCATGCAAAAGCAGCGCTAAACGAATAGTCAAATTATCCGAAAAATCTCCTTTTTGGGCTAAAACTATGCCATTTTGCAAAACTTTTAAAGAATGCCAATAATTGTCCTTATGTTGACCTCGTTCGTCTATTTCTAATTTCAGTTTAGGCAATTCCGGAATTATCAAATCCATAACACCTGTTTTAGTCATACAATCTAAAGCTAAAACAGGATCATTGGTCATAATCAGTTTTGCGAACTCCTCAGAAATTCTTTCCCGAGAAACTATATTTAATCTATCTGCCATATTGCTAGCAGCCTCAAGAGTTTTTGCATCTGGCAAAAAATCTAATTGAGCCATAAAACGAAAAAGCCTCATAATTCTTAAAGGGTCGTCAGAAAAAGATTTTTCAGGCTCTATTGGCGTTTTAAGTTTCTTGGCCGCTAAATCATTTATTCCGCCAAATTCGTCAATTAATTCTAAATCGGGCAATTTCACAGCCATAGAATTTATAGTAAAGTCTCTACGGCATAAATCATCTAACAAAGTCTTACCAAATTTGACTTGCGGCTTCCGAGAATTATCAAAATATTTATCAGCCCGATATGTTGTGATTTCAAATTTTACAATTTCATTTTTTTCATTAAAAATTGTTCCTCCAATAGTGCCAAATTTTTTGCCAACGGTCCACAAATCTTTAGCTAACGGCTTCACGACCGCTAAAATTTCATCAGGTTTAGCAGATGTTGTGAAATCATAATCAGAAGCTTTTTTATCATTATTATTAGCTGGAAAGCCATCAGGCTCCAATTTTGCAAAAGACTCTGTCTCAGATTTTTTCAGAAAAAAATCCCTCACTGACCCTCCCACTAGGGCTATTTCATAACCTTGTTTGCTAAAAACCTCACCTAAATGAAGAGCAACTTCCGGAAGTTTTTCAAATTTTTGCAAGTTTTATCTCTTTCTGACCAGCTTCAATTATGCTAATTTTTTCAGCTAAGGTTTCTTTGGCAATTAAATTTTGAAATTTCAGCAAATTATCAAATTCGGCAAATTGAAAATCCTTTTTATCCAAAACTAAATCCAACTTTATGCGATCTGTGACATCCAAATTCTGTTTTTTTCTAGTATCTTGTATATCGCGTATTAAATCACGAGCATAGCCTTCAGCTAAAATTAAATCATCGGTTTCTAAATTTAAAATAACCCAACCGCCAAAATCCAACATACTAGCGTCTTTTTTCGAAAGTTTTTCACCAGTTTCAATAACAGACTCTAAACTATATTCACCCTCTTGCAATTCTATTATCTCTCCATTATCAATTTTCACGCTAATCTGGCCATTTTCAAAAATATAATCACCCTGTTTAGCAGATTTAATAACTGCTTGAACCATTTGACCAATTCTAGGCCCCAAAACCCTGGCGTTAATTGATAATTTATCAGCAATGCCAAAATCTTTTTTAGACACATCACGCAATGCGTAAAAAACTAACTTTTTAATATTTAATTCATCAGCTAAAAGATCCGCAAAACTTTTAATTTTTGACATATCATCAGTCACAATAATTAACTCTTTTAAAGGCTGCCTCACTCTAACATTATTTTTTTTGCGCAAAGAATGCCCAACA
Source organism: Candidatus Opitulatrix roisinitermitis (assembly GCA_031288355.1). Lineage (GTDB taxonomy): Bacteria > Actinomycetota > Actinomycetes > Actinomycetales > Bifidobacteriaceae > Opitulatrix > Opitulatrix roisinitermitis. The sequence goes on along the minus strand of JAITRN010000020.1, from coordinate 35,141 downwards.
TTTAAAATAGATCTAACTTTGTCAACTGTGGCTACCAAGTTTTTATCAGTCAATTCATCTGATTGATTTTGCAGAATCTGCTTTTCTGATATTAATCTTGCCGGATATTTTGACAAATGAACCGATTCACCGCCAGTTAAACCTTGCCAAATTATCTCTGATTCAAAAGGCAAAAGCGGGCAAATTGCTCTAGCAAATCTTTCTAAAACTGTCCAAAGAGTGTCAAAAGCTTCTTTTTCCTCATTCCAAAATCTATCTCTGGATGTTCTAATATACCAATTAGTTAAAATATCAAAAAAATCTCTAATCTCAGAGGTCGCACTAGCAATATCAAAATCGGACAATAGTTTGTCAATAGAAAGAATAAGTTCATCAGTTTTCAGCAAAATATATTTATCCATAAAATTCAATTTTTGATACTCTTCTGCATCTATTTTTTTTGCCAAATAACCTTTTTTAGAATTAGAAGCATTGGCATAAAGCACAAAAAAATAATATGAATTCCAAAAAGGCAGCATAACCGTTCGGGCAGCGTCAAAAATAAGCTGTTCGGTAACAGATAAATTTCCGCCTTTTAGAATTGAAGATGATAATAAAAACCAGCGCATAGCATCTGTGCCATTTTTTGAAAAAACCAAATTTACGTCTGGATAATTCCGCAGAGATTTAGACATTTTCTGGCCGTCAGACCCTAAAACGACTCCATGACAAATGCAATTTTTAAATGCCGAACAGTTAAATAATGCCCCTGCTAAAATATGCATAGTATAAAACCATCCGCGAGTTTGACCAATATATTCTACAATAAAATCAGCTGGGTAATGATTTTCAAACCATTTTACATTTTCAAAAGGATAATGAACCGAAGCAAAAGGCATAGCGCCTGATTCAAACCAACAGTCAAAAACGTCTTCAATCCTTTTCATTTTTGAATTCCCTGTTGGATCATCAGGGTTTGGACGCACTAAACTGTCTATAAAAGGTCTGTGTAAATTATCAACTTTCACGCCAAAATCTTTTTCTAGCTCTGACAAAGAACCGTAAACATCCACTCTAGGATAATCTGGATTATCGCTCACCCAAACAGGAATTGGTGAACCCCAATATCTATTTCTTGAAATAGACCAATCGCGAGCATTTTCTAGCCATTTGCCAAATTGACCATCTTTAACATTTTCTGGCAGCCAATTTATAGTTTCATTTAATTTCAACAACTTATCTTTAATAGCTGTCACTTTAACAAACCAGGAAGAAACTGGTTTATATATTAACGGCTGTCGGCACCGCCAACAATGAGGATATGAATGCATCATAGATTGTTCTCTAATTAAAATAGGTTTAACATTTTGTTTAGAATGCGGGCCAACAGCGTTTTTTAAATCTTTAACAATTTGCTTATTCGCTTCAAAAACATGCAGGCCTTTATAATCTGAAACCACGCTGGTGAATATAGCCTTTTCGTCAATTGACAATTGCGGAATAATTTTTTCTCGATTTAAAACAATCATATCGTCCTCACCATAAGGCGCCAGGTGAACCAGTCCTGTTCCCTCAGTGGTGGTTACAAAATCTCCTTCAACAATTTTCCAAGCATTTTCGCCTGGATAATTTTCACTTTTAGGATCAGCAAAATAATCAAAAATTGGATAATATTTTTCGCCTAAAAGATCTTTGCCTTTATAATTTTTCAAAATTTTAAAATTCGGCAATTTATTTTTTGGTGAAGAATTTTCCTTTGATTTATTATCCTTTCCGCACAATTCTTTGGCAAAACTAGGCAAAACATCTTTTCCTAAAATAAATTTCTTGCCTCTAAATTTCTCACTTTCAGCCTCCACTAAAACATAGTCTATATCCTTGCCCACAGCCACTGCAAAATTAGTCGGCAAAGTCCATGGAGTCGTTGTCCAAACCAATATATAAATATCAGAATTCGTTAATTTAGCAGCCACAGTCACAGTATTGTCTTGTCTATTCTGATATATTTCATCATCCATTCTTAATTCATGATTTGAAAGAGGAGTTTCATCCTGCCAGCAATAAGGCAAAACTCTAAAACCTTCATAAGCTAAACCTTTTTTATAAAGTTCTTTAAAAGCCCAAATAACTGATTCCATATATGTTAAATCAAGCGTTTTATACTGATTATCAAAATCTACCCATCTGCCTTGTCGGTTAACATAGTCTTTCCATTCATCAGTGTATTTTAAGACAGACTTTTGACAAGCCGAATTAAATTTAGCTATTCCCATTTTTTCAATTTCGTCTTTGCTGGTGATGCCCAATTCTCTCATAGCTTCTAATTCTGCCGGCAAACCATGAGTATCCCAGCCAAAACGTCTTTCTGTTTTCTTGCCCTTCATAGTTTGAAAGCGCGGAATCACATCTTTCACATAACCTGTTAAAAGATGGCCATAATGAGGCAATCCGTTAGCAAAAGGCGGGCCATCATAAAAAACAAATTCTTCTGAACCATCTCTTTCTAAAATAGATTTTTGAAAAATATTATTTTCTTTCCAATAATCCAAAACCTTTAACTCCATCTGCGGAAAATCAGGCGACGAATTAAGAATTTCACCTGGATTATTTAAAGGATAAGCCATATATCCATTCTAACAAATAAAAAGATGAATGTTTTTTAAAAAAGTCAATTAAATGTCATAGGAAATTAACTCTAATAAAGTTCTTTATTTATAACATCAACTAATTTTTTATAACGATGATTTTCAAATAAATCATCTAACAAAACTATTTTACCGTCTGAATCAGCTAAGGGAATTCTCCAATTAGGATACTCGTTATTGGTTCCTGGCTGGTTTTGCACCCTTTTTTCTCCTACAGCGTCAACCATTGCCAAACATATTAAATAAGATGGACTAGAAGCGAGCATTTTATATAGCGCTAAAACTATTTCCTCAGTATTAGGATTTTTTGATAACAAAAACCCGCCTTTTCTAGCAAGTTTTAGCATATTTTTAACATCTTTTTTAACGCCTTCCAAAAAGTCGTTATATGGTTCTGTTAATAAGCCCAATTTATTTCTGAGTTTAGCATGCTCATATTCTAGATAACCAGCAGTGGGCGGAAAATCATGATTTGTCACAGCCGACAAAGCCAGTTTACGATATTTTTTAGGCTTTTTAAATTTGTGGTGTTTTCTTTCTTCCCATATAATAGTTGTTCCTAAAAGTCCATGATTTTTCAAATATTTTTTCACCATAGACGTTATCATTCCCATATCTTCACCTATAATAACCGCTTTATTTCTAGCTGCTTCTAAACATAAAATTCCTATCATAATATTATGATTATAATAAACATAAGCTCCGTCCGTGGCAGAATGTTTTTCTGGAATATACCAAAGTCTAAACATTCCTAAAATATGGTCAATTCTAACAGCCCCAACATTTTTCAAAATCCGGCGAACTAAATTTCTAAAAGGTTCATAACCTTTTTCTTCAAGCGCAAAAGGAGAAAGCGGTGGTTGACTCCAATTTTGCCCCTTTTGATTAAATAAATCAGGCGGAGCACCAACTGTGGCTGAATAAATAAAATTTTCTGGATGGGCAAAAACGTCTGCCCCTAAAGGATGAACTCCCACTGCTAAATCTGCAATAATTCCCAATTTCATACCAGCGTTTTTTGCTCTTTTTTGAGCTGAAAAAAGCTGCTCCTCTGCCACCCATTGCAGCCACTTATAAAATTCAATATCTTGTCTATATTCTTTTGCCAAACTTTGAACTTCTTCATCACCTATTGCATATTTTTTTGTCCAAGCGGTTTCATCTTCTGCCGGCACACCCCATTTTTCATAAAGCATAGACCATATAGCAAAACCTTCTAAATGACTGCCTTCTTCGTCTTTATATTTTTCATAGGCTTTTTGCCGACTATCTGTTAAGCCTGAATTGTAAATCATTTTTAAAGCCTGAATTTTAGCCTGCCATGATTTATCTCTGTCTATATAATTTGCATCATAATTCAAATCTTTCACATCAGAAAATAACTGATCAATTACCTTTATATCTTCGTCAGATAAATTAGCGTATTCTGGAATTGCTTCAGGTCTTATATATATATTATTTAAAAACTGTCTAGAAGTCGGCAAATAAGGCGAAGGCGTTATATGACCAACAGGTTCGCTTCCATGAGTAGGGTTAATTAACATAAAATCGGCCTTGTTTTGGGCAGCCTTTTCGCACGAAATTGCCAAATCCTCAAAATCGCCCACGCCCCATGACTTGGATGACCTAACAGAATAAAATTGACTCATAAAACCCCAACGCTTATGCTCTTGAATAAATTGTGGCAAATCAATCGTCGAGGGCGTTATAATAAAATGCGAAGTTGTTTTTTGCCCATTTATTTCAACAACTATTTTATGGTAACCCATTTCAATATTTTCAGCAAATTTTTTGACAATATGACATATCTGTTTGCCGTCAACAATTTTCGTGTCATCATATTTGCCTGAATCAATTCTATAAAGTTCCTGTTTTTTGCCAGATTCTAATTCCAATATCACAATAGCAATATTTCCTTTAGGAATATAAAAATCAAATTGAACTGCTTTATTTTGAACTTTATGAATAGTCGAGACTAATGGCCGGCGCCAATTTTTTAAATTTACATCAGCCAGTGCTTCTTCAATAGATTCTGCACTTGATGTATCAACCCCAAAAGACTTTAAAATAAGCTGCAAATTATTTTCAGAAATCTCAATATATTTGTTTTTAGGGCCAATAAAAAAAGTTCCTATATTATATTTTTGAGCCAATTGAACTAACGGGGACCTTCTTTTATCGGTTTTTGACATAATATAAGTATAACTTATTTAATAAAGAAAAAATTTAAAGCAAGACTTTATCTTTGCAAAATACCTTTGTCCAAAACAACAATTTTATCTGCAATATCCAAAGCTTCTGTCTCGTCATGTGTCACATAAATGGTTGTAATTTTAAATTCCTTTTGCAAAGCTGAAATTTGTAAACTGATTTTTGTTTTAAGTCTGCTTTCAAGATTCACTAGCGGTTCATCTAACAAAAAAATTCTAGCTTTTTTTGCCATCACTCTAACCATAGCTCGAGCTATAGCAACACGACGTTTTTGCCCACCCGAAAGCATTGAAGGCATATAACTTGAAAATTGAGTCAATTCTAAATCTCGCATAATATCTTTAACTAATAGCTCTATTTTAGATTTTGCTAAACCAGAAGATTTTAAAACAAAAGAAATGTTTTTTGCAGCTGACATATAAGGATACAGATTAGTTTGCTGAAAAACCATTGAAATAAATCTGTCTTTAGATGGAATATTCATTATATTTTTTTTATCCATGAAAATTTCGCCCGAAGTGGGTTTTTCGAGCCCTGCCAACATCCTTAAAACAGTGGTCTTTCCCGAACCAGAAGGTCCTGTTAAAGCTAAAAATTCGCCCTCTTTTATTTTCAAATTTAAATTACAAATAACAGGCTTTGAATTATTGAGGTATGTTTTTTGAATATTTTTAAAACTAACAGACATTATTTAAACAAAACCCAAGCACCCTTAGATTTTGTCCAATAAATCTGTCCATTTTCAAAATCCTGATAAGTTTTTCCGTCAGAAGTTTTTTTCTCATCACTCACAGGATAACCTAATCTGCCTGCCCGCGACCCCAATGAATTATATAGATCGCCAATTGCGCCATACACAATATAAGCGCCTTTTGAGCTCGTCCAAAAGATTTTTCCATTATCATAAATTTGACCCACTCCTCGAGAGTCTAATAGCTCATCAGATTTTGGAAATGATAAAAATCCATTTGTCCCATTAACGGAAGAATATTTATTTTTTATAGCGCCTTTAACTATATAAGTCTTATTAGTTTTAGACACCCAATAAATAGTCCCCCCTTGAAAAGTTTGGGCAACCCCTTTTGAACGAGGCAACTCATTAGATGTTGGATAACCTAAATATGATGATCGGCCCCACATTGCATTAGAATATCTATTTTTTATAGCGCCCCAAACAGAAAATGTTCCGCCATTAGATTTTAGCCAATAAATATTACCTCCTTGAAAAGTTTGGGCTGACCCTTTATTATCAGGCATTTCATAACTTGTTATAGAGCCCATACGGCCTGACGCTCCTCCCAATTCTCCATATTTAACACCTATAGCGCCATAAGCATAATATGAATTTGGTCTGCCAAACCAATCACTATATGTTCTAAAAAAATTTCTATTGCCGTAAGCTGAACAAGAATCCCCTGTGCCATAAGGGTTAGCTAAAGCAGCTGCATTAGGTTGATAAGGCGTATAAGTATATAAAGCAGCAGTCGCCCAATTTGCAATATAAAGGTCTGTGCCGCCGCAAACTAAAGTTGGGGAATACCTAACAAAATTTTCCCGACCTGGCTTATAATTATAACTTTCAGTAATTTTATAAACATTTAACTGCCTGGCTGCACTATAAACTTGATTAAAAAATCCATAATATTTGGAATCGCAAGCTGCTGTGTCAGGGCAGCCCATACCCATAGCAGATTTAAAATGAGAATCATCATTTTTGTGTTGGCCGTTAGGGTCTACATAATAAGACCATAAAGCTGTCACCAGCCCCTGTTCTTTTTGAAGCATAACTAAAAGGACTTTTTCGCTAATCTTGCAAGCTGCAGAAACCTTAGAAATAATTGTGGCAGATGATTCCCCGCTAGCGCCAGCATATCGCCCAGAACAATAAGTATCGGCTTCTCGAGTATTAGTATTTTCTTTATAATCTTTTAAACATTTATTATCTCCTGATGAGCTACAATCGGGCGCTTTTGATTTTAGAAAAGTTTGTATATCGTCTTTTGACATTTTGCCACTTGTCCAAAAATTACTGTCTGATATAATTTGACCAGCATTCCAATAGTCCATACCTGCTGCTTGGGCATTTTGTAATTTATAAAATGATAAAAATACAAAACCCGCCAACGTCATTGCCAAAGCAACAAAAAAAATAGTGACCTTTTTCATATATTAATTGTACTTTTTTAATATCTTTTTTTCAATAAAATTTGTGTAATATATGTAAAAAATTAATTTTCAACGCAAAAAAACTTCACTCGGCTGATATCCAGGACGAGACAATTTTAGGATTGCTGAAACAGTGTTGCGAGAAGCTTGAGTTATCCAATAATCTTTGTTCTGACCAGGAACTATTTGTCCGTTGTGCAACCAAGAAATATTCTGCCACCAACCTGTCAAAGCATCTGCATCCCCTTGTAAAGCATAATAAGGCAAAAAGAAATAAGTATTATGAATTATTTCAGGTCTAAAATTCTCTTGACCGAACTTTAAAGACTTGCCTAAAAGAATATTTTTTGATTTAGAAGTTTTTTCCGCGGTCATATCTTTATAAGCCGGATTTGGATTAGAAATTGATATTTTAACAGAAATGTTCTTGCCTAACTGGCTAGCTGTAAGTATAAAACTATTTTTATTAGCATCTTTAATAATCTTATCGTTTTCTAACCACTGATATTGCGCCAACCAGCCAGAAGATTCTGCCGGAGCTCCCCAAGCGGTCAACACGGCGCCAACACGATTTTCCCCTTCGATTTCAGGTTCAAAATATGGCACCTGGCCAATTTTCACAGGTTCAGAAGAGCTTACTACTCTCTTAGAGTCCTCAAAACCTGTTTTACTAAATTCCACGTAAACTTTAATATATTTACCTATTCTCGAATCAGTTAATTCATAACTTGGAGGATCTTTTGTGTAATCTGAATCTAAGTCTTCCTTTGAAACTGTTGACAAAGGTTTGCATTTAGTAAAATCGTCAGATAAATTATCACAAGCAGCCCAAATTATCAAAGACAAATTCCAGCCCTGAGATATCTCTGGCAAGCCTTCCAGACTTATGAAATGACCTGATGAAAAGTCACCACTAATATAAGCACTATCCAAATCAACAGAATCCCCAAAATTTACTTTCACACTATCACAAGAACTTTGAGAATCAGCAAAACCAACGGACAAAATCTTCACTTTACAGCTAATATTTTGATCGGCGAGGTCTCCGCTTGGAGTAAAAACGGACTTTTTGGAAAGATTTTGTCCGTTGGCGTCTAAAAACTCATATTCAACCTGAAAATTATCAAACGGCAAAGATGGATTGCCGCTTTCTGGAACACCTTGTATTTCCAGAGGAACACCAACCTTTATTAAACTTGCTATATCTATATTAGCTAAATTTGCATTAGAAGAAAACTTCTTATTTATCAATTCGGGGTTAATTAAAGGCTTAATAAAAGGCTTAAACTGCACAGCATCTCCCAAAGCAACAGCTTGCGTCTGAAGCGTTTTGACTGCTTGATGAAAGCCGTCTCTAAAAGCCGAAAATTCCAATTTAATCACTTTATTATAGGCTTGCGGCTTAACAATAAAAGAATCTTTGCAAACAGGCTCTCCTTGAGCACCACAAGATAAATACTTTTCTTCATCTAACCCTGAAATAAGGCTTATTTTATAAGAATACTTCCATTTATCTTGCGGGGTGGCAACAATTCTGATAGTATCATTTACTTTAGGAAAATTATTGCTCAAAGTCAAATTTGTCAAATCCAAAGCTTCCCCTAAATCAATTTTTTTATCACCTGAATTTATAAAAACAACTTCATCCAAATAACCTTTAGCTCGCAAAGTTATTTCAGTGAAAATATACTTTCCTAAATCTTGCGATTCAGGAGTCCATTGTGAATCGCTCGACACTTGAACTTTATCAAGCCCGGACGAATTTAGGGCTGTAAACCATTTATAAGAAGCTAAAAATTGGGAATCATCATAGTTCTCTGGCAGCCCGCAAACTGATAATACCACACCAACTTGATATACCAAATTTGCTTGACCCTGTAAATTATTACCGCAATATAAAATTGTATTTAGATCTTCCGGAATATCACCTTTTTCAACCTTTTCAGGATCGGATGATTTAATAACTTGGTCAAAACCTTCTCTAGAAACAGTCACCTGAACTCTAACATATTTTGAAGGAACATCTTTATCACCAAAATCAGACACTTTCAGCCTATAAGTATTTGCTATAGCTCCTTCAATATTAGTAAATTTCAAATTATCATCACCTATTTGCCATTGATAAGAATAATTATATATAACTTTTTGTTGAGTGTCAGGGTCTAATTCATCAATAATATTGTAAACACCAACCGTATTGCCGGCTCTCATATTCCCGCTTATAATAGGCTTGTATTTTTTCAAAAGATCCGATTTAGCAATTTTTTCAGAAATTGGCGTCCAGGCTATTGAATCTTCATAATATTCCTTTGACAAAACTACTTTTAAACGAATATTTAATTGAGAAATTTCTGGATATGCCACAAAATTATTATTCAAAAACTCTGGCTGAGTAGAAGCTGTTTGGCAACTAGCAGAATCAGAAGGATCTGAACAAACTTCAAGGCTAAATGATTTAGCATAACCATCTAAAAGCCCTTCCACAGTTATTATGCCTTCATCAACCATAAAAGTCCCTACAAGCTTTGGAGCAAAAACTTCAGCTTTTCCTTTATCCACCGATTTAGTTAAAACGCTTATGCCGATTTTATTATTATACCCATCACGCGACACTTCAACTTCAAGAGATATCTGTTTACCTATATCAGCGCCCTGTACTTTATAATTGGCACTTTGAGATTTAGAAACTCCTCCAACCTTCCAATTATATTTATAAGAAAAATCCGGCACCCAAGTCGGCTCGCTAGGATCTTTACTTGGCAAAGCACCAGCAGATAAAACATCATCAACTCTTGGAGTATCAACCTCTGCTGTGCCATCATTTATAACAGGCGTGAAATTATCTATTTCCCCAAGAGTAATTGGGCCAACCGAATTTGTTATAGCCCTAACTGAATTAGTGCCTGGATCAGCCATTGTCACAAGTGCATAAATTTTATGACCAACAAATTCTGGATTCCCCAAAGAAAAAGTTTTATTAGCAGTAGTTTCAATTAATTCATCCTTATCAAAATCTGGCATACTACCTTTTTGAATATATAATCTAGCAGACGAAAAAATAAATGGATCAGGTAAAAGCGTATTTTCGTCCAAAGCAATTGTTTGACCTAAAACAGCGGTGCTAGAAGTAAATTGCGGAGCAAAAGATGGATCAATCGGATTAGAAATATATTCTCTATTGGTTGAAATAGTAATTGTTTCAAAACCTGGCTTAGATAATGTCAAAGTAGCATAAATATATTTTTCAGCATCGCTATAAGGAACCATATATTGTTTGTTTTCAGCATTCGGAATAAGCTGACCTTCACTTTCCAAAGAACTGGCCAAATACCATTTATATGTTGCACTTAACAAAAGATCAGTGGGCAGCTGAGGGTTAACGCCCACTTCTAATTCGCTTTCAACTTGTGGTTTTTGGTTAAAACTTAATTTATATGTCGGAAAAACACTATTTACAACTTCAACACCAACATTAGAATAAGCACTAAAATCTTCAAAACCGATACGTTTAGCCAAAGCACCTAAATATATTTGTTTACCAACATCATTGGCGCTAGGCATATAATCTGAATTATCTGAATTATCTATTTTTGTATAAACATCTCCATTTTTGATATACCAAGCATAATCAACTTTCCATGAAGTCGATTCATCCGGCAAATTTTTAGCCTGCAAAATTCCTCCCACAATAATTTTATTTTGACTATCCATTCCAGAAATTTGTGGTTCAAAAATAATTGATTCACCTGGTAAAACTTTTTGTGTTAAAATGGATTTGCAAACTGCATCATTATAGCCTGACTTAACGGCTCGTACAATTACAGATAAAGATTTATCTAAATCTTCTGGACCAACTTTATATATTTTATCAGTTCCAACAACTTTACCATCATCCCGTAACCAAGAAAAAGAAGTTTTCCAGCCTAATGATGAATCTGGCAAATCTCCAACTTGCAAAATTTCACCAACTTTAGCAACACCAATTATTCTAGGAATAAAAACAATTGCATCTCCTTTGCCAATTTTACTAAAACTTATAACCGAAACAGAATATGGTTCATAACCTAAAATATTAACTGTTATATCAACTGAAATATAGAAATCTAACAAATCAGCAGTCAAATCTATATAATTATTCTCCGGCACATCTAAATCAATACCTGGCGAATTAGGGGCCGTTTTTTTCTGCCATTTATAACTAAATTGAACATTAGACAAATTATAAGGCAGCCCAACAATTGTTAATTTTTTATCGACTTCTGCCACACCCGACAAAACAGGTGAATAATCTGGCAAAACTCCTTGTGAAATTGCTGCGCTAATTTGGCTAAGCCCTTTACCTGTTTCATAAAATTGTACATCGCCATTATGTTCAATTGCCGCTTCTAGTTGAATTTCTAAACCTAAATCATCTCCTGTTAATATATAAGGCTTACATCCTGTGCTAGTAATTTCACCCTCAACAGTTTTAGACGATTTTCCATCCGATTGGAAAAAATGCCAAATGCAAGAAGTTGTTTTCCAATTAGAATCGGGCAAACCAATTACTGAAACAATATCTCCAACTTTAAAATCGCTCTTTAAAACAGGGCTAAAAGAAGGGGCTTTCCCTTTAGCAATTTGCAAAGCATCGCTCAAACCAATCGACTCATTATAAGCTTGAAAATCAATTTTATGAGTAGCAACAACTTTGGCTTTTACGTATTTATCAACATCGTCTTTAACGGTGCGATATATTTGGCTATTCTCGCCAGGTATTACACTCCAATTGCTTTCAATTTGACAATTCTGAGAACATCTAAGCCAGATAAAATTCATATCAAAAACAGACGAATCTGGCAAATCCACAATATTCAAAAGCGACCCCATTGTTAAATTGCCTTGCAAAACAGGCTTGAAAACAATTGCTGAACCTTTATCAACCACTTTACCTGATGGATTTAAATCATCTTGCCCAGCAAAAGCTTTATTCTCTGAAGGCCAATAAGCTCCGCTACTATTAATTAATTTAACTTTAACTAAAAGTCTATATCCAAAATCCTCAGATGAAATTCTATAATTAGGCTGCTTGGCCCCCAAAATTTCCACCATACTATCTAAATTATCTTTATCAACCCTATACCATTGATATTCAACATCAGACCAACCTGTTTCTGGTGCTGGCATACCCGTCACAATTAATTCTTCACCAACATTAGTGTTGCCAATTATATTTGGCTGGAAATTTATTGGCAAACCAGGATTAATAAGATCTGTCCAAGAAGAATTAACAATTTTTTCACCAGTTTGAGAATTTATAGCCTTAACTTGCACCTGAATTTTCTTATTCGCTAAATTAGGAGCAATTGATAATTGACGCGATTTATTATCTAATTGGACTTTAGAAGAATCTGGCTCAGACTCTAATTTAGTGAACCATTTATATTCTATATTAGTCCATTCAGGGTCATTTGAAGAAGGAATATTAACAACTGTCAAAATCTGTCCAACATTTAAATTACCTGTTATAACTGGTGAAAAAATTGGGTCAGCTGACTCCAAAATAAGTTCTGCCTCCGAATAAAGATCTTGCGGAATAAAGCCTTCTTTTGTGACATGAGAAACAACTCGCAGATATTTGCCCAAATCTTGAACTTGTGGTTCATAAATTTCACTAGTTTCAGCAGTATCTTGCCATTGGCCTTGCGAATTTGTGCAATTGTTTGAACATAATTGCCAATGAATATCGCTATTCCAGCCAGTTGTTTGATCTGGCAAACCTAAAACAATAACTTGTCGTCCCACTCTAACTTCAGTTTGCCCACCCGAGATATCACTAACAATATTCAGCTCTGTAGAATAAGGATAATCACCTGGTTGAACAACACCGCTTGTGAAATCTCCTATACTATCCTTATAGCCAGGTCTTGTATAATGAGTAGATAATCGTAAAACAGCACCTATATCGGTTTGCGCTATTTGATAATTTCTTTTGCTAGAATTTAAACAATCTTGCAAAACGGTTTCTTGGAAATTTATAATTTTTTTCAATTTACATTCTGTTAATGTCCAATCTGCCATATCAACGCCCTGCAAATAAACAGTCATAGAATTTTGCAAAAGACCAGTTATTTTAGCCGGCACATCCACATTATCCCCTGCTTGAACAGCAGTTTTTGATTCAATTGACAAAGGAGAATCAAAAAAACCAGCCTTCTGCCAAACGCCAGAAAAAACAATCTTTTTGCCTAAATCTTCAGCTCGCGGTATATAACTTATCTGAGTGTCAGAACATTTAGCGGCGTCTAATTGAGTTATATCCTTGCCATCAGACAAAATTTTACAACTTCCTGCTTGCAAAGACCAACCTTCTGGCACGCCTATCACTTCTAACATTGCGCCAACTTTTGCTTGTGAATAATTTGGATCAAACTTTAAAATGCCGCTAGGCAAAGCAGAGCCTTTTGTGACAGTTTGTGATGTGATAAATTTAGCAGTAATGTTGTCATAAGCAACATTGCCAGATAAAAAGGCATCTGGCGAAGCTGCATTGACTGTTTTAACTCCTATTTTCAGCCTTTTATCTATTTGATCAGACAAAACTAAATAATTGAAATCATGAATCCCTGGAGTACAATCAGTCCAATCCTGAACAAGACTTTCTGTTCCATCTTTATCAACCTCACTTATTTTGCAATATGAATTCCAGCCATTATTCGGATTATAAAGACCTGTTAAATTAACAGTATCATCAACTGCCGGATGATCTGACCCTGACGAAAAAACTAGTGCTGGAGTATAATTTAATGGCACAACTCCTTGTTTAAAAGGAATTTGAGAATTTCCTGTACCTTGTTTCCAAGCATAGCCTAAAGTTTTGACTTTTGGCAAACCAATTATTTTACACTGACCATTTCCGCTAGAAAAAGCCTCTTTACATTTACTATTTTGATTAACAATATCACCTGTTATAACTAATGTATCTGAGGTATTAGATATATTCTGAGTTTCCTCACCGCCGTTGGCCGAACCATAAATTTGCCAATCAAATTCAGTCTGAGAAAAGCCTATTGGCAAATCAGCAGCTATATGTAAACTATCACCCGACGCACAAGTACCATCACTATAATATTTAGCATTATCATTAGTTTGCACACAATTGAGCACAAAATTAAAATCAGGTGTTATACCTTCTTTTAAATTAATTATTTCCGAATGCGTTGCTTCATTATAAGCGTGACTAACAGAACCAGTATAAGTCACTTTCACCACCACTTGCATTTTGCCGTAATGCTGAGTGTCTAACTCATTTCCCCAATCAGCTGACACTGGCATATATTGAGAACCGTTATTTTCTGAAACAGAAACTGTTTTCCAAGCGCCATTTTGCCATCTTTGCCATTGATAAGAATAATGAAATGCTGGATCGTCAGAGCACTTTCCAAAAGGTGTTGTACACTGTGATAAAACAACATTAGATGTAACACCTGTCTCTGGATCTTTATCAAAAGTAAAAGCGCCAGTATCTGGAATTGTGACAGAATCACTAGCTACAGCATTGCTCCAATTCGTTTGACTTTCGTAAATATAATTCTTATTATCATTCATAATTTTATTGTCATTATTATAAGCACTTAAAACACCATCCGGCGGCAAACAACTCACCTTTTTATAATAATTATCACTGCCCCAAGCGCGAGTATATGTGGTGCAACCAGTCTGATATAAGGTTTTAATAGCATCATCAATTATTTTAGTAACCGGTTTGCCGTATAGCGTACTATAGTTGTCAATATTAAAAGTTTTAAATTTTGAACAATAAATCTGTGTATTGTAATCGGCTGCATTAACAATATATGTCGCATTTGTGCCAGTCTTTTTTTCTAAAGGCTGCTTTTTGCTATTAAAACAGCTCGCTTCTTTATCATTTATTGTAAATTGATCTCCAACCTTTAAATCTTTTGGAACACCCAAATCCTGAGGCTTATAAGCGCCTGTTGGTTGTGTCATATCTATAGGCAAATTATAATTCACTGAATGATTAAGGTCTGGCACAATACCATAATTCCAGATCTTCGTGTCTGCATCGTTAAAGGTTTTCAAAAAATCAAAATATTGTTTTAGTACATGCCTAAAAGTTGTGCCACTCATAGAGCCATAATAGTAAGTTCTTTTTGAATTAGATGAAACATCATAATGAAAGGGAGGCAGATCACAAGTTTGTTGAGAATAATAATATGGCGCATCTGGCACAGATTCAGTACAATAAGCTTGCAAAAATGCCCATGCTTGATCCGCTCCTTCTGTATTATAAAAATCACTATTTATGCCATCTGTTAAATCTCTAGGTGCTTTAAAAAAGCCTGGGCGTGAATTATTTATTTCAGAATAAAATTTCCAAACTGCTTGCTGCTGCAAAGCAGCAAGTTTAGCATTACCTAGAAGATTTCCTATTATAAGTTTATCTTGACCCCAAGAATCAATATATTGCCCAGTTTTATCATGAGCTCTAACAAAAAAAACTGGTTTTTTAGAAATAACTTGATTAGCTCCAGCTTTATAAGGCGCCCCTATATCCGGTTCTGCTGGCATAGAATATCTAACTTTTAAATTAGAAAAATCATAAGCATAATTACTATTAAGACCAACACTTGCAAGACATGCAAAATTTGCTGGCACTGAAAGGGATTGAAAAGTAGCCGATTTATAAGATGGGTTTGGAGTAAAATTATCACCTGTGACAAATTTTAAATCATAAATGGTGGCAGCATACAAATAAACTTGTAAATCTGAAGGTTTTGAAGTAGTATTAACAGTTCCCCTAATATTCACATTATAAGTAGCAGTATTTGAACCTGGTGTATAAGGGTCACAATCCACAGCAGGAGAAATTACACTACCTGCGCCCGTTGTACTAGAAGCCTCAGCATTAGGAGAGTCAATATCAAGAGTTATAAAAAACGTCAACAATAAGAAAAAACAGCAAATAAGTCCTGTAAACTTGCCGTAAAATCTATTAGTATTTAAAAATGACTTTCTAACGACTTTACTCATCATCTCCCCCTTTTGGTTTTTTTGCAAAAAACAATTTAAGCCAAAAAGACTTTCGCAAAATAAAATAAGCTAAGGCTAACAACAAAAAGCCTAATCCTGAAATTATTAAACCATTTTGCAAATTAGCAAAATCTGAATATGCCGAATTTGCACTAATCTGATTCTCTGGCGTTTGATTCTCTGGCAAACTAGATTGAGATTTTCCAATTTTCGACTGACTGTTTACAGTATTTTGATTAACTGAGCTATTATTAAAACTGCTATCTGAGGTTGTCGGGAATTCATTAGGTTTATCACTTGGCAAAATATTTAAATACAAATCTTTTTGAGCTTTTCCGCCAGCATTTTCACCTGATAAATGAATTTTATGACTACCCAAGCCAGCCAAAACTGTTCCATTAATTTCATAACCATCGCTACAACTGCCTGATAAAGACAGACCAAGTGGCAAATTGCCAACTTTTGGCGTTTTACAAGGTTCAGCTGAATAATGTAAAGGTATATTTATATATTTATATTGTTTAGCAGATAAAATTTTGCCATTAGACATATTAAAACTAGGTGCCACAGCATCAGCTTGAATTACAAATTCGTCCTGAGCAGAAGATATCGCATTAGGTAAAGTAGAATCTATTTCATTCTCTTGAAAAACAGAATTAGAAACTGGAGTTTGAGCTTTCAAAGTAAAATCAAACGAACCAGGGACTCCTTGTAAACGCCCGCGTAAATACCAATCAGTTTCTGTTTGAACTAAATTGATGCCAGACGGCAATTTTCCGCTTTCTACAAAAACAAATGGCAAAGGTTTGCCCGTAATGCCTAAATCTATATCGAAAACCTGACCAATTGTGCCATGCATTTTTGTAGAAAGCGGATGAAAAGCTGGGTTTTGACCCGAAACGCTAATCAAAACTGGCAATTTATCATTCTTCCCAGAATTATTTTTAGCTATTAATTCTAAAGAATACTGACCAATATCACTATCTAAAACGCCTTTAATAAATCCATCAGATATGGTTAAACCTTTTGGCAAAGCGCCTTTGGAAACAGAAACTTCTGGAGCTGGATTGCCTGTAAGATTTAAATCAAAGCTAACTTCTGTGCCAGAAGTTAGTGGCATAATCAATTTACCTTCTGAATCTGTTTCTACATTAAATTTAGGAGCAGATGATCTAATATTTATTTCAAACTCTTCTCTTTGACATAAAACACCTACTATTTGATCCTGTGAATTAACCGCACAAGCTTCAAGATTGATGTTTTGCTCCCCTAAAACCTTTGGCGTGCCTTGAATAATCCATTTATCACTTGGGGAAATAGCTGAATTAGCGTCTTGTATATTTCCACAAATATTACTAATACCATTATTCTTTACTTGTTTTAGTTCCAAACCTTCTGGCAAAGGATAGTCCTCAGAATTTTTCAAAACAACTTTAGCTCCATAAGGACAGCTAGTGACACCTAAATCATAAGATGCCAAAGAATCGACCGTTAAATTTATCACAGGATTAGACAAAAAGCGAGGTTGAGCTCCTAAAATAACTAATATTAAATTATAGGTTTGACTACCATAAATATTTTCGGCAGTAAGAGCGATATGATAAGTGCCTGATTGTGTGCTTTGGCCGGCTATACTAACTACTGATGTACCAGAACCAGCTAAAACAAAACCTTTCGGCAAAGCGCCAGATAAATTAACTTGCGGTATTGGGTTTCCAGCAACATTAAAATTAATTGTAGCTTCCTCATTAAATTCAACAGTAACTGTCGGCCCACTATCAGTTGATTGAAGCGAAATATACGGACTATCATCATTTATAATAAGAGTTAACTGCAATTGAGCAAATTGACTAGGATTGTCTGGATTTTGGGCTTTTAGATTAACAACTGTTTGGCTGCCAAATACTTCTGATGAATCAGGCGAGCCCAAAATATATGTTTTTTTAGCCAAAAGATCAGTTTGTAAACTCAATCCTGCCGGCAAATTCCCGCTTTCCAACATTATATTTGGATAAGGCGAACCTGTGACGCCTAAATCAAATCGCGAAAATTTACTTTTGACAAATATTGCTTGAGCTTTTGCCCCTATTGAAAAAGCTGGAGCTCGACTAACAACACTTATCGTGACTGTTCCTAAAACTTTTGTATCAGAATTTTTAGCTGACAAAACAATATTATAATTGCCTAAATGAGCCTCGTCTGTGATTGTTCCTGCAATTTTATAACTTGAACTTTTATTTGAATCACAAATTCCTTGCAAAGTTAAACCAACTGGCAGGTCTTCAGAAGTTTCATCAAGCGCCAAAATAGGACAAGGGTCTCCTGCGACTTTTATTGGCAAAGAAAAATATTCATCTATCACAGCAGAAGACACTGCGGGCAAAAAGAAAGTAGGTTCTTGACTACCAACTAGAAAAGTTACTATAGCGCGTGTTTCACCGGCTCCATTAACTGCTTTGAAAGTCACTGTATATTCACCAGCATTTTGCGGAGTTCCTTTAATTAAATACAGGCCAGCCGTTTTATCAAAATCGATAAATAAGCCATCTGGCAAAACACCAGATTCTATACTAACTTCAGGATTAGGGTTTCCTGAAACTTGTAAATTCACAATTTTTTCTAAACCAACAGTCAATGAAATTTGATTTGCTACATTAAATTGTGGGCTGCCATCAGTGACAATTATATCAATATTTTGGTCAGCACATATTAAACTATCCTGTGAACCAGAACAAGCCTTTAACAAAATTGAATATTTAGCAGGCTGACTAATTTTTCCTTGTAAAGACCATTGTGAACCAACACTTCCTAGCAATTTCAAACCATCTGGCAAAACGCCTTGTACAGTGACCTCGGGAGCAGGATTGCCAACAACACCTAAAGGAATATTTATTCTTTCAGAATTTAAAACTGAAGTTTTACCAGTTGGATTAAACTGTGGCTGTGCTGAATAAACAATATTAAATTGAATATCTGCTGTATCTAAAACACTTCCTTGTAAAGAAACTAATTCCAAAGTTGTATTAGTGGTTTGAATTGCAGTTGGCGTGCCATATATCATCCAACCTAAATGTGACTTAACCGAAGACTGGGCAGGTGCTAAAATTAGCCCGTCTGGCAAAGCTGAACCATTTTTAACTCTAACAATATATTTATCAAGACCTAAAGGAAGTTCATAATAAGAATTTTGAGTAGCATATACAATATTTGGTGCAACAAATTTTGGCTGCTGTTTAACAACTTTTAAGAGCAATTCAAAAGGAGTAACAGATGTTTTATTGCTGTTATCTTTATTAGAAGCTTCCATATTAATGCCATAAGTTACTTCATCAAATCCGTCAATCAACGAATCTTCTAAACTACCTGCTAAATACCATGAATTATCTTGTTTAACTATTTTCAAGTTTTGTGGCAGAGGAGGAAGCGCTGGCGGATCAACTAAAACAATATTTTTCAAAATAACTGTTGGCGCTGGATCACCTGTCACATTTAAAGGAATTTTTAAAGTCGATTCCTCAGGCACTGTTATATTTGAATCCAAATGAAAAGCTGGTTTTGTGCCTCCAATATGCAAAATAATTTGTTTATGAGCCGAGCCAGCTGAATTTGTAGCCGTTATATTAACTTGATATTCGCCCGAATTATCAATTGCCCCTGCCAATTTAAAATTACAACTTAAATCACTAGCTTGAATAAGTTTTATATTACCCGAATATTGACTAGCTGAAAATGACAAAGATGGACAAGGATCTCCGCTCACAGCCAAATCAGCAACAAAGAATTGCTTTTCAGTGGCTTGGATATTGTCAGGACCGCCAATTTGTGGAATGCTAGAAGCCGAATGAAGTGTTAAATCTAATTCAGCACTACCTTGCGAATTACCTGCTTTTATAGGAACAACCCATGTACCAACCTCTTGCACCAATCCAGCAATTCTATAAGGGTCACTTGAACAATTAGTCCCTAAAATACTAACCCCATGCGGCAAATCACCTTTATTATATTGCAAAGCACTAGGGCAAGGGCTTCCTGTGACGCCCAGCGAATAAACAAATTCACTATTTATATTAAAAGCAATATTCGGCGATATAGCAAAAGCCGGGGCATTACCAACAATTTTTATATTAATTATTTTTTCAGCAAAAATTGATGGATTTTGCGGATTTTGGGCTTTGAATTTCACATATCTAGAACCTATATCAGCGCTGCTAGGTGTTCCTAAAATAGCAACATCGCCAGTGACTTGGTCTATAACCTGCAATTTCAAACCATCTGGCAAAACACCGTCTTCAACAGAAACAATAGGTATTGGATTACCCACAACGTCTAAATCAAAAACAGCAAAATCACCAGTTTTAAATACTGCTGTATCTGAACCAAAAAATTGCGGAGCTTCTGAATGGATATTTAAAGTAAAATCTTTAGAGGCAGTTTGCCCGCTTGTTCCGCCGACTTCCGCCTGCAAGGTTATCTGAAAAGAGTCTTTTGACTTAGATGAATTAAACTTTGGAACACCAGAAATTGCATAAGGCGAGCCTGTGCAACCGCCAACAATATCTAAACCATCAGGCAAATTGCCATTAATTATTTTAACATTATCTGGACAAGTTCCTATAATATCTAATGGCATATTATAATAAACCCCATAAGCGGCATTATCCAAATCTGGCATATTAAATTTAATAGCTGAATCTACTATATGAAATTCTATAAATAGTTGTTTACTTGAATTAGCATTTTGAGCAGTTAGAATTGTTTTATAAACACCAACCTTAGCAATTGAGCCTTGAATTCGCCAATTTCGGTCGCTGCCGACCAAAGCTAACCCATCAGGCAAATCCTTAGCTGTTAAACTAGGCACCGGCTCGCCAACTACAACTACAGGAACACTTATTACTTCATTTGAGTTAGCAGAAACAAAACTCGGGGAAATAATTTGTGGCTCATTTCCTCCAACTATAATATTTATATCTTCAAAAGCTTTCATTTGCTCATCATCAGGATTCTGAGCAGTTAATCTAATAGTCGTGGTCCCTAAACTACTAGCATTTCCATGCAAAATAAACCCAGACGAACCGCAACTTCCTGAAATAGACAAATTAGAAACTGACGGATTAGACGCAGGGGAAGTTATTTGATAACTCAAAACTGGACATGGATTTCCTGAAACCAACAAAGGAATTTGAAAATTATCTTCTAAAATTTGGCTAAAAGTATTTGTTGGCAAATGAAAAGCCGGGGCTATTGGATCTTTTGTTATTGTTAAAGTCAACAAATGACTAGCTTTTGGTTCAATACCATTATCAGCTTCAATTATCAAATTATAAATTCCAGCTGTGCCTAAACCGGGTCTGCCTGAAATATAATAAGACCCATCACTATTTGCTAGCAACTCCAAACCATTAGGTAATTTATCAGATTGTCGATCTAAATACAAATGAGATATAGGATCTGATGTTAAGCCTAAGTTGAAAATAAAGAAATCTTCTTCTGAGCCGATAGCCGAAACTGGCGAATAAAATTTTGGAGCCTGAGTATAAGCTTTGACATTTATAGTTATATTTTTTTCAACAACTCCTGAACTATTAGAGGCTGTGACTTTAAAAGTATATGAACCCTCCACTAACGGAACACCTTCAATTCTAGCGCCATAAGGGTCTGCACAAGTCAAATTAGGCACTAAATACATCCCTTTTGGCAATTTACTAGCGTCATCAACTCTGACATTTGGACAAGGAGAACCTTGAACACCCAAATTTATAGATGATAAACGAGTTTGCAAAATTGAATAATCGGTTTGGTCTGTTATAGTCGGCGGAGAAGATGTTGCAAAAATTTTCAAAGGCAAAATTGTAACAGCCTTACCTTGGGAATTTGTTGCTGTTATCTTTATGTCATATGCCCCTGGCAAAGTATTTGAATCAACCACGCCTCTCAAATAAAAACCCTCATTACAATTTCCTACAATAGCAATATCATTTATCTTAGGACTAGCAGAATCAATTTCCACAACTGGACATGGACTTCCTGTCACCCCAAGAGGCATATTAATAAATTGTCCAACAAAAATATTAGTTGTGCCTACCGGATTAAAAGCAGGGAAACTCCCTGAAATAATAATACTTACTAAAATAGATTCTGATGAATTTTTGCCTGTTTGCGAAGCGCTAGCACTATTAGTCGCCACTAACGAAAACTCTGAACGGCCAACTTTTTCTGGCATTCCTTGAATAAACCATTTTTGTTTAACTTTATCATTATAAAGCGACAAACCCTTTGGTAAAACACCTCCTTGTCCATCTGTGGCACTTTGAACAGTCACATCTGGGAAAGGATTACCTGTCACACCTAAATCAAGCGAATAATATTTGCCTACAGACCCGTTAGTACTAGTATTTATATGAAAATCTGGCGCTGTCCCAACTATTTGAATAACACTCGTCGCTTGGGTTTTATTATTATCATCTACTTTCGCTTCAATAGTTATTGGTAAAGCAGTATTTACCGACACATTATCTGGCACAGTCCCATAAATTTTACCGCCACCACACCATGAGTCTCCACTTGTTTTAGCAACTTGAATCCAATCAGGTGCATTTTCTAAACTCACAAAAGCTGGGCACGGATTGCCGCTTATTTGAAAATTCTCTTCAAAAGCACTTGATGAATAAACTGACAAATTAGCTGGAACTTTTATTTGAGGTTTGTCAGGATTAACATTTATTGTTGTGTAAGCTATAGTTTCTAGCTGGGCAACATCGCCAGTGTATTTTTGAATTGCCGAAAACTTGATTTGGTAAGAACCTAGTTTTTTAAATTGAGATGTTTTAAATGTATATCCCTGTAAACAGGATGTTCCTTCTATTTTACTTGTAAAATCAGCGCCATCTGGCAAAACAGCTGTTACTGAAACAGGGCACGGATTGCCCGAAAGACCTAAATTTAAAACTGCCTCATCACCCAAATTGTATTCTGTTTTGCCAGTTATATTAAAACTGGCCTTTTCAATAACGTCAAATTTCACCTGTTTAGAAACTTCTCCCATAGCATTTTTAGCCTTTAAACTCAAAATATATTCGCCAACGTCTTTTGGCGCTAAATCAGTAGTTGCAAAAATACTAAAAGGTCCTGTCCCTAAAGGACCATCATCCAAAGCAAACAAAGTACTTGGCGCATTTGTTAAATTCCCATCAACTGAAGTAAATCTAACACTTTCTAACGTAACATAAGGATCTGGCGATCCTGTCACCGAAAAATCTGAAATTGGTCTAGAATTATCGGCATTATCAAAAAAGAACTGCTGATCTGTTATATTTATTACAGGATCTGAACCCGTTATATGTAAAGAAACTGATAAATTCACACTGCCAGCAACATTTTTAGCAAGTATATTTATTATATAATCACCAATAGTATCCTTAGTTAAGGATGGCGAAGTTAAACTAATAACATTTCCTTTAAGAGCATTAGACCCAATTTGTCCATCATTATTTAGATCTAAATGCAGCCAATTCGGCCAAGCATTATCAGGGCTTTTTACGCCATTTTTAGAATACCCAGCTGGAGATAAAACAGGGAAAGGCGTGCCCTCAACAGTTAAAGGAAAATATATTTGATTTCCGACAATCTGTGAATAATTTGTGCTGCTAGAAATAGACGGCAAAACATCGTCCACATATAACCAGAATTTTTCGGAGACATTTTCACCAGCTTTAGCAGTCAATTCATATTGGCCTTTATGATTTCCGATAATCCCTTTTGTGGTTAAAAACCAATGTTCAGAAATTTTTGAATCAGCTGGATTATCTGCCACAACATCAGTTATCATTTTTTTCTCCAAATTAATTCCTAGAGTTTGCAAAACACTAGCCGGCGAAACTGATACATCAGTTATTTCAGGGTTTGAAACTAAATTTAAATCTATATTGAGAATATCCTGGGTGGAAACTTTTATAATACACTTGGTATTAGTGCCTTCTTTTTGCTCTTCACAAGGAATATGGAAAGCTGGGGTTTGCGAAATATTGAAAACGATATTTTGGCTTACTCCATCAGGTAAAACAGCATTTTTGGCTTTAACGACAGAATTATAAGTGTTTTGAGCAGTTGAAGAAATCTTGCCCTCAATTCTATGAGTTATGCCTGCATCCAAATCCGCTTGATCAAAAATTTCTGCAATTTGCAGGCCCTCTGGCAAATTATCTGCACTCACATTTGGTTTTGGTGTGCCTGTTGTGTAAATTGGAATACTTATATCATCTCCTATATTAAAGGATGTCGGTATATCTTTATTTTTTATCTCTAGCGTTGGCGCCACACCATCTAAAATTATTTGATATTGTCGAGAAATACTCCCTAAATATGAAGAAATTGTCACAACAAAAGTATAGAGTCCTGGGAGTCCTTGCAAAGTCCCGGAAACGGAGCAATCGCTGGTGTCGCACTGAGCCTCTAGCCCTAAATCATCTAAGGACGTCCAACCTTTTGAAAATTTGAA
This sequence comes from Candidatus Opitulatrix roisinitermitis, assembly GCA_031288355.1. Classification (GTDB taxonomy): domain Bacteria; phylum Actinomycetota; class Actinomycetes; order Actinomycetales; family Bifidobacteriaceae; genus Opitulatrix; species Opitulatrix roisinitermitis. Next base: position 10,610 of record JAITRN010000020.1, on the reverse strand, counting down.
ACTTAAATTATTAGTGTCAGGAAATGGCGAAGCTTGCACTCCAAATTTTAAAAACATTTTATCGCCTGCATTATATCTATATGTTGCAGTCGTATTAGTTATAGTAGGAGCTTCTGGCGTGACGCCTGTGGCAAGAGTGAAACCGCTTGATCCTGAAGCTAATTGTGTGACACCTAATTTAGAAGAAAATTGATTGGCTTGAACCCAACTTGCAACATCTGACACACTATTTGTGCCAAGTTGTCCATAATTATTTTTGCCTTCAGCATAAACTTGAGTTGGATTACAATCAGATGAATCTGACGAACATTTCGTATAAACAAATTGAGAATTACCATTATCTACAAATTTTGATCCGCTTAAAGTCATATCTTGACTAATTGTCGGATCCATATTACCAGGAGTCTTCCCCCATTTCCAAATATGACCTTCTTTATCTAAAGCCAAATTTTGACTATCTTTAACAGTAAAATCTTTAACCGTATCCACCAAAGGTGTTTTAGACAACATTCCCGGAATAAAAGGAGTGCCTTCTTTATGCCCAGACGCCAAACTACAAGTGATAGTATCTGCTAAAGCGCAATTTGTGTTAGAGCCCCAAGCAAAAATAGTTCTATTGCCCGCTGCCAAAACAACAACAGCATAATAAGCGTCTGCTGTCACAAAAACTTTCTCTATACTGTCTTTATTATCATTTGAAATATTTATCTTGACAGGTGCTGTATCATTTGTCCAGGCCCAAAGACTGTTGACACAATCGTCTGAAGAGCTATCAAGAGATTTGTCGTGCCAGGCAACAATACGGCTTCCCTTAGAGTCCATATTTGTTATTTTATCTAAACCTTCGCCAGGAGCCAAAACCAAAGTTGGCACTAATTTATTATTACCTTGATAATTCCCCCAAGCATAAATTGCTCCGCTAAAAGTCAAAGCATAAAAAGCTGCTCCTGCACTTATAATATCTTGCACCTCACAAAATGATTCAATACACGCAGACGAATTATTAACTAAAAACTGCTGACCACCTTTTGGCGGCAAAACAAAATCGGCCAAAGAACGAGTTCCTGTTTGAGAATTATTGCCTAAAAGACCATTAGCAGCCGAACCCCAAGATAGAACTCTGCCGTCTTGCAACGCTGCTGCCCCTGTTTGATTAACTGCTGCCACATTAGCCGCTGTTACACCTCGAGCGTCATCTACAGCTCTAACAGAAAGAATTTTTTGGGAAGATTTAGCAGCAGATGAACCTTGTCCTAACTGACCAGAATCATTATTTCCCACAGCCCATATATTTGTGTCTGTTCCAGTTTGAACATCTATTGGCACAATTATATATATTTGATTGCCGCCAGCAGAAATAGACAAAGGATTACCTTTATAGGATTTTATAAGTTTTTGTTTTGTGGCATAAGACTGAGCGGACCCGCCAAATTGCCCAGCTTCATTTCCTCCAAATCCAGCTACATCCTCACCATTATAATCTACAAAATAAACCGAATTTTTTCCAGTAGTTAAATATGATGTTTTACCGGCAACAAAAGTGTTTTGTGAAGCTGATAAATAAGGATTAGGCTCTGGCTGGGTGCCGTCAATGGTGCCAAGCTGATTTTTGTCGTTCTTGCCCCAAGCATAAACCAAACCATCACTTCCCATAACAAAAGCTGAATCATCGCTTGCTCCTATATTATAAGCAAAAACTCGAGTAGTATTTCGTGTTCCTGGAGTTATATCAATTTTGGATGGGAACTCCTTCTTTTCTGAAATTGTCCCATCACCTAATTGTCCATTGCCTCCTTTGCCCCAAGACCAAACATCGCCTGAATTTGTTAAAACATAGCCTGTTTTAGAACCGCCTGTTAATTGTTTAACTGCCACACCTTGCAAAGCCTCAACTATTTGCGGACTGCCATAAAAAAGGTCTTTTTTATATTGCCCTAAACCAAGCTGATAATAATCATTATTGCCCCAAGAATAAACTGTGCCATCAGATTTTTGAGCCATTGCAAAATCTCCTCCAGCACCAATTCTGACTATATTATACAATCCCCAAACTATTCCCGGATTTGATTTAGGCAAAGATTTAATATCCAATTTATTATTCCCTAACTGACCAAAATTATTTGCACCCCAAGACCAAAGGGTTTTGTCAGTTTTCAAAGCATAAGCAGCTTGACCACCAATGGCGATATCTGAAACATTTTTTATACTTTGCAAAAGCACTGGTTGATTACTAACAGAAGAAGAGTCAAAATCCTTACCCCACTGCCAAACATTTTTGCTTTCATCTAAAGCAACGGTCGTATTGCCGTTAGTCACAACTTTTATGAAATTTATTCCTGCTGTGCCGCCTGATGGATTAACAGCTGAATTTACAGGCATAAACTGATTAACTTTAGCCTCTTTACTATCCACCCCAAGCGAACCATTAGTATTATCTCCCAAAGCATAAATTGCTCCAGCTTGATAATTATTTTTTTCGGTTTCTCCCATAACAAAAAGCGTATTTTCGCCAGCCGAAACCCCTTTAGCCGAATAACCAGATATTGCGACAACCTTTCTAATAGTATCTGTGTTTCCTTGAGCTAACTGGCCAAATGAATTGTCGCCAAAGGCCCAAACCACACCATCCTCATCTGTTAAATAAACATCTTTCCAGCCCGCAGCTAAACTTTTAACAGCATTAGAACTAATAGGAATTGTAACTGCTTGCGGCGTAGAAAAACTAGGCTCGTTAGAATACGGATTAGCTTGACCGGCCGAATTTGATCCCCAGGCATAAAGCACTCCTTTATTATCAGTGATATAATATGTTGAAGCATCCGCCCCAGCTCCGCCATTTATGCTAGCAGCAATATTTTTGACAGTTATATCTTTTCCGTCGCTCTCCTTTGGCAAAACCTGTTTTTGCGTTGTGCCAGAACCTTCATTATAAATTAAAACATTATTTACAGAACTGCTTGAATCGTCAGAATCTACAGAGCTAAAACTCTGCAAAGCCAAAAGAGAATTGGATGAAGCCGAAATTTGTGCTATATGATTTAATTGTTCTAAAACCTTAGCAGGTTTTTGAAAATCCAAATTCCATAACAAAACAGATCCATTAGAACGAATCATATATAAAGAACCAGCAGCAGAACTAATTTGAATTATATTATTGGCAGTTTGAAGCTTCTGAGGAATCAAATATGACCCATCGGCTAAACGTCCCCAAGCCCAAACATCGCCAAATTTATCTAAAGCAAAAGCCGCATCACCAGAAGCTGAAATTTGCACAGCATTTGACATACCTGTCACAAAAGTGCCTTCATTATGGCCCTCTGAAACATCCCCCACGCCTCTTTGTCCAAAAGAATTGCCGCCAAAAGAAATTATTTTTCCATCAGGAGTTAGTGCATAACCTGTGGAATTATTTGAGGCAGCTTGAGTAATTTGACCAGTTTCAGCGGCTTCGGCTAATTCTAAATTGCTTTGTGATACAAAAGAATTCAGGCCTAATTGGCCAGACGAATTTTGCCCAGCTGAAAACAAATAACCTGCTTCACTAAAGACAGAGGGACTATTATAATCACCAGTTATTATATAGGCTTGTGAATCTCCTGACCAAACACTAACGGAATTAAAAATAGAATTAAAATTATTAGGTTTCATAGAACCAGGCGGATTCGCTAAATCATTTCCAAAAGCAATTATTTCACTATCATCAGTTTGCGCAAAAATAGTATCATTTAAATTGTTAGAATCTGTTTTCAAAGCCGAAATAGAAACTACAAAATTATAATCAAGGCCATTTACTTTAACTGGCACTTTTATATTTTGACTAACCTTTTCGCCATCGTTAACACTTTGGCCTGATGTCCAAACTTCGCCTTTTTTATTCACAAAATAAAATCCACCCCAAGAAGCAGTAATTGACGTTATATTTTTGCTATCTTCAACAGTTTTATCTTTTGTGAAATAAGCACTATTTACAGCATTTATATAATCGGCAGCTGATGTTTGTCCAAAAGCTAAAACAGAGCCATTCTTATTTAAAACACTTGTGAAATTTGCTCCTGCCACTATTGACGACGGCTGAAAATCTAAACCTGCAATATCTATTTTTGTGACCCTCTGAGGCTCCTGTGAATAAGCAGAAGTGTCTGTTATGCCTAAAGCCCCATCTGTGTTATCCCCCCAAGCAATTAAATGAGCTGGATTTGCTAAAGAACCTTCACCATTGATTTGACAAATCGCAAAAGCTCTATCTGAAAAAGCTGAAATACCTGTTACTCCAGATTCATCAGCCTCCCCACAACGCTCTTTTATGACATTGCCTTTATCGTCTAATGTGTTATCTAATTTAATTCTTGCTGGAGTTTGAGCTTGTTCAGTTTTAGAAACCGCTCTGCCTAAACTCTTAGAATTAACATTATCTGACCAACTAAAAACAGAACCATCTTCTGTCATAGCAAAAATAGCATCTTTAGAAGCAGCAATATCCTCAACTTTATTTATTTCGTTATTGGAATTATTAATATCTTCTGAACTCAGAGTTTCTTTAATAATTTTTTTGACTGTTCCCTTTTTGGTTAAAACAAAAGTCCCCATAGAATTTGTGACCGTTTTACTAGCAGTGTTCTGAGCTATGCCTTGCACAGGCAATACGCTAGATTGGCCATCAGAATTATAATCAACCTGATTTAGAGTTCCAGATGTGCTTGCAACACTAGCAATTTTCCTAACAATATAAGAGTTTTTGCCCCCTGCCCCCACTTGCGAAATATGGCTAGCTGGATTAAGTGTTGGTGTTGAAGTTTGAGAAATATTTTTTGCTAAGCCTAACTGACCAGAATCATTTTTGCCCCAGCCTAACATATTACCATCTTCTGTTTCTGCAACAGCAAAACCGTTTCCTGCACTAATACTGGCAACTCTTTTTGTGCTCTGCCATTTTGTTAAACCAACATTCTCTAAACCTTTTTGACCGTTTCCAATCTGACCAAAATCATTTTTTCCCCATGCATAAACTTGTGCATCATTGCCTAAAGCGTATGCCGTTTGGCCATTAGCCGAAAGCGAATGCCAACCATTAGTTTTAGAAGTATCAGGTTGATTAGCCACAAGTGCATAATTTTCAGAAGTTATAAAATCTGGCTGCCCTGAACCAAAAGTTACACCATTATTAGCACCTATTCCATAAATTTTATCATCAGAAGCAAAATAAAAATTATCACTTCCGGCAGCTATAAGTTTTACATCTTGACCGTTAGCCTTTGAAATAGAACCTAAACGTGTTGGGGAAGACCAAGAACCACTAGTTTTTGTTATATTTTTGCCATAAGCCCAAAGTGTCCCATCTTCTTTAACACAATAACCTGTGGATGAACCGCCTGCTATCATTTCCACAGCTTCTAAAGCAGGAATTTGGTCAGCAAAAGTTCTTGAATTAGCACTGGAATCTCCTAACTGCCCTAAAGAATTGTCGCCCCACGAATAAACTAAACCTTGTTTAGTTAAAGCATAACCCCCGCCATCAAAAGCCGCTATATCTTGCAGACCCGATAAAGGATTACCATTCTTGTCAACCACCTTATCAGGCTCAGATGAAGATTTTGAAGAAGAAGTCCAATTAGTTGGCTTATCTCCTATAAATCCACGCCCTAACTGCCCTTTTGAATTGTCGCCCCATGAATATAAATAGCCTTTATCATCTAAAGCGTAAGTGGCATTTGAAGAAGGCGAGGACACAACTTTTTTAATATTAGAAAGACCCAACGCGGGCTCTAAATCATATGAAGAAGATCCTTTTTCACCATTGCCCAGCTGACCATAAGCATTATCTCCATAACTATAAACTGAACCCGGACCCGTATATGCTGGATTAGGAGGACTTGGACCAGGTTCTGGACCAGGAGCCGGCGCACTAGGATTATAAAACATGTCTATCCAACGATTAGGCGGAGTTTCTCTAACTAAACTAATAATAGAAAGATTAACCCCAATAGGCCCAAACGCAATCTCCGCAAATTTAAACGTAAATTGCAGCTTTAGGGGCCCTAAATTCCAGCCAATTTTAAATCTAACATATGCTGCTATATAAACTTGGAAAACAAAATATAACGATATATTCAATCTGCCACAGGGGGGGCCATAAATAGAACACAAATTATCAGGCTGTGGATAATTCGACAATGTAAATTGAAAACCTATTCTGAAAAAAGGCAAAATCGCTAACTCAAGTCTAAGCGTTCCATATGCTACAAGCTCTAACGACAAGGGAAAATAAGCATCAAAATAAGCTCCAAATTGGCCATAAACATTAGCTGTTTTAGAGCCATTTTTGCTGTGTTTATGCACGCCATTATCGTCAGCTCCAGAGTTATATTCATAATAATTCATATAACTTTGCGAAACATAAATAGACCCTGTCCCCATTCCCTCAAAAACTAGACCGGGAGCATAACTGGTGGTGAAAACAATTTCAAAACAAAGAGGAACCGCAGCCACCATGGCTACAAAGAAATCATCAAATTTCACAAGAGGATATGCTGCTAAATTCTTTTGAACATTCAACGAACCTTTCAGATAAACCCTTGCCGAAGACTGTTCGTATATACCTATTTTAAAATGAAAAGATGCTTTTAGGGGAATAAAATTCCATTTCCAAAAAATCTTTATGCCAAATTCAATTATAAAATTAAATTTGAAACAAGCCCTTAACTGAGCTTTTGCACTAACTGCAACTTGATTGACAGGACCTGATTGACTAGTGACTTTAGCAGTAATATCAAACCCTACATTAACGCACAAACTTATTATGTCAAGCCCATTAGCTCCGTTTGAATCGCTTAATGCGCTAGGGTCATCACTACGGGGATCATTTGGATCTGAGGGGACATCAGGAGTATCTATATCTGCTTGGGGGCTTGCTACTCCATTCTGCGTTATTGACCCTTGTTTAATTGCTCCGGTGGAATGTAAATTATCAGTATTATTTTTATCAGTATAAAGACCCTGAATTTTTTCGCCATTCTCCATCTGCTGCACAGAAGCGTCCAAAAACTCATTTGTCTTTTTTTCGCTTTCGGTAAATTCTTCTCCGACATGAGCCGTTTTATCTGGCTGTTTTTCAGAACTGTTATAAAGCTGCTGCTCTTTTGAAAGCGTTTGACTTTGGTCGGAGTCTAGCTCAGTCTGAGAACTAGTCTTACTATCTTTTTGTAGCTGATTATATTCTTCCTCTGATAATTCTAACTTTTTATCTCCTTCATAGACACCTGTCTTTTGGTTTTTTTTCAAAGCCGAATCCACCTGTAAAGCAGAATTTGGCATAAGAGTTGGATATTCTTTCATATCGGCCTGTTCAAAAACATCGTCCAATGCCGCGTCTGAAGTAATTAAAACTATTTTTGAAGGAAATTTATCAACTGCCACAACCCTTCGAGAAAAATTACTTTTATCTTTATAATTCGAAAGAACCACATCTCCAGCGTCAATTACATGAACCTGCTGCTTGCCTGTGTTTGAATCATAAACTACATTTCCCATATTGTCAAACTCTGGCACAACAATGTCTTCGGGCCCTTTAAAAGTTAATGAATTAGCTGATTGAATAGAAATTCTATTCATAGCGTCATCTGAAAGAGTGTAAGCGTCATCTGACACTATAGGAACATCAGGCCCTGGATCATTAACCCCATCTGCCAAAGTGCTAGCAGTTTTTTGTTTTCCAGAATAAGTTGTGGCCACTGCCGAAATATTCGCCTGGCCTGCCCCTGGAACAATTTTAGCAAAATAGCGAGCAGGACTTTGGGTTTGGTCAATATTAGCAATTGCAATAAATTGACCATTTGCATAAATTGCAACATTCTGCAATGCTGGACTTGACTCAACTGTTCCTTTTACTTCAACATATATTTGTTTCCCTAAAGTTATTTCACCAATATCATTAATTGTTATATTTGGTTCATAATTTTGTTCATCGGCATTATCTAAATTCAGAAAAGCGCCGCCTTCAATCCCATCAATTTTTGCAAAATTTTGAACACCTTGAGCTAAACTTGAATCCATTTGTGAACCCAAAACAGCTATGCCACCATCCACAATTGTTTGATCCTCATCATAAAAAGACGCGCCCACATAACCTGAAGCAGAAATTTTAACAAAAGAAGCAGGATCAGAAACCTCAAAATCAACTGAACCAACCTCATTCACCTGGGCTATAACAGTTTTATTAGTTTTAGCCGGAATTACACTCCCGCCTATTTTAACTTCACTTTCACCAGCATAAATTGTAAGCCATACCGCCCTGACAGGATAGGAGTCTTTTTCGCTTCTTGAAGGAATTGACCCCTTGCCTAAAACAGAAAGAGAATTATTTTTGCTAAGAGCCGCTCCTATGCCTACTTGGTTATCATACAAAACAACTGGTGTTATTGCCTTTGTGCCGCCTGGAGCCAATTCGCCTTTAGCGGTTTCAGGTTTTACTTGAGTTGGATCCCCTTTAAAATATTTATGAAATTGATCGTCATTACCGTCAGACTCTAAATTTTTTGTCAAACTAACAGCAGGAACATCTGAAAAATCAGCCAAAGCAGTTAAACGAATATTTACGTCGGTGGTGGAACGAGCTGTTAAATGATTGTCATCCGAGACATTAACCAAAGCCTCAAAACTAGAACTATTTTTAGGGTATTTATAAGCAAAACTCTGTTTATCACGAGTTGGCACATTCCAATCATTGTTTTCAGCAATAATCAGTTCACCAGCTTTTTTAGCATTAGAAGTATCTACCTTGACTAATAACTGATGTTTTTTAGAGGTTTCTACATTTTTCTTAGAGCTTGATTCAGGCAATTTAACATTCAATATTTCATCAACGCTATTTTTCAAAAATGCAGTGGAAACTACTTGTGGAGCCAAAACTTCACCAGCTCCTTTATTAGACGGAGTTTTCATCAAAGTGTTAGAATACACCGGATTTAAAGATGGAGTTGTGATTGCAACTATTGTTCCTGTGAGAAAAACAGCTAAACCTGCTACAAAACAGACTAATTTCTTAAAATAATTTTTTATAGTTGCAGATTTCAAATGTTTATGATTATGCGGCCTTGTTTTAATAGAGGAAAACTCATAAATCAAAGTTTTTCCAACCGAAACCAAGAAAGACAAAAGCCTCAAAAAATTATTTTTCAACTTTTTCATTCTCTCAAAAAGCCTTCTTTCTACGATTCCGGATGTACAACTACATTATATATGTATACATATGTGTTGCATTAATACACATTATATTATATATTTTAACACAATATACTTTAAAAATAACAGAAATATGGTTATTTGACTGACATGATAAACTTAAATAACACTTTATTAATAAAATTAGTCATATAGTTTTATAATTAAATACGAATTTTAAAGACGAAATATAAAAGGGAAAAGCCTTAATTTGCGCCAAAAAAACTGACTATGTAAAATGCAAAAAAATATTATTAAAATAACATTAAATGTAAGTTTTAAAAGCTGAGTATAAAGGCGAAAAGCCTTAATTTGCGCCAAAAAAACTGACTATGTAATATACCAAAAAAGTGTTATATAAAATGCCAAAATTGACAATTATTTTTCAATTCAACCACAAAAACGTCATTAACTAAAAACAATTTAATTACTTTTTTGCTCTAGCGAACTATTTCAAAAAATTATTACCGGGAAAATTAATATTTTAGAAAACCGTCAATATGCTTTTCAAGAAATTGTTTTGAAAATTTTTGCGGTAGCTTATTTTATAGCAAAAAAATTTTCAAAAGTGAGTGGGACTGCAGACTAATTTTTCAATTCAACTAATAAAAGACAATTAACTAAAACAATTTAATTACTTTTTTCCAGAGCGAGCTACCCCAACAAATTATTACCTGGAAAACTAATATTTTCAATGCCAAGAGAAAATATTTTTTGAGTAGTCTGAAAAAATGTGCGTAGTTTATATTAGACAAGCATTTTTTCAGCACAGCGCGTATGTTCGCGCCTGAGGTTGCGCATTATTGCGCATAACCTCAGGCTTGCGAAACAAGCGGTACTCAAAAAATAATTTTTTCTTGCATAATTTGAAAATATTTAAATTTAACATTATGGTAATAATTTGTTGGGGCAGTGAGCGTTTTTTTTTTTTGTAAAAATTTAGGTATGAGTAATTTTACCAATTTGAAATTAAAGAAAATTAAATTAGAAAAATTAGGAGCCTTAGCCATTTTCGTGCTCTTCACAATTGCCTCATTTTTAACAGGCTCTTCGGTTTCTAATGCGGCCGGTTCAGGAGCTTCTTTGCCTATTAGTTTTGGGGGCACAGGAGCCACGACACAAGCTGGTGCACTAACCAATTTAGGGATAAATAACACAATAGACGAAAATTCTAGCAACAGCACTTTTCCATCAGCCAAAACAGTTTATGCCTATATGAATAAAGCGATGGCTAATTGCGACAATTCCACAGGCCGCAGCGGCAATATTTCCAGCGACAACACTAATTTTTATAACACTATTTGCAGCTGGACCGGCGGAGATTTGATTTATAAAGGCTCTGGCCTATCTACCACAGCAGCTAATAATAAAATAAAAGTTGGCGACAAAGCCTG
>JAITRN010000087.1 GCA_031288355.1 Candidatus Opitulatrix roisinitermitis | reverse complement strand
AAAGTCTGGAAACATATCAACTCTTGAAATTTTTCTTGCTTTAAGTATAACTACCGCAAAAAATTTCAAAGCCCCACAAAACTAAATATATTGCTTCAATACAAAAATTTTAATTGTTTTTGGTAATAATTTTTAAAACAGTTCGCTCAGGTAAAAAGTAATTAAATTGTTTTTAGTTAATTATCTTTGGCTAATTGAATTTAAAAAAAATATTTTCTAAAAATTCACATAATTGTATAAAAAATTTATTTAGAGATTGTTAGCATTATTTTATGGAATACAAGTTACCTGAATTACCTTACGACTACTCTGCATTAGAACCATATATAAGTGGGTTTATTATGGAGCTACATCACGACAAACACCACAACGCATATGTTAGCGGCGCTAATCAATCATTAGAACAAATATCTGAAGCTAGACAAAAAGATGATTTCTCCAAAATAAATCAATTATCTAAAAATTATGCTTTCAATTTTGCTGGACATGTTAACCATAGCGTTTTTTGGGACAATATGGCGCCAACAGGACAAGAACCTATAGGGGAATTAGCTGAGGCTATAAAAGATCAATTCGGCTCTATAGAAATTTTTAAAAAACAATTCTCGGCTGTGGCAGCTGGAGTTCAAGGGTCTGGTTGGGCAGTGCTAGTTTGGGATTCTTATGCTAAAAAACTCAATATTGTTCAATTGTTTGATCATCAAGCTAATTTAGCGTTATCTCTAACACCTATTTTATTGTTAGATGTTTGGGAGCATGCTTATTATTTAGATTATAAAAACGTTAGAGGAGATTATATCTCTGCTTGGTGGAATATCATAAATTGGCAAGATGCCAATCAGCGTTTTGCAGCTGTGGCTTCTAAAAAATCTTAGTTTTTGTAATTCTCGGATTTTTTTAAGATTACTCAAGTTCTTGATTATTAGGACTTTTGTGAGTCTTTTAAGTTTTGGGCTAATTTTTGCAAATTTTTTGGATTAGCTATTGGTCCAGCTCCTGAATATATATATCCAGGATATGATTCAAACCATTCTTCTTTGTCAGAAAATATAGGCTTCCATTTGCCTTGTTTCATCCAAGGCGTTTTATGAAAGGGAAAAAGTTTTATATGAGCGTGGTCAACTCCCGTTCCTTCCATAATAAGCCCTATTCGGCCAACATCAGTAAAATAATTTTCCAAAATTTGGCTGACTGTTTTAGTGGCTAAAATAAAATCAGTTAATTCCCGGTTAGGCATTTTTAAAACATCACTTGAATAATGTTTACGAGGAACAACTAGGCTGAAACCTTCGGTGGAAGGGTCAATTGCTAACCAGGCTAAAAATTTATCGTCTTGCCAAAAAAGGCCGTCTAAAGGCAATTGGCCAGCAATTATTTTGCAAAATAAACAGTTTTTTGTTTGAGGTTGGGCTTCCGGATTAGGCATTTTTTTGTTTTAGAAGTTTCTTATGGAGGTTATTTTTTCTTATAAAGAATGAATTTATAGGCAAAATATCGCCAAAATGTGCCTAAACCTGTGCCTATAACGTTCCCAGAAATATTGTCAGATATAGCGCCTTTTAGGTGTAAAATATAGCGTGAAAAGCCTAAACAAGTCATAGCAATTAACATTCCTAAGGCATTTATTAAAATATAGGCTATTAATTCTTTGCGTTTAGAGTTTGTTTTATGTTCGCGAAAAGCCCAATTTCTATTTAGAATCCAGGAAAGCAGTGTACTGATTGCGGTGCTGACAGCTTTAGCTGTCACAGGTGCATGAGATAAAAAGTTTATGGATGGTGCAAAAACTAGCACATTGTAAAGGCTGACATCTACCACGTAGCAAATTGCTCCAACTATACCAAATTTTATAAATTGTAAGATATGGTATATCCAATTTTGTTTTTTATTAAAATTCTTGTTTTGGCTAGACATGTAGCCCCTGTCAGACTCGAACTGACACTGGACAGATTTTAAGTCTGTTGCCTCTACCGATTGGGCTAAGGGGCCAATATTTTTATTTTATCATAATATAATTTAGTTATAAAAAGGATTTAATTTTAAAAGTATTAATTAGCTTTTATAAGTAATAGATTTTTCAGTAATAATTCCATCAATTTTTTCGTCATGTTTTTCAAAAGGGATTTTATCAAAAATTTGTTTTGTCCAGCAGCATACTATAAATTTAGCAGAGCTTTTGTTATCATTTTTAATATTATTTTTTTCAATAGTATTTTGCGTAATATCAGATTGTTTAATATAGGATATTAGTTTGTCATAAAATCCGCTTCCTCGCCCTAAGCGGTTAAATTGTTTGTCCACAGCTAAACAAGGAATTAAATATATATCGAATCCAAGAAAATCTTCTTTTTTAGCTATTTTGGCAGTTTGCGGTATAAAGTTATTAATTCCAATAAGTTTAGGTTCTCCCAGTAAAGCTTGAAAACCAATAATCTTTTTATTAGAATTTTCTTTTAAAAAAGAAGATAGATTTTTTTGAAAAGATTTTAGGCTATTTGTAATATCTTTTTTATTTTGATATAGATTATTTTGTTGCAAAATTTTTTGTCTTAGCTCTTTTTTAGCCTGGGATATATTCATTCGGATTATAAACCTTTGTGAAGCGAAAATTTAGCAAATTTGAAGCATTCAGGCATATATGTATGGTATCATAGACTTATGGAAGTTCCTTCTATAAGTGATTTTTTGCCTGAGCCTTTTTTATTTGTAGGAACTATTTTTGAACTTAATCGTTTGCAGTTAATTCGTATAATGGTGACACTTTTTATAATAGTGTTTTTTTCATTAGTGGCGAAAAAATCTAAAATTATTCCAGGCCGAGTTCAAAGTGCTGTGGAAATAGTTTTTGAATTTTTACGTGAGCAAATAGTTTATCAACAGATTCCTTCACCTTATGCTAAAAAATATATTTCTATGATTACAACTATTTTTTGTACAATTTTCTTTTTTAACTTAGCGGGAATAGTGCCAGGTTTTAATTTGTCTGCTAGTGCAGGAATAGGAGTTCCTCTTTTGTTTGCCCTATGGGTTTTTGTTCAATATTGGAAAGCGGGAATTCAAGAACACGGGTTTTTTGGTTTTTTGCGAGATGAACTTTTTCCTAAAGGCGTTCCTCCTTTTGTTTATCCTTTAATAGCTCCTGTGGAGTTGGCTCAGCTTTTATTAGTTAAACCTTTTTCGTTAACTATTCGTTTATTAGCTAATATGATTTCAGGACATATGCTTTTAGCTTTATGTTTTTTGGCGACTCAATTTTTTATGTTTCAGGCAGGTTTCCCTTTTATATTATTTTCGCCTATAACTTTTGTTGGGGCAATATTTTTTACACTTTTTGAAATTTTTGTGGCAGCTCTTCAAGCTTATATTTTTGCTTTATTAGCCGCCGCCTATATTGGTTTATCATATAAGAATGAAAATTCTGCTTCCAGCGAAGCGCAAATTTTAGCAGGAGGAGCAAAATAAATGGCAAAATTCTTTTTCAGATATGGCTCTATGAATTCTGGAAAATCTACTATGTTAATTCAGGTGGCACATAATTATTCAGAAACAGGGCAAAGAGCAATTATTATAAAGCCTTCAATTGACACAAAGGAGAAAGGCATTCATTCGAGAATAGGAATTTCTAAACCGGTTGATATATATATTAGCGAAAATGATGATATTGCTAAAAGAATTAAAGATTTTTATTCTAAAGAGCATTTTGATGCAATAATGGTTGATGAAGTTCAGTTTTTAACACCTAAACAAGTAGAGGACTTGTATAAGATAACTATTGAAATGTCTGTTCCTGTTATGGCTTATGGCCTAAGAACAGATTTCAGAGGACAATCATTTCCTGGTGCTGCAAGAGCTTTAGATTTAGCAAATGTTATTGAAGAAATTAGAACTAAATGTACACTTTGTAGCAAAAAGGCTGATCATAATTCACGTAGGAGAAATGGCGAATTTGAAAAAAACGGAAATCAAATAGTTATAGATGATGGCACAACTGTGGAGTATGTTCCTTTATGCTCAAGTCATTTTTTGGAAAAAGTGGGATTTTAAAATTGCGAGGTTAACAACATTTTTTAGTAAATTAGCTCGAGTCATAGGTCCTGTTCCTCCAGGATTAGGGCATAGAGCACTAGCTTTTTCTTTAACATTAGGGTTAATGTCTCCAAAAAGTTTTCCATTTTTATAACTAATTCCGACATCAAATAAAATAGAATCTTTTTTTATGTTGTCTTTATTCACTATTCCGGCTGAACCTGCGGCCGAAATAACTATGTCACTAGATTTTATAAGTGTATTTAAATTTTTTGTTTTAGAATGGGCCATTATGCATGTAGAGTTATATTTTTTGTTTGATAAAATAGGCCCCAAATGTCGGCCAACTGTTAAGCCACGGCCAATAATAAGTGTTTGTTTTTCGGAAAATGAAATTTTATATTTTTCGGCTATATCTAAAATGGCTTGAGGGGTGCACGGTAAAATGGATAATGGTTCACCGTTTATGTTAGCGAGATTTGCTCCCAAATTTTGTAGGGATAAACCATCAGCGTCTTTAAGAGGATTTATAAATTCCAAAATATCAAAAATAAAAATATGTTTTGGCAGAGGGAATTGTACTATTAAAGCAGTGATATTTTGGTCGTCATTTAGATTTTTGATATTTTGGATAAGGGTTTGGGTGGAAATGTTTTCGGGCAAAGATAAAACTCGAGTTTTTATTCCAACTTCTTTGCAGTCGGATAGTTTTAGTTCAACATATTTTTTGCTGGCTGGATCATTGCCAATAATTATAATAGCTAAAACTGTTTTATCTAAAATTTCACTTTCTTTTTTTATTATTGCTTTTAATTCTGATTTGGTTTGTTCGGCTAATTTTGTGCCATTTAATATTCTCATAGAATTTATTTTAGCAAAATTTTTAAATCTTATTTAAATTTTGGTATAAGGGAAATTGTTTTGTTAAAAGTCGAATTTCATTTTTTAATTTATCGAAATTTGTTTTTTTACCGTTTATTAAAGTTTGGGCGATAATATCAGCAATTTTTGTAAATTCCTTAGCTCCAAATCCTCTGGTGGCAAGTGCTGATGTGCCAATTCTAATTCCGCTTGTGATAGATGGAGGAGCTGGGTCAAAAGGAATTGAATTTTTATTTACTGTGATTCCAACTTCTTGCAGAAAATCGGCTGCTTCGGCTCCTGAAAGATTAGAGCCTAAAAGGCTGATTAGCAATAAATGGACATCTGTCCCGCCTGTTAAAACATTTATATTATTAGATTTGCAGTCTGGTTCTAATAGGCGTTGAGCAATTATTTTTGCTCCTTGCAATGTTCTATCAATTCTTTTTTTGAATTCTTCAGATGAAGCAATTTTAAAGGCAATTGCTTTTCCTGCCACAATATGCATTAAAGGGCCTCCTTGTGTGCCTGGAAAAACTGCTGAATTTATTTTTTTGATGTATTCTTCTTTGCACAAAATAAAACCTGATCTTGGGCCTCCAAGAGTTTTATGAGCTGTGGAAGATACCACATCGCAATATGGAGCAGGCGTTGGATGAAATCCGGCTGCTGCTAATCCAGCAAAATGGGCCATATCACACCATAGTTTTGCTCCAATTTCATTGGCTATTTGTTGATAAGCTGAAAAATCTATTTGTCTTGGATAGGCCGACCAACCGGCAATAATTATTTGTGGTTTTTCTTTTTTAGCAATAGCTCTAAGATTGTCATAGTTTATTAAATAAGTTTTTGGATCTACCCCATATGTGGCAGTTTTATAAAAAATTCCAGAAAAATTTAATTTCATACCGTGTGTTAAATGACCTCCAGATGATAAATCCATACCTAATATTTTTTCACCAGGTTTTATCATAGCTTGTAAAACAGCTGCATTAGCACTGGCTCCAGAATGGGGTTGAACATTAGCTGCTTGGGCCGAAAATAATTGTTTAGCTCTGGAAATTGCCAAATTTTCAGCAATATCGACTTGTTCGCAGCCATTGTAATATCGTTTTTCAGGGTAGCCTTCAGCATATTTATTAGTTAAAACACTGCCCTGGGCTTGCAAAATAGACAAAGGAACAAAATTTTCAGAGGCAATCATTTCTAAACCGTTTTGTTGTCGTTTCAATTCTCCTTCAATGACAGCGGCAATTAAAGGATCTGCAGTTTCAACAGTTTGGTTCATAATGCTTTGTTTTGTGGTGTTTTGATTAGTCATAGTTGTTTGACAGACTTCTGTTTGGTTCATTTTTTTGGGCATATTAAAAGTTTATACTAAGCTAAGTTTTTATTTGGCAATGATATTTTGACAATAATTTTTAATATAATTATAATCCTGCTTCACCTGGTGTTATATAGCCTTTATCAAGCAATTCTGATTTTTCGTTAGTTTTATCTATTGCTATGGGGTCAGTAGAGATAACGGCTGTTTGAAAGCCATTAATATCCAGATGACTATATAGTTTTAATTGTTTTTCTATCTCTTGGGGGTTTGTTAACATATTTTTTATGGCTTCAGTAGTGTTTTTAACTAATAAATTTGAATCATAGACAATTGTCATAGATTGAAAAGAATTAGAAATATTCCAAATAGATGTTTTTAATCCCCCCACGCCTATAATAGTCGGCCAACGGCTGGAATCATAAGATGGGGCAAAACCTTTATCTTTGAGAGCGTTTATAACACCTTGAGCTATTTGGTCAGAGCCAGAAATAATTATATCAGGTCTTTTTTCTGGATTAAAATTATAAAGTGTATTTAATTTATATTGATTGACTAAAATTTTTGTCATATATTTATAAGCTTCAGATTGTTCATCGGCAGCGGTTGTAATTGGTTTTCCGTTATTTCTTTTTAGACAGAATTGGCTAAATTGATCGGGTAAAGTATTAGGGTTTAATTTGTTGTCAATTGAAAAATATAGATTGTTTTTAATTTTTGTTTTTACAGTGTCGTAAAAACCGGAAAAAAAGTCTTTGGAGTAATTATTTTCGGTGATTTCTGGTAAAATAATTTCCATAGTTTTTTTGAGGTTTGTAGAATTATTTTGTTTATTGTTTTTGTCCATATTATTAGCACTGTCGGAATTATTTGTTTCGTTATACTGATTAATCCATTCGCCTGTTTTTTGTCCCATAAGTTTTGCGGTTGGCGATTGAATGAATAAATCATATTTTATTCCTGCTATATAATTTTGCCAACCTATTAATTTTATGCCTGATTTTTGGGCCTCGTTTAGACTTATTTTTAATTCTTGCTGTTCGAAGGATGTATCCTTGCCCATAGCATAAGGATTAGGTATAGTTAGTCCTAATAAATCCGGCAAAACGTTTTCATCCATAACAGGACTTATAATAATTGCTTGAACTGAATTTTTGGAAAAAATTTTGACTTTTTCGGCTTGATCACCTAAGGTTGTGGCAGATTCAATATATATATTTTGACTATTTAAACCAGCAGCAGTCAGGGTTTGAAAGAAAGTGTCTTTAATGTGTTGGGGATAGTCAATTGTGGAATTATCAACAAAAGAAAACCAAGAACTAGGCATAATAACGCCTATTTTTAGGTTATTTTGTTTTTGAGGGGTTTCAGGCGTAAATGTTTTATGAAATACAAAAAGATAAAGACTTCCAGTTATAATTCCTATCAGAATTAGGGGAATTGAAAAACTTAATATTTTTTTATTCATATAATATATTATAGTTTATATATAATATATTGTAGTTTATGATAAACTGAATTTAGTTATTTCAAATTTTTATAGGATATAAGAAAGTAGAGTAGAAATGTTCAAAAAATTAGTAAAATATTTTGAAAAGTTCAAAAAAGATTCATCTGATGATTCCTCAATTTATCAAAGGGATGTGGTTGATGGAAAAAGCCTTTCGGAATTAGAGGAGCTTCAAAGCGCACATGTTGGTTACATGCATAACATATTGATAAAAGCTTTGGCAGAGGGTTTTGGGTCTTTTATATTGGTTTTCGCAGGTATTTTTGCTAGTATAATTTTACCAATTTTTGTATTTTCTTCCCCACAACAGCAGGCATCTCAAAGCGGAGCAATTTTGATAGTTTCTTATTTTAAACCATTTACTATTGCGGTGGTTTTAGCTTTAGCAGCTTTTATATCATTTTTGTGTTTAGCAAGAATTTCTGGAGGGCATTTTAATCCTATAACTTCCATAGCTGCTTTTATATGTAAAAAAGTTTCTTTACAACAAGCGGGAATATATATATTGGCGCAGGCCATTGGTGCTTTTATAGCCACTTTTTTTATTAGAATAATTTTACCTATTGGCGAGGCCTCATCGGCTGCGTCACAAGGAGTGGATATAAATATGGACCATAGCACGTGGTTTAAATTAGGGGCTGTAGGTTATGATAAAACATCAGCTGGACATTCATTGTATGGTGCGAATATTGGCTTTATTTTTTCACCAGCAGCAGCTTTACTTTTAGAGATAATTGCTTCTTTTATAATAGTAGCTGTTTTTATAACAGTAAGTCGCCGTAGCGTTAGGTATATAACTTCTAAATCACTTAGTGTAGGCTTATCTTATGGTTTGGCTGCATTGTTAACTGCTCCAGCCACAAATGCTGGCTTAAACCCTTTCAGGGTTTTATTTACTGCTATTTTTGCACAAGATTGGTCGTTAGGGTTAGGCGATTGGCCTTTGTTACAGGGCATTTTGGTAATTTTAGTATTATTTGCTGGAGCTTCTATTTGTGCTTTGGTTTATATGATTTTTAGAGATATTTATGAAGATCAATATGATGATAATTTTTTTATTAGCGATATTGATGAATATTATGCTGGTGCCGCGTTAGGCGGTGACTATTTTGAGGATTTTTTTGAAAGCGATGATTTCAAAGAGTATTTAGGAAAAAATAATTTTGAATACGGGCCAGATAATGAAGTGTTTGTTGAAGAAATAGAAACAGGAAATGAAAAATGGGTTAATCAAAAGTTATCTTCTAAAAAGTCTGTTGCTAAAAAATCGACTTCAAAAAAACCGTCTGCTAAAAAATCAACTTCTGGAAAAACGTCTGTCAAAAAAAATGTTTCTAAAAAGTCTGTTGCTAAAAAATCGACCTCAAAAAAAATCTGATAAAAAGTAAATAATATTATATCTAAAATAGGTTGTTTACTAGTGATATAATAACAGGTAGAACACCTATAAAAATAAAGCTAGGCAGAAAACATAAGCCTAATGGAACGACTATTTTGACTCCTAACTGTTCGCCGGCGGTTTTGGCACGAAAAAGTTTATCTTTTCGTAATTGTTTTATTTTTAGATTTATAATAGATTCAGGCGATAAGCCGTTATTCCAAGCATCTTCTAGAGAATCCGCAATAGGCGCGAGAAATTGTGAAGTTTTTTCCCATGCTTTGCACCACATCAAGCCTAATTTTAGTTTTTTAGAAGTTATTTTTAGTTCATCTCCAAATTTGTTTTCCATAGCGTTACCAATAATTTCTAATGATCTAGGAATGGAAATGCCAGCTTTTAGTGCTGCTGAAATAAGTTGTAAAATTAAACCTGTGTCGAATCTATGTTTAGCAAAGATTCTTCTGTTGTTAGTCAAGTCATTTA
Source organism: Candidatus Opitulatrix roisinitermitis (assembly GCA_031288355.1). Classification (GTDB taxonomy): domain Bacteria; phylum Actinomycetota; class Actinomycetes; order Actinomycetales; family Bifidobacteriaceae; genus Opitulatrix; species Opitulatrix roisinitermitis. The sequence continues at coordinate 46,627 of JAITRN010000087.1, read as the reverse complement.
TTTGTGTTTTGGAATTTTGCGAAAAAACTGTTCGCTTATAATTGTAATTTGTTTGAAAAAAATATATAGATAATGTTAAAAATAAAATTGTTTCCATATTTTTTTCTCCATAGATTTAATCCAATGCGCCCCAATTAAATTTAAAGATAAACCAATGGCAAAAATTATTGTCCCAAAAGAAAAATCAAAAAACACTGCTAATGGGTTAACGCCAAAAATAAAACCGATAAATATCCCTAGAATTGGCAGGACTTGCAAAATTCGAGTAGTAGTTTTAGGGCCTGCAATTGATATTTTCCATAAATTCATTGTTTCGATTTCGTCGGATAAAACTTTCTTTGTTTTTAGAAGTGTTTTGTGTAAAGGTATTCCTAATGTTGAGGATACTTTAATAGCTAAAATAGTGTTTAGAGCAGCTATTTTTATATGTTTTCGTTTAGAATAGTTTGAACATTTGTTATAAAAAGCTCGGACAATTTCATAGTTATTTTCTAAATTTATGTTTTTATAAAAAACCTTTTCAAAGGCTTTTTTGGTATTAGGCTCAATTTTTAGGTATTGAGCCAATAAATCTAAAAGCTCTAGGGGAGAAATTTTCTTTGAGCTTATATATGAATCGTTCACGCTTAGTTTGTTTATTTTATTATTTGGATTGTTATTTTTTTTAAAATGAGCCGTTTTACGCGGTGTCCAAAATAATAAATACAAAAAAAGACTAAATAATAAAATTGTTTCCATTTTTTTTTACGTATTTATATGTTTAGGCATATTCTTTTTTAGTTGAGTATTTCTACATCTAAATGGTAATTATTATTTAGTGTCAATTTAGCAATTTGAGTTAATTTTCTATTAGACAAAATTTGACTATTATTGTTTTTGCTTGTATTTATTTTTTCAATATGTAAAATAATATCTATTGCACTAATGGCTTGGGTGGCAAGAGCACGCGGGTCTAATCCAGCTAAAGAACCTAATGCTTCTAAACGAGCGGGCACAGATTTTGCATTGTTAGAATGTAAAGTGGCAATGCCGCCTTTATGTCCTGTATTCAGGGCAATAAGCAAATCAGCTATTTCTTTTCCGCGGGCTTCTCCTAAAAGCAATCTGTCAGGCCTCATCCTAAGAGAGGCTTTTACTAGTTGCTGTAAAGTAATTTCACCCAAGCCTTCAATATTGGGCTTTTTAGCGACTAATGAAATAATGTGCGGATGAATTGAATTAGGAATTTCTTTTGATTCTTCAATGCATATAATTCTTTCACTAGGGTTAATCAAGCCTATTAAGGCTCCTAAAAGAGTAGTTTTGCCAGAACCTGTGGCACCAGTGATAAGTATATTTTTCTTTTCTTCAATAAGCTGCTTAATGTTTTCAGAAAATTGAGAATTAATTGTTTGGTTGGCGACAAACTGTTCAAATGAAAATGTATTTTGAGAAGGTATTCTTATACTAATAAGTGCGCCATTTTGGCATAAAGGCTCTATCACGGCGTGTAAACGGTAGCCCATAGGAAGTTGAGCATCTACTATAGGAACAGAATCATCTAATCTTGAGCCAGATAAAACAGCTAATTTAAAAGCAAAATCTCTAAGTTTTTCAGATGTATCTAATTTTCCTGGCTCAATTTGAGCTCTTTCCATACCTCTTCCTCTGTCAATAAAAACGCAGTCAGGTCCATTTACTACTATATCTGTTATGTCTTTTATATCAGCTAAAAACTGCAAAGGACCAAGGCCTAAAAGATTTGCTGAAACAGCATCTACCATTTTTTCTACGCGTGAAGTACCTATTATATTATTTTGATTTATTTTGTCAAAAATATCCTTTTTAGAAGTTATTCCTTTTTCATTAATTAGGGTATTACGAGTATTGTCAATTACTTTTTCAATTTGGGTTAGCATTTATTTAATTTGTCTATTTAATTGATTTTATAATATCTTTTATTAACTGATATATATCACTTGATTTTTTTAAATTTATTGGATAGCCAGCCTGTAAAGAAGATTTAATGTAAGAATCTATTTTTAAAAAGCCTAAAATTTTAATGTCTAATAAATTATTAATTTCATTGTTAGTGAATAATTTTATATTTTTAAAACTGCGAAATTTATAAATTAGAAGGCTTTTTTTAGTATTTTGAGTCAAATTACATATAGCCGAAGTAGCGCTAATTCCTGAAATATTATTTGGAGAAATGATAATTAAATTATCTATGGTTTTTAAAAATTCGTTATTAGTTAATTTGCTGCGTGGAATATCAATAATTGTATAATTAGTAATATTTTTGAGTTGAAAAATTACATTAGCAAAAATTGATCCTGTTGGGAAAACGGGATTAGTATAATTAGAACTCAAAATTTTTAAATTTTGATAATCAATAGTTTGTTTATATAATCGCTCTACCGGAATTTGCCCATCGGCATTAACTAAATCACACATTCTTAAGCCAGTTTTATTTTCTAATCCTAAGGCTATATCTAAGCCTCCTCCGCCAGCAATTCCATCTATTAAAATAGTTCTGTGGAGCTTTGATAAATATAAAGCCAGACATATAGAAAATAAAGTTGCACCAATTCCTCCCACAGCACCAACAACGGCTATGGTTTTATGATTGTCATTTATGGACAGGGGGGCCTGAAAAGAATTTGAATTTATGTTATTTGGTGTTAAATTATTTGCTGAAAAATTATTTGCTGAAAAATTATTCATTGGAAAATTATTTTCTAAAGGGATATTTTCTTGGAAAATATTTTTTGGAAAGGCGTTTGGTGGGGAGAAATTTGATAAAACATTATTTGGTGTATAAGATTTGTCGGATGGCGATGGTGCAGGGTAAGGTGCTATGTCGTAGGGGTCAATATTTTGCGAATTAGGAGAATTCTTCGTTTGAACGAAATGTTTTGGAGTATCTTGAATTGGAGTGCTAGGCGGAAAAACATTAGAGTTTGGAGAATTTAGGCCAGTATGATTATTATTTGAATTATATTTTAAATCATCAGAAATTGGTAAATTCCAGTCCATAAGTTAAATAATAAATAGTGAATTTTTCGTAATCAAGTTTGTAAAAAATATGTAAAAATATTAGTTTTGTTGAAAACTCCTTTTCAGTCCTTATTTTATATATGATAACCTTAATGTATATAGAACTTTTGTTAAAAGAGTTCTGAAAGGTAAAATATGAGTTTTTTTGACAAATTTGAACAATCGTCTGAAAAAATGTTTAATAGAATCTTTTCTCGTTTTGGAGCAAAAGATTTGAAGCCTGTTGAATTAGTGACAGCATTAAAAAAAGAGATTGACGCTAAGGCTCTATCAATTTCTCTGGAGAAGAAAATTGTGCCTAATCAATATCATATAATATTGTCAACTGCAGATTTTGACGCTATTGAAAGTTGGGGGTCAGTAAATTTTGCTGATGATTTAGCCATGGAGATTTCTGATTACGCTTCGTCGCAAGGTTATTCATTTTCTCAGGCTGTTAAAGTAATTTTTGAAGAAAATGTTGAATTAGAAAAAGGCGATTTTAAAATAATGTCAGTAAAAGTGTCGCCTAATGATAAAATACCTGTTTTGCCAAATAAAAGCAAGTATACTATTGATGTTAATGGGCGTAGGTATCCTTTAGCTAAAAATATTATAACTGTTGGACGTTCGCAAGATGCAGATATAGTTATAGATGACACAAGTGTTTCTAGAAAACATATTCAGTTTGAAATAACCGATGATGGTGTTATAGCTAAAGATTTGGGCTCTACAAATGGAATGAGAGTGGAAGATCATTTAACAGCTGATGCACTTTTGTTACATGGTAATACTATAACTATTGGTAGATCTAAAATTATTTTTCATTCTAAATAAAATTTGTTGAATAGGATAAAAAATAACTTGAATAATCATCTTTTTTATCCAGCTTGGGCAGAAGTAGATTTACAAATTATAAAAAAAAATATAAAAAATATTCAAAAATTTATAAATTATAAAGCAAAGAAAAATAGCAAATTTAAAATAACCAGTAAATCGAAAATCGCTGCATCTCCGAAAATATTGGGCGTTGTGAAAGCTAATGCTTACGGACACGGGCTTATTCAGGTGGCTAATTCTATGGTAGAAGCAGGAGTTGAATATTTAGGAACGGCTCAAATTTCAGAAGCTTTAGCTTTGCGCGAAAGCGGAATATCTTTAAAAAATGCTAAAATTTTGGCGTGGCTTTATGCCCCTGATGCTGACTTTTCCAAAATTATTGCTTCAGATATAGAGCTATCTGTTGGTTCAATTTGGGCTTTAGAAAAAATTGCACAAACAGTTAAAGCCAATTTTTCATTGTCGAAAAAAGCTAAAATTCATCTAAAAATGGATATTGAATTTGGCAGAGATGGCTTTTCGCCTAAATTATATGACCAATGTTTTAGAAAGGTTAGGGAATATCAAAATTATTTAACAGTTACTGGTCTTTGGACGCATTTTGCTATGGCTGATGTGCCGGAGCATTTTTCTAATAATAAGGTTATAGAAGCTTATAATTTATTTGTTGATAAATATATTGAATATTTTGGTCAAGAGAATTTGCCAATTCGTCATATAGCAAATTCAGCTATTTGTTTAACTCGCCCCGAATTAGCGCTTGATATGATAAGACCCGGTATTTTATCTTATGGTCTTAAAACGATTGATGGAATAGATATTAAAAAGTTAGGAATTTGTCCAGCTATGTCATTATTCGGCAAATTCAGTTCTATTGCCCCTTATCCAAAAAATTCAGGGGTGTCTTATGGTCATAAATATATAACTAGTGATAAAACTAATATAGCTGTTGTCCCCTTAGGATATGCAGATGGTTTGCGCTGGGTTGATGAAAATAAAATTAAATGTTATTCTTATGCTAGAAAAAATTTAATAAAAAGTGTTGGTTCTGTTTGTATGGATCAAATATTGTTTGATTTAGGACAAGATTGTCCTGAAAAGCCAGGCGATATAGTAGAATTTTTTGGACAAGGGGCAAAATCAAATTCCCTAACGGCTGATGATTTTGCAAAAATGGTTGGAACTATTGGTTATAATGTTATAACTTCGATTGCTCCAAAAGTGCCGCGAATTTATAAGGGCGAAAATTCATGAAAAATGTTTTTTGCGCTCATTTTAGGGTATTTATCAATGGAGATTAATAAAAAAATAACTAATTTATCCCAATTAGATGTTTTTGTTAAATCGTTTGTTAAATACTTACATATAGGAGATGTTGTCATTTTGTCAGGGCCGTTAGGCGTAGGTAAAACTGCTTTTACTAAGTCTTTAGCTAAGGCGTTTGGAATAAAAAAGCCCATTGTTTCACCTACTTTTACTTTACAAAGAGTTTATAAATTTCCTAATGATAAAAAAGATTTTAATTTGCCGATAAAATTAAATAGAAATATATTTGTGTCTGGAAAAAATAGTCCGGTTTTTTTGGTCCATATAGACGCTTATCGCCTGTTTAATAGCTCATCACCACATTCTGAAAATGGTTATTTGTTATATGATCAGCTGCAAAATTTAGATTTTGATAGCTATTTGGACAATTCTTTAATAGTTATAGAATGGGGAGAATTAGTTAAAAACATTTTAGACGAAGCCAAATTAGCAGAAAATATAATTCAAATTAATATTTCTTTTGGCAGTGATGACTTATCTGATAGTTCAAGAGTTTTTAAAATTTCTGGATTGTCTTTGTCAAATAAAAGTAGCAAATTAGAAAAATAATTGGAAAGTTTGAATAATAATAAAGTGATGTTAGAAATAATAATAGATTCTTCTTTTTTTTATACAGTCGGAATAGTTCAGACCGTTAGACAAAAAGATGTTAAAAAAGGCAGCTATAAGAGCAAAATTAAAGTTTTAGGAGCTCGTCAATCAAAGACCGCTTTTGAACATGTGGAAAATTTAATACCTGATATATATAATATTTTGAAAAAGGCGAATTTATCTATTAGAGATATACAAGCAGTTAAAGTTGGAGTTGGTCCTGCTCCATTCACAGGTTTGCGTTCAGGTATTGCCGCTGGCCTAGGGCTAGCCATAGGTTTGGGTTGTAAAATATCAGGATTTAATAGTCTTCTGGTTTATGCTTTGGTTAGCGGCAAGAGAGAAGTGATAGTTGTTAATTATGCTAGACGGGGGCAGGTTTATTGGGGGCATTTTATTAAAGAGGAAAAGTCTAAAAAAGATAAAGTTGATTATAAAACCAGTTATAGAAATTTTGATTATAAAAATATTGATTGTAAAAACACTGATTATAAACAGATTAATTATAAACAACTAGGGTTAGATATTAGTTCTCTTAACGAAATAGAACCTATTTTGAAAAGGCAGTCGATAGTGCAAGTGGGTAATATAAATTTAAATAAATGTCAAAATGAGAAATTTGCTAAAAATTTTCTGAAAATGTGTGCCCAGGCGCCAGAAATTCCACTGAAACCACTTTATTTACGTCCGCCCGATATTAGCTAATTACAATATTGACCAATGCCCAAAGACCATAATATTTCTAAAGCTAAAATTATTTATGATATTGAAAAAGATGTTTTTTCGACCAATCAAACTAAGCAAATAAAAGAAACACAGCTAAGTGATTGTCATAAGCCTTATTGTTTGAATGATATTTATTATGCCTTGCAAGATAAAAATAAATTATTTTATTTACTTGAAGATAAGCAATTAAATGTAGCGGTTGGTTATGCAGCTTTAATAATAACTCCTGATTATAATGATATTTTTTCATTGGCGATTAAAAGAAATTTTCAGAAATTAGGGTATGGCAAAAAACTTTTGCAATGGATTGCAGAAAAATCAAATGGTAAAAAGGTTTTTTTAGAAGTTTATACTGAAAATATTCCAGCTGTCAATTTATATAAATCGGGCGGATATAAAATAATAGACAAAAGAAAAAATTATTTTGGTCAAGATAAAGATGCCTTTATTATGATGAAAAAATTCTAAAAAATATCAATGATGAATTATATAATATATGGTTTGTGATAGCATTTAAGAAATGCTACCTTAGCTCAGTTGGCAGAGTATGTCACTCGTAATGACAGGGTCGTGAGTTCGATTCTCACAGGTAGCTCGTGATAGATATAGTTATAGCAGCATTGAAATATTTGTATTTAATTTTATTGTGGATTTTTGTAATAGTTGTTGCTGTTAAATTAAAAAATCAAATAATGATTAAATCTAAAAAAGTTGAGTTTCGCGGTCAGGCAAAAAATAATGACAGAAAATATTTTTTACAAGTTATTGAAGGACCTATGGTGGGTGTTTTGGCGCCGTTAGAAAATAAAGATATAACTGTTGGCAGATCAGATGATAACACTATTGTTTTATCTGATGATTTTGTGTCTGCTAAACATTTAAAAGTTTTTCAGGATGGTAGAAAAATTTATTTAGAAGATTTAAGTTCCACAAATGGGACATTTATAAATGGCGAACGTGTTTATGGCATAAATCAAATAAAACCGGGTCAAATATTTTCGTTAGGTGTAAATAGATTAGTGGTAAATATTGAGAAGTAAAGTAAAAAGATAATAAAAACAAATAATTAAAGGAGATAAAATGCATTTTATAACATCGGCTATTAGCGATATAGGGTTGACTAGAACTTCTAATCAAGATTCTGCTTATATCTCTGATAAATTTATTTTAGTGGCAGACGGGATGGGGGGTTATGTTGGAGGTGATTTAGCAAGCCGTATTGTGGTGGATTTTCTTTCTAAGTTAGACCATTCAAATATTACTGATCATAATAAAGTTAAACAAAATATTGAACAAATTTTGCAAAACGCTAAGGAAACTTTTGGCAAACTTATTATAGAGAACCCAAATTTGAATATGATGGGATCGACTATTACTTTTTTAGTTTTAGTAGAAAATAAAATACTTTTAGGACATGTAGGGGATTCTAGAGCCTATAAATTTTCAAATAAAAAATTAGTTCAGCTTTCTCATGATCATACTGTTGTTCAACAATTAGTTGATTCTGGTAAATTGACATTAAAAAAAGCTAAAAATAATGATTCTAGACATCAATTAACTAGGGTTTTTGGCTTTTTCGATATTGAAACTAATCCCGATATTGAACTTCTAGATTGTAAAGTGGGAGATAGATATATTTTATGTTCTGATGGTCTTTCGGCGTTCGTTTCAGATAAGGTTATTGAAAAAACCCTAGGACGTTTTCAAGACGATGATCAAGCAAGTCAAAAATTAGTGGAATTAGCTATGAGAAATGGATCAACTGATAATATAACAGTTGTTGTTGCTAGCGTTTTTGCGGATGAGGCTCAAAATCGCGAGAAGCAAAAATTGGGTTCGGCTGCCCAAAAACCAGATCAAGAAAACCCGGCGAATAAAACATCTGGTAGTGATGAAATGATTGATAAAGAAGACGAACAAAGAGCTAATAAAAAGAAAGTTCATAATGAAAAGTCTAAAAGTAAATATACTGAAAGCCGCTCTACGAATAAAAAATTAATAGCAAAACCTTTTTGGAGTATTTTTAAATAAAGCTTTGTTATAAACAATTTTTGCAATGCGAATTAGAAATAGAATATTGAGGTAAGATGAAAAATTCTGAAGAGACATTATTGGCAAAACAGATAAATGTTTCTCGTTTTTTGGAATTAGCCTTATTAGTTTTGGTTGATATATGTTTTGCTATAAGTTTGTGTTTGACTGATTATAGAATAACTGGCCAAATAGGCAAAAAAGTGATAATTTTTATAGTAGTTTTTATTTTGTTTGGCCTTTTGTATCACATAATTTTACAAAAATTTTTAAAATTTGCAGATCAAATTATTTTACCTGTTGTTATGCTTTTAGCGTCAATTGGTGTAACAATTATTTATAGGATTGAATTACCAAGAACCAGGGCAGGTTTTGCTGGCTATGGTAATATAGCGACTATGCAATTTATATGGATTATTTTGTCACTTATTTTGTCTGGTTTGCTTATTATTTTTATAAAAAACTATACTAAATTAAGAAATTATATTTATACTTCTATGGCGATAGGTTTGATTTTATTAATTTCGCCGATTTTGCCAATAATTGGAAAATCTGTTAATGGAGCACAACTTTGGATAAATTTTGCTGGCATAACAATTCAGCCAGCAGAATTTGCTAAAATATTTTTAGCAATTTTTTTTGCTGGATATTTGGTTGAAAAAAGGGATGTTTTAGCTTTGGCAGGACCAAAAATTTTAGGTATTAGATTTCCTCGTTTGCGGGATTTTGGTCCAATTTTATTTGTTTGGGCAGGGTCTTTAGGAATTTTAGTTTTTCAGCATGATTTAGGAACATCACTTTTGTTTTTTGGTATGTTTTTATGTATGCTTTACATTGCTACTGATAGGCCGTCTTGGTTAGCCATAGGAGGAATACTCTTTTTAGCTGCAGTTAGTGTTATTTTATTCATTTTTCCTTATGTCGCTGCCCGTTTTGATATTTGGTTAAATCCATTCGCTCAAGAAGTTTATCAGAGATCTCCTGGCGGGTCAGGCCAAATAGTCCAAGGGCTTTTTGGCTTAGCGTCTGGCAGCTTATTTGGTACAGGCTGGGGGGCAGGGCATCCGGGAATAACCCCTTTTGCTGATTCCGATTTTGTTTTTACTTCGATAGGAGAGCAAATTGGCCTAACTGGCATTATTGCAATTTTAATTTGTTATTTAATTTTGTCTGCTAGAGGAATTATAATAGCTAAAAAAGAATTAGCAGGTTTTGGTAAATTATTATCATCGGGAGTGGCATTTTCAATAATTTTACAAGTTTTTGTTGTTGTTGGCGGAGTGACTCTTATAATTCCTTTAACAGGTTTAACATTGCCTTTATTGTCAAGAGGAGGTTCTAGCCTAATGGCTAATTTTATTTTTATAACAGTTTTGCTTGTAATTTCAAATTCTGCCAATATTTCAGAAGCTTTAAAAGAAGTTAACGATAATAGAGAATCAAAAGAAAGGGCATAGTTGTGAATAAGCAAATTTCTCGAGTGGGTTTTTTAATTATTTTTTTGAGTTTGGTTTTAATTATTTCATCTAGTTATTGGCAATTTTTCCAGGTTTCTGTTTTGCAGGCTGATGCTAGAAATACCCGGCAATTATATAATGAATATGATCATAAAAGAGGAGATATTCTAGTTGATGGTAAAGCTATAGCTTATTCGGAAAAAACAATGGACGAGTTTGAATATCAAAGAAAGTACACTGATGGTGAATTGTATTCTGCAGTAACCGGTTTTTATTCAATAAGTAATAAAGCTGATAGAGGCTTAGAAGCTGCCCAAAATTCTTATCTTGACGGTTCGGCTGATATTTTTTGGCTAGATAAAATAATAAATAGTTTTGCTGGGAGAAACCAAATAGGTGGTTCTATTGAAACTACTATTTCAAGTAAATTGCAAAAAGTTGCCTGGGATTCATTAGGGAATAGAAAAGGGGCGGTTTTAGCTATGGACCCTAAAACAGGAGCTATTTTAGCAATGGTTTCTAAACCCGCTTATAATCCAAATGATTTAGCAATTCATAATTCGGCTCAAGCGGCTAATACTTATAGTAAATTAGCCCGAGGTTTGGAAAGTCCTTTGATAAATAAAACAATTTCAGCTTTATATCCTCCTGGATCAACTTTTAAAGTTATTGACTCTGCTGCGGCGATTAGTTCGGGGGAATATAATAAAGATACCAGTATACCATCTCCACAATTTTATCGTTTGCCAGGTACTATAACTGATTTGCCAAATTATAATAAGGAAATTTGTTCGTCTTCTGGAAATCAGTCTTTGCTTGACGCTTTAAGAATTTCTTGTAATACTGCTTTTGCTATGTTAGGAGTGAAATTAGGACAGGTCAATTTGGCTAGTCAAGCTAATTCTTTTGGAGTGGGGAAAGAATTTATTTTAGCTAATGCTCAAAATTCCTTGGCTTTAGAATCAAGTCCAAGTGTTTTTCCTAAAAATTTGACTGATGATAAGTTAGCTTTAGCATCTATTGGCCAAGGTGATGTGAAGTTTACACCTTTACAAGATTTGTTAATTAGTGCTATTGTGGCAAATAATGGTAAATTGGCTTATCCATATTTAGTGAAAGATATAAAAGATCCGTCAGGCAAAATTGTTAAACAATTTTCATCTAGTCAATATTCCGATCAATTTAATAATCCAGTTATAAGCTATGATGTTGCTCAACAACTAAATATTATGATGCAGTCAGTTGTTCAAAGAGGAGGAGCTTTTAATGCTCAAATTCCTGGTGTGATAGTTGCTGGCAAAACAGGCACTGCGCAAACAACTGAAGGCGCAATTCCTCATGCCTGGTTTACAGGATTTGCCCCAGCAGATAATCCCAAAATAGCGGTTTGTGTTTTAGTGGAAGATGGCGAAAATGACCCAACTGGCGCTTCTGCCTCTGCTCCGGTTGCTAAACGAGTCATTCAGGCGGCTTTACAATGAAAAAATTTGCACCATCTGATGTTATAAATGGCCGCTATGTTCTGCAAGAATTGATTGCTGAAGGCGGTATGGGCCAAATGTTTAAAGGTTTTGATACTAGTTTGAATAGACCTGTGGCAATAAAAACACAAAATGCTGATTTAGCTGGCGGGCAAGAATATTTAAAAAGATTAAGAATAGAGGCGATAAATAGCGCTTCGCTGATCCATCAAAATATTGTTTCTATTCACGATTATCAGGAATTAGACAATTTTGGTTTTTTAATTATGGAATTTGTTGAATCTAAATCTCTAGCTGATATTTTGAAAGAAGTTGAAAAAATGACGCCGCAGAGAATTCTCCCGATTCTTTCCCAGGTCGCTTTCGGACTGGCTAAAGCACATAGAGAAAATATAATTCATAGAGATATTAAGCCATCTAATATCTTAGTCACCTCTGATGGGCATGCTAAAATAACTGATTTTGGCGTTTCTAAGGCTAATAATCAAAAAGATATTACTGCTAATGGAATGGTTATGGGGACTGCTCAATATCTATCACCTGAACAAGCTGTTGGAAAGCAGGCTGAGCGAGCTTCAGATATATACGCTTTGGGAATTATTGCTTATGAAGCATTAGTTGGTTATAGGCCGTTTTCGGGCAAAACTGCTGTTGATATAGCTGTGGCCCATGTTAAACACCCCATTCCGCCAATGCCTAATTCAATTGATTCAAAATTGCAAGAGCTTGTAAAATCAATGTTAGCCAAAGATCCAAAAGACAGGCCTAATAATACTTATAAATTAGGTTTAGAACTAGCGACTTTTGTGCCAGATAGTCTAAAACACTGGAAGTAGCAGAAGAAATGGGTTAAAATGAAACAGGGATTTGATATAGTTAATAGTATGGGTGCTAATTAGATATTAGTGAATAGAATTTAGGATTTAAGTTTATGAAAGTAGGTAGAATATGACTATGCCACAAGTTCTAGGCGGCAGATATGAACTGAGAGAAATGGTAGGTCAAGGTGGCATGGCGCAAGTTTATAAAGCGTTTGATAATCGCCTGCAAAGAGTTGTAGCGGTGAAGATTTTGCGTCCAGCTTTAACGCAAGATTCTATATTTTATTCTAGATTTAAAAGAGAAGCAGAAGCAGCTGCTTCGCTCAATCACCCAAATATTGTGGCCGTTTATGACACAGGAGAAGAAATAGCTAGCGGGATTGATGGTGTTGTAAAATATCCTTATATAGTTATGGAATTTGTTCAGGGCGATGACTTAAAAACTATTATTGCTAAACAAGGTCATATAAATGCGCAATATTCGGCTAAAATTATGGAAGGTGTTTTGTCAGCTCTAGAATACTCTCATAAGCATGGGGTAATTCATAGAGATATAAAACCTGGCAATATTTTTATTTCTTCTGCTAGACAAGTTAAAGTTATGGATTTTGGTATAGCAAGAGCTATGGCAGATTCTTCGGCGACTATGACTCAAGCTGATACAGTGGTTGGGACTGCTCAATATCTATCACCTGAACAAGCTAAAGGCTTAAAAGTTGATGCAAGAAGTGATTTGTATTCAGCAGGATGTTTATTGTTTGAATTATTGACGGGACAGCCGCCTTTTAGTGGAGAAAATGCTGTTTCTATTGCTTATCAACATGTCTCTGAAAATCATAAAAAACCTAGTGAAATTTTGGCAGATTTAAATCCTTTATGGGATAAAATAGTTTCTCGAGCTATGGCTAAAGACCCGAATATGAGATATCAAACAGCTTTTTCTTTTAAAACAGATGTTCAAGCGGCAGCTGATGGCAAAAATTTGCCTAGTTTAGATGAAACTACTGTTTTGAATTCGGTTTCTAATCCCATGAGTTTGCCAAATGACATGTATGATGGAAATGGTTTTGAAACTAAAATTATGCCGGCAGTAAAAGATGATGTAAATTCTGAACAAAAACCAAAAAAAAGCAAAAAAGCACCTTTAATTATAGTGATAGCTGTTTTGTTAGTAACAGGTATAACCGGTGCTGTTATTTGGGCTTCTTGTGGTATAAATGTTACGGTGCCCAGATTATCTGCTAATGTAACCCCTTTAGAGGCTAAAAGACAAATAGAAGCAGCTAAATTAGTTTATGAACAATTGCCTGATATAAATTCTACTTTGCCTAAAGACACTTTTACTCATTCAGACCCTGTTGGAGGTACACAAGTAAATCAGGGTTCAACAGTTAAAGTTTACTTTTCAGCTGGGCCTGAGAATATAACTGTGCCAGATTTAAAAAATTCCAGTCAAGATATTGCTCAAAAAACCCTATCAGATTTAGGATTATCTGTTGGTTCCATAAAAACCGAAGATTCCCCAGATGTTGTAAAAGACAATATTACACGGACGGATCCTAAAGCTGGAAGTAGTATTCAAAAAGGCCAAACAATTGTTCTTTATATTTCTACAGGTAATGTAACATTGCCTGATTTGACAGGCAAAACTAGAGATCAGGCGGATGAGGAGGTTAAAAAACTTCATTTAACTGCTAATTTCCAGGATGATAAAACTGATAATAAAACACCAGGAACTGTCACCAGAACTAGCCCAACAGCTGGTTCTGTGCAGCAAAATGCAACAATAATTATTTATATAGCCGTGCCCGAAACTGTGGTAATACCTGATTTGAAAGGCAAAACAAAAGCCGAAGCCATTAGAGCTATTCAGCAGTTAGGCCTTATACCCCAGATTGAATATAAAAGTTCTGGTTTAGCCAAAGATATTGTTATTTCGACTTCTCCGTCTTCTGGGCAAAAAGTTAACCCAAATAGTTCTGTGACAATTTATGTCTCTAGTGGAGAATAATGAAAAATATTTTCAATATTTATACTGAAAATGATTTACGTAAAAGGACATCAAAAAAATGGGGAGATAAAGATAGGTCAATTATTCCATTAGATATTGCTGAAGTTGATGTTCCTTTTGACAGTTCTATTGTAAAAGAGTTATCATATTTAACGAATTTGACAGATTGCGGTTATGTTTCACAAAAAGATATTGCTGAATATAAAGAAACATATGCTAAATATTATGCTCGCCATCATAAAAAATCCTTAAGTATGAAAAATGCTCAAATTTATCCAGGAGTTATAGCGGCTTCAAGGATCTTGTCAAGAATTTATTTTGAAGAGAAAAAAGCTACACGTCTTGAAAAAAATATTGTTATTTCTTCGCCTGTTTATCCGCCTTTTATAACAACTGTGGCTGAAGATTGTAAATTATACGATGTTCCTTTAAATAAACAATGGCGATTAGATTTGCCCAATTTAGAAAAAAAATTTAAGGATTTGAAATCTAAACCAGCAATTTATTTATTATGCAATCCGCAAAATCCTACAGGAACAGTTCACACTAAAACAGAATTAAAAGAACTTGTTTCGATATGTAATAAATATCAAATTTTTCTAATTTCAGATGAAATTTATTCTGATATGTCTGCACCTGGTTATTTTAATTCACTTTTGTGCGTTGGTGGAATAAATGAAGGGATTTCTATTATTTCGCCATCTAAAGCTTATGGCATGCCAGGTTTAAAATCTTCAATAGTTTTTTCATTTGGAAAGGCTAATAGTTTATTAGAGAAAACGCCTAAAGCCATAAATCATATTCTTAATCATTATCCTATAAGGTGCGCCATTGCCGCTTATTCCAAAGGTGACAAATATTTAAAGAAATTTCGCAAAAGTTTAGATGAGAATTTTTCTTTTTTTTCGAGCCTTATGAAAGAATATTTGCCTAAAGCAAAAATTTATTATACAAAGGCAATTCCTTTAGCTTGGGTAGATATGAGTGCTTATAAAGGGGTGAACGCCAAATTTATTTTTAAAAAAGCCAAGGTTTCCGTAAATGAAGGAACCTCTTTTGGGAGCGTAGACTATAAGAATTTTATAAGGTTTAATGTGGCGACTAATCAAAATATTTTAAAAAATGGTATTCTAAGAATATCAGAAGCAATAAGTAATTAAAAAAAGGGACAAATAATGATAATAGGTCAACGGCACAAAGATGAAGTTTATAAATTGGTGCTTTTAAGACACGGCGAAAGCGTTTGGAATGCTAAAAATTTATTTACCGGTTGGGTAGATGTGTCTTTATCTGATAAAGGCATGGAAGAGGCGAAAAAGGGCGGAATATTGCTCAAAGAAGAAGGAATTTTGCCAGATATTGTTTTTACATCCTTTTTGCGCAGAGCAATCACTACTGCTAATATCGCTTTAAACGCAGCTGATAGACATTGGATAGAAGTGAGAAGATCTTGGCGGTTGAATGAAAGGCATTATGGAGCTTTGCAAGGAAAAGATAAATCTGAAATACGCAAAATTTATGGTGAAGAACAGTTTATGCAATGGCGCAGATCTTATGATGTTCCGCCTCCAGAAATTGAGGAAAATAGTAAATATTCTCAAGATGCAGATGTTAGATATGCTAATGAAGCTATTCCAAAATCAGAAAGTTTAAAAGACGTTTTACAAAGGGCTAAACCCTATTTATTTTCTCGTATTTTTCCAGAATTAGAGCTAGGGAAGACTGTTTTAGTGGCGGCTCATGGTAACTCTTTAAGAGCTATTGTGAAATATTTAGAAGATATAAGCGATGATGATATATCTAATTTAAATATTCCTACAGGAATTCCGCTTTATTATGAGTTAAATACTAGTTTTAGAATTTTGTCAAAAGGCAGATATTTAGATCCTGATGTCCAGGAGGCCATAGAAGCAGTGGCTAATCAGGGCAACTAATTGTATCCAGTTGTTGCTATAGTTGGTCCAACGGCCACAGGCAAAACCGAATTTGCTTTTCGTTTAGCTAGGTTTTTGAAAGATAAAGCGAATATAGATTGTTCATTTGTTAATGCTGATGCTTTTGCATTATATAAAGGTTTTGATATTATTAGCGCAAAACCAACGAGTAAAGACATTGTTTTGGCTAAAAAGAATATTGGTCAGAAATTTGAATTTTGCCAATTAGATGTTTTAGATTTAAAAGAAACTGCTAGCGTTTCAGTTTATCAAAAAAAAGCCAGAGAAGACATTGACAAAATTCAAATTTCTGGTCAACTACCAATAATCGTAGGGGGCTCTGCTTTATATACAAATGCCCTTTTAGATGATATCAAATTTCCTGGCACAGACCCTGAAATTAGACAAAAATATAATAATTTATTGAATTTGCAGGGAAAAGATTATTTATATAATCTTTTAGAAAAAAAAGATTTAGCGTCGGCTAAAATCTTGTCAAGCGAAAATACCCGCAGAGTTATTAGAGCCTTAGAAGTTATAGAATTAACAGGGCAGCCTTTTCGAGCTAGTTTGCCAAAGAGAAATTATTTTTATCAGCCTACATTAGTATATGCAGCAAAATGGCCAAAAGAATTATTAAAAGAAAGAATTTATAAAAGAACAGTTAATATGATTAATAACGGACTAATTTTGGAGATTGATAAAGCAAGAGAGAAAGCAGGAAAAACAGCTGTTAAAGCTATTGGTTTTGCCCAAACTTGTGATTATTTGGATGGTAAAATAAACCAAAATCAGCTAATTGATTTAATAAGTTTAGCAACTTTTCAATTAGCTAAAAAACAATATAAGTGGTTTTTGCGCGATAAAAGGATAAAGTGGTTAGAAATTGTATAAAATTATTTTTCAGAATTGTATAAAAAATTTTAGCCAAAAAAATTTATATTAGTACAAAATATAGTATAGACTAATAGTAGAAGTATCCGTTTCTAGATAAGTGAATAAAAACATTATAAGGACAATATGGTAAAAAAAGAAAAAAATGAAGTTCCACAAGTGGCAATAAATGATATTGGAGATAGAAACCAGCTTATAGAGGCTGTTGATAATACAATCTCTCAGTTTAAAAATGGAGATTTTTTAAATGGGGTGGTTATAAGAATTGGGTTTGATGAAGTTTTATTAGATGTAAAATATAAAACAGAAGGCGTTATTCCAATAAAAGAGCTTTCTGTTAATCCTGATGTAAATCCAAACGAATTATTGAAAATAGGCGATAAAATAGAAGCTTTTGTTTTAGAAAAAGAAGATGATGAAGGGCGTTTAATTTTGTCGAGAAAAAAAGCAATTTATGAACACGCTTGGAAAGACTTAGAAGTTATTAAACAAAAAGACGAAATAATCACTGGTCAGGTTATTGACATAGTTAGAGGTGGTTTAATTTTGGATGTGGGAATAAGGGGATTTATGCCAGCTTCTTTAATTGATTCTCATCGTATAACAGATTTAGAACAATACAAGGGACAAGAAATTGATGCTAAAATTGTTGAATTAGATAGAATTAAAAATAATGTTGTTTTATCTCATAAAGCAATTTTGGATGAAAAAGAAGGTGAGTTAAGAAAGAAATTCTTAGCTGATTTGCATGTTGGACAAATTCGTAAAGGGAAAATTTCTTCAATTGTTTCATTCGGCGCATTTGTTGATTTAGGTGGTATGGATGGGTTAGTTCATGTTTCAGAGCTTTCCTGGAATCATGTTATGCACCCTTCTGAAGTGGTTAAGGTGGGCGATGAAGTTACTGTGGAAGTTTTGTCTATTGAAACAGAAAAGAACCGTATTTCTTTGTCTATAAAATCAACAGAGTCAGATCCATGGCAAGAATTTGCTAGAAATAATATGATTGGGCAAATAGTTCCTGGAGAAATTGCAAAGGTGGTCACTTTCGGCGCTTTTGTAAAATTGTCAGAGGGTGTGGAAGGCTTAGTACATATTTCTGAATTGTCAGAGAGTCATATAGATATACCAGATGCTGTAATTAGTTTGGGAGAACATATATATGCCAAAATAATTGATATCAATTTAGAAAATCGTCGTATATCATTATCTTTGAAACAAGCTAATGCTGGAGTTAATCCTGATGGGGAGGATTTTGATCCAGCGTTATATGGTATGAAAGCAGAATACGATAAAGATGGTAATTATAAGTTTCCTGAGGGTTTTGATGCACAAGCTAATGAATGGAAACCGGGTTATGAAGAGCAAAGAGCTGTTTGGGAAGCAGAATATGCTAAAGCTTATAATACTTGGGAATCTCATAAAAAACAAGTTCGTGAAATGAGGGGTAAAGCTGCTAAAGAAATTGAGAAAACTCAAAAAATAGGAGATACTGAAAATAATCAGATTTCTCAAGATAAAAAGCCGGAGGATAAGAAATTAATTGATAAAGAATCAAAAGACAAAAAAGAGGATGAAATAAAAAAAACTAAATAATTATGAAACTAAATAATGTCAGTTGATTATGTTGATGAAATAGCAATACCTGGAACTTTTAATGTTCGAGATATAGGCGCATATTGTGATTTTTCACCCATTTTGCCTCATAAATTATTAAGAACAGCCTTACTTTCTGGTCTCACAACTGTTGGAAAAGACAAAATTTTGCAGCTAGGAGTTGACGCTGTGATAGATTTACGTTCAAAAGACGAAATAGATAGAGACGGCGTTGATAAATTGCCTAATGGAGTAGATCATATTTTACTTCCAATAGATACTGCAATAGATGAAAATATATCAGCTGATGTTGCTAAGGTGTTAGATGAGGCGAAAAAAACTGATAATCCAATTGAAAAACAGATTTTTATTATGAGAGCGTTTTATAAAAAGTTTGTTTCTGTGAAAAGAATTCGTTTAATATTTGGTGAAGTTTTAGAAGTTTTAGCTAATTATAAATATCCTCTTTTTCACTGTACAGCTGGGAAAGACAGGACAGGTTGGACGGCTGTTTTGTGTCATCATATTGCAGGAACAAATTATGACACAATTGTAGATGATTATTTGTTGTCCAATAAATTCGCTAAGAACTTATGGAAGACTATTTCTTTTCATAATAAAGGAGATTTTGAACAACAAAAACCAGCTTTGGGGGTTGATATAAGTTATTTGCGTTCAGCATTAGACGAAGTAGATACTATTTATGGTAATATGGATAATTATATTGCTAATTTAGGGGTTTCCAGCCTGACCATTAAACAGCTTCAGAAAAGAATTACACAAGATTGAAATTTTTTATGATGAATTAATAAAGAATAAGGAAGAGTTATAAATGGCAAAAAATAATTTAGTAAATCCAAAAAAAAGTAATAAAATCAAGCAATTAGATAATCTACAAAAAAATAATAGAATAACTGTTTTAGCAGGGCCAACGGCTGTTGGAAAAGGATCTATTTCCTCGGCCATAAGAGAAAAATATAAAGATGTTTTTGTTAGTATTTCATACACTAATAGAGAATTGAGATCTGGTGAAATTGAAGGAGTCCATTATAAAAATGTTTCAAAAGAGACTTTTTTTGATTTGATAAAAAATAATGAATTTTTAGAATGGGCAAAAGTTCATAATCAATATTATTATGGCACCGCGTTAGAGCCTGTTTTAAAAGCGGTTAAAGAAGGCAAAAAAGTTCTTTTAGAAATTGATTTACAAGGTGCGAGAGCTATTAGAAGACTTTTGCCGAATTCTCGTTTTATATTTTTGGCCCCGCCTGATTTCGATACGCTTGTTCAAAGGCAAAAGATTCGGGCCACTGAAGATTTTGATGAGCAGCTTCGCAGATTGGAAACAGCAAAAGTGGAAATGACTGCAAATGGAGAATTTGATTATATAGTTGTTAATGATCAATTATCTGTTGCTGTTGAAAAAATTGTTAAACTTATGGACCTAAAATAAATGCAGCCAGAAGAGTTATTGGCCTATATTAAAAATATATTATTAGTTTTAGCTAAACAGAATAATATAGATTTGAAAAATAATAAAAAATTAGCAGTTGAAAAACCGAAGTTAGAAATATATGGTGATTGGTCTACTAATGTTGCTTTAATATATGCTAAACAGTTTAATGTCAGTGCTAAAAATTTAGCGGACATTTTTGTTAAAAAAATGTTAGATAATGAAAAAATAGAAAAAATTGATGTTGCTGGTCCAGGGTTTTTGAATATTATTTTAAAAAGACAGGCCAGAAGCAGTGTTGTGGAAAATATTTTGCGTGAAAAACAAAATTTTGGTAAAAGTCAATTTTTGAAAAATGAAAATATTAATTTAGAATTTGTTTCAGCAAATCCAACAGGTCCTATACATATAGGCGGCACTAGATGGGCAGCAGTTGGTGATTCACTAGGTAATTTGCTTCTTTCTCAAGGTGCTAAGGTGATAAAGGAATATTATTTTAACGATCATGGAGCGCAAATTGATAATTTCGTCAATTCAATAATTGCTAAATATTATGGAACCGCTTTGCAAGAAGACGGCTATGATGGAGAATATATTAAAGATTTAGCAGATAAATTAATGCCAGAATTGGAAAATAGATCTAAAAATGAGATTTATGAACAGCTTAAGACTAAAGCTGTAAAGTTAATGTTTAGTCAGATTAAACAATCTTTGCAAACTTTTGGCACAAATTTTGATATATTTTTTCACGAAAATAGTTTATATAAAACAGGCCAAGTTGTAAAAGCTGTAAATGAATTAACTGCTCGAGGTTTTGTTTATCAAAAAGATTCAGCTTTGTGGTTAAAAACATCAGAGTTTGGTGATGACAAAGACAGAGTTTTGCAAAAATCTACTGGTGAATGGACCTATTTTGCAGCTGATGTTGCGTATTATAAAAATAAAAGAGATAGGGGTTTTAAAACTTGCGTATATATGCTTGGAATTGATCATCATGGTTATATTAAACGACTTCAGGCTGTTGCACAGGCTTATGGCGACACTAAAGAAAATATTAAATTTCTTATAGGGCAGTTTGTTAATATTATTAAAGACAAAAAAATTATAAAACTTTCTAAAAGGGCTGGAAATATTATAACTTTGGATGATTTAATAAAAGTTGTCGGTGTTGACGCTGCCAGATATTCTTTAATTAGATCTTCGGTTAATACGCCAATAGATCTTGATTTAGATCTGATTACGCTTCACACTAATGAAAATCCGGTTTATTATGTCCAATATGCTTATGCTAGATGTTGTAATGTTATGAAAAATGCTTATATGTTGGATAAAGCGTTATCTGAGAAAGTGTTAACAAAAAAAGCTGATTTGTCGGTTTTGCAGAAAACTGTTGAAAAAGATTTGCTAACCACTTTAGCGCTATATCCGGCAATGCTTGAAGCGTCTGCTCGAAGTTATGAAATACATAAAGTTGCAAGATATTTAGAAGATTTGGCTCGAAAATATCATACATTTTATTCTAGTTTACGTATTTTGCCTAACACAAAATCTGAAATACAGGTTGAGCATATTGCTAGATTGGCTTTGAATAATGCTACAGCTCAAATTTTGAAAAATGCTTTATCTCTTTTGGGAGTTAGCGCTCCTGAAAGAATGTAAATTATTTTTTAATAAAATTATTATCTAATATTTTAAACCATTCAATATTCATTTTTTCTAGTTCTAATCGCAAAATAGCTAAAGGCATGCCCACAACAGTGTGTGGGTCTCCATTTATTTTTTCAACAAAAGCGCCGCCTAGTCCGTCAATAGTGAATCCACCCGCTACTAAATAAGGTTCATTAGTTGACAGATAATTTTCAATATCTTTATTGCTTAATGTATGCATAGTGACTTTTGCATAGTTAGCTACTAACCGCCAATTTTTAGATTTTAAATCATAAATATAAATAGCAGAATATAATTTACCGGTTTGTCCGCTAATTGATTTTAGATGTTTTTTTGCAGTTTCATAATTCTCGGGCTTACCAAAAACTTTATGTCGAAATTCAAAAACCGAATCTCCAGCGAGTAAAATTCTAGCATTAGATATTTTATTATTTATCTGCATTTTATCAATTTTATTATTTGCAAGTTCTTCGTTTAATATTTTAACAGCTTTTTCCCCTTTAGCCTTTGCTAAAAACAGAACGGTTTTTTTAGCATTTAATTTTTTATTCGGAGCGTATTTCTTGATAATTGAAGATTCGTCTAATTCAGGTGATAAAATATAGGGCGTTATACCAGCAGATTTAAGTGTTTTTAGTCTACCAATTGATTTAGACGCTAAAATCACTTTATAGTTTTCCATCAATTTACCTTTATAAGTTCTAAAAATTTGTTTGGCTCAATAATTTTTGTATTATTTTCCTGGGCTTTTTTTAATTTGCTTGAGTTCTTGTTTTTTTCAGATATCAATAAAGTAGTTTTGCTGGTAATAGCAGTGGTATATTTTCCTCCTAGTGATTCAATTAAATCGCCGATTTGTTCTCTTGTGTAATTAGGTATTGATCCAGAAACGACAATAGTTTCGCCATTTAGAATATTGTCTTTGGAAGTTTTTGAGCTTGTTTGAGCATTTACTCCCATATTTACGCCAGCTGCTTTAAGCTTTTTTATAAGAGGTTTTCTTAGTTTTAGGCCGTTTATTATTTCAGTAGACTTTCTAGAACTAATTAAATCAACATTTTCTAATTCTTCTTTTGTCGCTAGAAGTAATTTATCCATAGTGCCAAATTTTTTAACTAAACTTTTGCCAACTTTTTTGCCTAAAAGCGGGATATTAAGTGAGGCTAATAGTCTGTCAAAAGGAATATTCTTTGCTTTTTGAATAGAATTATATATAGTTATAGCAGTGGTCTTTCCTAATGGTATATATTCACCGGCTCTGTGATAGTTTTTTCCTATTTTAGGACTCCAGTCGATGTTGAATAATGCTTCTTCTTGATAAACCCCTTTGTCCGAATCATAAGTATTGCCAGTTGGCAGATTTGTTAAATCATCAATAGTTAGTTTAAAAATATCGGCAATGTCTTTAACCAATCCTGAATTATAGACCGCTTCAAGGGTTTTTTTAGATAATGAGTCTATATCTAGATAATTTTTGCTTACAGCAGTTTCTAAGGCTGTTATGCCACGTGAAGGGCATAAATTATTTGGACAACGCCAAAGCAAGGTTTTTTTGTCAAGCGGAGTTTCGCATAAAGGGCAAGCGTTTAGCATTTTATAAGGTTTTGTGTTTGATGGATTATCTAAAACGGCGGCTATGTAAGGAATCACATCATTAGCTTTTATAACAGCAACCGCGGAGCCTATTCGAACATCTTTTTTTTGTAGCCAATCAAAATTATGTAGAGTAGCATATTCAATTTTTGAGCCATATAAGTGCACTGATGGAGAAAGTTTGCCGCGAATAGATAGTCTGCCAGTTCGGCCTACTGAAATTTCAATATCCGCAATATATGTTGTGGCTATATCTTCGTCATTCATATATTTATATGCTATTTGGGAATTTGGGTGATGTTCAGTAAATCCTAGTTTTTGGCTAATTAATTTGTCATCAACACATTTGATCACTATTCCGTCAGTAAATATTTTTCCAATTTCAGAATCAATGAATTTGCCATAATCGCTATCTCGAATCAATTTTTTTCCGTAGAGTTTAATATCAGACATTATTTTTTTATTATCAAAATAAGGTTTATCATAATTTAAAATTTGTCGTGTTACATATAAAACACTTAAAAAACCATAATTTTGTGTGAAAGATAAATCGAGTTCAAAATCTGAAATATAAGAATAACATAAAAAAGTGGCGTAGGATTTAAATTCGTGAATATTTTTATTGATCGATTCAGTCGGACTATCAATAGAAAATAATGCTCCTTGGTTTGTTGATTTTAATTGTTTTTTTTCAGTTTTGTTAATAAGTGTGGAAACTTTTGAATTTATAATGCCAGCTACAGCATTTCTAGGGTTGTTATAAGTATTTTCGGAATCTTTTGAACGGATAATATTAGTTTTTTGAAATTGCTCTAATGTCATAAATATCTCGCCTCTTAGCTCAATAGTTTTGTTTTTTAGTTTATTTGATAGTCGCAGAGGAAGTCCTTTTATATATATGTATCCGCTGTTTAGTAGTTCGAATAAATTATTTGTTATATCCATGCCAATTTCGCCAGATGAGCGCGTTATAACTTGGTTTAGGTATCCATTTTTGTATCTCAAAGCAATAGCTATGCCGTCTAATTTTGATTCCAGAGCCCATCCAGCATTTTGCGCCCCCGCGATTTTGGTTTTTTCTAAAAAAGATTCAACAGCTTGTTTATTGTTGGCTTTTGCTAAAGAAAGCATAGGAACACTAAAGTGAATTTCTGCATCAACATTTTCTGTGCTGTTGGCAATTTGGTTTATAAGGTTATGGTATTTTTCTGTTGCTAAAGCGGGATTTTTTTGAACTTCTTTTTTTAGATATTCTAATTTTAAATCATATTCTTCGTCGGATAATGGAGAATTTTCATTTGTATGATAATAAAGTTTTGCAGCATAGAGCAGTTCTTCAATTTTTTTATTAAATTCTTTATATAACATGTTTTAATTATACAAGTTTTAAAAGTAAAAAAGACGCAAGAAGTAAAAATTTGCTAAATATTATTTGTAAAATGCTTGACATCTAATTTATATATGATAATTTATATTTATGACTAGAAAATACAATAGACTTGAAGTAAGTAATGTAATGAAAAATATAGTGTGGATGGGAATATGAAAAGCGCAAAAAAAGTTAATAAATCAGATTTTAATTTGACTGATGACTTACCTTTATCGGCTGAATATTTAACACAAACAGATGAAATTAGCTCAAATAGCGTGGATATTGATTTGGTGCCGCCGCAAGAGGATGAATTTACATGTTCTGAATGTTTTTTAGTTAGACATAAATCTCAATTGGGCAAAAGAGTTAAAGAGTTGTCAGTTTGTAAGGACTGTATTTAATTTAAATTAAAAAAAATATTATAAAATTGTTTAGATTTTTTGATTAATATGATTGTGTCTTTTAAAAGAGTTCATTCTTTAGCTAAATTGCCAAAACGTGTTAATAGCGGGGATGCGGGGGCTGATTTGTATTCTGTGGAAGATGTTCAATTAGAGCCATTTTCTTGGAGGGCTGTGCCCACAGGGTTAATTGGCGCAATACCTTATGGCTGTGTTGGGCTTATACATCCTAGATCTGGTTTAGCATTAAAAAAAGGTTTGACCATTTTGAATGCTCCTGGAACTATTGATAGCGGCTATAGAGGGGAGATTTTGATAATTTTATATAATGCTAGTCAGCAGAAAGTTTTTTTAGAAAAAGAAACTAGAATTGCTCAGCTAGTTATTCAAAAGATAGAATTAGCTAATTTTCAATGGCAAGAGCAATTAGATGAGACTGATAGAGGACAAGCTGGGTTTGGCTCGTCTGGCCATAAATAATTTTTAAGTAATTTTTTTTATTACTAACATTGTTTGATGTATAGATTTAATAGCGCAAATAAAAATAAATTTTTGTATAATAATAAGTTTTCGGTTGATTTATATAGTTTACAGTTTTCTCAAGCTTCTTATAAAGATTTTGTGATTGAAGATAAATTTTTAGAAGATATTGGTAATAGTCTGGTTAGTTTTGATAAAACATATCCTGTTCGAATAGAATTCACAGCCACTAATGCTAAATTAGGTTATTATCTAAAGGGAAATATTTCTTATAAATTGGCTAGCCACTGTTCCAGATGTTTAGAAAATTTGTCTGAGAAGGTGCAAAAAAGTCAATTTACGGCATTTTTTGTAGATGAAATTGATAAAAACAACGATTGCGGTGTTTATAAATTATATGGCAATGTAGCAAATTTAGAACCGATTATTTTCGATACTATTGGTTTAAGTATTGATTATAGTCCTATTTGCAGTGAAGATTGTAAAGGTTTATGTGCGTTTTGCGGAATTAATTTAAACGCAAATTCTAAACATAAGTGTTAATGTAGTTTAGAGAACAGATCGAACAAAAAAACCGTTGGACTTGGTGTAGGTGCCGCTGCTGCTGCCGTACTGGGGGTCGAAACTGTTAGAAGTGTAGCGCGAAACGTATACGGATATGTTGTTGTACTCAGTAGCTGACCAATACCGCCCGGCGTCGCCAGAGACAGAGTAGTTGCCTGAATAGACGCCTAACCAAGGAGCTGGATAACTTGTGCCTCCTTCACCAAAATTCTTATAACCTGTGGTGCTATAAACAGGGTTTCTATTGCTATTAGAATTAGCTGCCACAGCTAACATTTTATTACTTAACGCGTAAGCTGATTTTGTGCCACTATTTGGGTGTAAACCCCAGCCTTTAGCTGAAATAGAATAACCTGAATTTGAAGACGTTCCAGCCATAGCTGTATCCCAATCATATGAATACCCACAAGCTGTTGTGTTTCCTGGATTATGAGTATTTACAAGACCTGATGATGAGCAATATGTTTGTTCACTAGGGTCACCATTAACAGTAGAATTGCCTATTTGCGGTAAAGTGTAATTTGCTGCTATATTAGTATCAGCAGGAGTTAGCACGGTTGTGTCAGTTGTAGAACCCAATTTCAAATTGTCTATCATCCAAACATTGCCGTCAGGCATTTTTTTGACCCGATATTTTTGGTTATTTCTGGCGTCATTTAAAACAATCACTTGCCCTTGTTGCATAGATGCTTTGCAAGCTGCGGCATTAGCCCCAAAAGTTTGCATACTAGTTGTATCGCAATTTGATAATTTAGCATTTTTAGCATAAATCACATTTCCGGCATTAATTGCATAAGTCGAGCCTTTATCCACAGAAATAGTCACAGCATGGGTGCCAGCTTGCAAATCAGGCAAAACGCAGCCTACTTGAGGTATGCCGTCATTGGCTGCTGAATTGCTGATGTATCCTTGTCCGGAAGTGGTGCAAGCTTTGTCGCCAACCTTTATTTTATTATTAGTTGCTGTGGTAGATAGACCAGAACCTTTATAAATCAAATCTCCGCCGGTCCAGCTGCAAATAGCGTTATAAAAATTGGTGTTGTTGCTGGAAATATTGCCGCTGTCGCCTGTAGAATTGTCGCAATTAGCCATCACTTTATTCATATAGGCATAAACTGTTTTGGCTGATGGAAAAGTGCTGTTGCTAGAATTTTCGTCTATTGTATTATTTATTCCTAAATTAGTTAAAGCAGCACTTTGGGTTTTGCCGCCTGTGCCTCCAAAACTAATAGGCAAAGCCGCTGCTGAAACGGCCGCATTAGAAACCGAAGTTCCTGTTAAAAATGAGGTAATTGTAAAAACCGCAAAAATGGCTAAGGTTCCTAATTTTTCTAATTTAATTTTCTTTAATTTCAAATTGGTAAAATTACTCATACCTAAATTTTTACAAAAAAAAAAAACGCTCGCTGTTCCAAAAAATTATTACTTAATTGTTAAATTAAAAATTCTGTAGTTTTCACAAAAAATAGCAATTTTTCGAGCGCGGAGGTGCTGCGGGGTCCCCCGCAAAATTTCTAATTTTGTGGGGAATTGCGCACTTGGCCGAGTCATACTCTTCAAAATTGATTTTTTGCCTCAGCTACAGAATTTTAATTGTCTTTGGTAATAATTTTTTGGAACAGCTCGCTCCTGAAAAAAGTAATTAAATTGTTTTTAGTTAATTATCTTTTTATTAGTTGAATTGAAAAAAAAGAATACACAACCTCAGGTGCGAACATACGCGCTGTGCTGAAAAATATATTTGAATATTGCGTTATTTTGTGTTAGTCTTAAATGTATAGATATGTGTGGCTTGTGGGCTTTGTAACAGAAGGGAAAAAGTTTTATGAAAAAAATGTTTTTGCTGGCACTTTTTGTCGGAAGCGCAGGGTTAGTGTATTTATATAAAAAGTATAAGTCTGTTGCAGAACTTAAAGTTTTTTGGGACGACGAAACTTAAAAAAATAACTGAATATAGAACAATATATTACAAAATTTGAATTTTAGTGAGATGTTGGGATAATTTTTTGTAAGCAAGTATTCAATATGGCAAATAGAGAATTAAAGCGATGTATCACAAAATCTGAATTTTAGTGAGATGTTGGGATAATTTTTTGTGAGCAAGTATTCAATACGGCGAACAAAAATTAGAACAATATATCACAAAATTGGGGATATGGCGCAGCTGGTAGCGCAACTGCTTTGCAAGCAGTAGGTCGTGGGTTCGAGTCCCACTATCTCCACTATAATATAGCGAATTTTCTAAATAAATATAGCGTATTTTAAAAAATGAACCTAATAGAATTAATAATTTGGACAGATAGCAAACAATTTGCCCAAATGTGTGAAAATAAACATCGCCGAATAAGAGCTTTTACGGGTGGAATGACAGCTAAATAGTCGCAACAGTTAGAAAACTGGTTTACAAGCACTCACAACGCCATATTAGCCATTGTTTACACAGCAGGCTAGAGGCTTAGATACATTAAAGATGTCTGTAATACCGAAATAATAGCTAATATAGCCGATGGTAAATTAGGGGCTACTATGGAGCAAGCAAGTGGTAGACCAAACCGCACAGGCAGTCCATTTGATTTTATAAAAAGATATTGGTTAATAGCTGATAATACTTTTGAAGAAGCTAAATTGTTTTTAGTGTAGCTTTTAGCTTTATATTAAAACTATTTAATATTTTGTTAATAGTGCTAAAAGTTGGATTACCATTATCTCCCAATGCTGCATAAAGAGTTTGACGAGTTAAACCAGTTTCTTTTGATAATTCTGTAATGCCTTTAGCTTTTGCTACAATACTTAATGCTTCTGGCAGAAGTTCGGGTGCTTCTTCAATAAAAGCATTTATAAATTCAGTAATTACTTTCTCATTTTTTAAATGCTTTACAGGGTCATAATCATTCATTTTTCTTTTCATTTTAATATTCCTTTGCTAGTTGTTTTGCCTTTTCTATATCTTTTTTCTGACTTGATTTATCGCCACCTATCAAGAGTAAAATTATTTCTTTTTGTTTTTTAGTAAAATAGAGTCTAATTCCCTTTCCAGTATGTATTCGTGTTTCAAATATTTTTTCACCTACATTTTTATAATCACCTAAATTACCTTTTCCTATCATAGTAATTTTTGCGTTTACTCGTGCATAAGTTCTATAATCACGAATATTGTTTTGCCAAGTGTCAAATTCGTCAGTTGTTTTTATTTTATACACATAATCAGTTTATCATAAAAATAGATAAATGTAAAATATATTTTACATTTTATAATTTATTCAGCTTCATCTAACCAAGAAAAATCAGGTATATCATTATTGGCTTCTTTTATTTGTTCGTCAAATTTTTTGGCGGCTTCATAATCCATTTTCACAGGTTCATATCTTATTGACTTGCCATCAGGATTTAATTTCCACATATTATCGTTTCATTATAAAAACGACTCTTTATTTTTTGGGTTTCGTTGAAAATGTGTCATTTATTATCTATCAATGACTATATTTTTTTCTTTCTTTGAAAATATAGGGTTTTTGCCTATAAATAAAGGGTAAAAGGGTATTTGCCAGTGTCGTAGATTTAGTAAGATTTAGTAAGAAGTTATCGTAAAATAATCGCAAAAAATTTGACTTCATATTAAAATTATATAAACTGATAATATAAACTCTTTTAGATATATAGTGGTCAAGAGGGTAAAACCAAATATATGTGCAAAATTTTCAAAATGTTTTTTAAAAAAGCTGCTGTTTGCGGTCAAATAAAAAACATTTAGGATATAAAAGATACTACAAGAAGGGAATCTCTTGACTGATAAATCTAAAACAGCTAAAAGCGAAAGAACAAAATCAAAAAATGAATTACAAAATGGCAGAACGCAAGATGAAAGAATTGCTAAAAGAATATCTTTCGGCAAAATTCATGCACCTATTGAAATACCCCATTTGTTAGATTTGCAAAAAAATAGTTTTGACTGGTTAGTTGGAAACGAAAGATGGAAAGAAAGACTTGCTAAAGGTTTGAACGATGAGGCTATCAGCTCTAAAAGCGGTTTTGAAGAAATATTTGATGAATTTTCTCCAATTCAAGATGATCAGGGTAGGATGGAATTGTCTTTTTCAGAGCCAGTTTTGGAACAGTCACCATATACTGTTCAGGAATGTAAAGAAAAAGGTTTAACTTATGCAGCGCCTTTATATGTAAAAGCGGAATTTCATGACATAAAAAGGGATATTAGGAAAAAACAAACTGTTTTTTTTGGAGATTTTCCATTAATGACAGATACTGCTTCTTTTGTTTTTAATGGAGCAGAAAGGGTGGTTTTAACTCAAATAGCCCGTTCTCCAGGAGTTTATTTTGAAAAATCTACTCAAAAAGGTAATGATAGGGAGTCATTTTCAGTTAGGATTGTGCCAACTCGTGGTTCTTGGTTAGAGTTTGAAATTGATCGTAAAGATAATGCCGCGGTTAGAGTAGACAGAAAGCGCAGACAGGGTCTAATTCAATTTTTAAAGGCTATTGGTTTAAATAATGAAGAACTAACTAAGCATTTTGGAGAATTTCCTGTTATTAGCCGAGCGTTAGAAAAAAATTATGATTTAACAAAGGATCAAGCATTAGAAGCTGTTTATCAAAATGCTCGTCCTGGCGAGCCCTCAAACCCCGAAGCTGGTCAAATGTTATTAGACAATATGTTTTTTGATGCTAAAAGATATACTTTAAGCAAAATTGGCCGATATAAACTAAATAAAAAATTAGGTATTCAAATACCTATAGAGCAAACAACTGTTACCAAAGATGATATAATTGCAATAATACAATATCTATGTTCAATGCATTCAGGCAAGGATGTTTATCAAGCGAAGTTTATTAAGCCATCAAAACAGGTTAGAATAACGACTGATGACATCGACCATTTTGGCAATAGAAGGGTGCGGCGTTGTGCTGAATTAATTCAAAATCAAATAAGAATTGCTTTAACTCGTATTGAAAGGGTTGTTCGTGAAAGAATGGACACCCAGGATATTGAAACCATTACTCCGCAATCTTTAATTAATGCTAGACCTATTATAACTCAATTAAAAGAGTTTTTTGGAACTTCTCAACTTAGTCAATTTATGGACCAGAATAATCCTTTAGCGGCCATTACTCATCGTCGAAGACTTTCTGCTTTAGGTCCTGGAGGTTTGTCTAGAGAAAGAGCTTCATTAGAAGTTAGGGATGTACATGCTTCGCACTATGGTAGAATGTGTCCAATTGAGTCGCCAGAGGGGCCTAATATCGGATTAGTCGGTTCTTTAGCCTCTTATGCTAAGGTTAATTCTTTTGGTTTTATCCAAACGCCTTATAGAAAAGTTGTTAAAGGAAAAGTGACAGATAATGTTGATTATTTAACAGCCGATGAGGAGGTTAATTTTATAATTGCTCAGGCTAATCAAGAGTTAGATAAAAATGGAAAATTTATTAGTAAAACGGTTTTAGTGCGTGATAGAAACGGAGAGGCTGATGATGTTGATCCATTATTAGTTGATTATATGGACGTTTCTCCTCAGCAAATGGTTTCTGTTGGGACATCACTTATTCCTTTCTTGGAGCATGATGATGCTAATAGAGCTTTGATGGGTGCTAATATGCAGCGTCAGGCTGTGCCGTTAATTAAAACAGAAGCTCCTTATGTTGGAACAGGTATTGAATCAAGAGCAGCAATTGATGCTGGGGATGTTTTATTGGCTACTAAGCCAGGTATAATAACGTCATCAGACGCTAATGAGATAGTTGTAAAAAATGATGATAAAACCACAACAGTTTATAAAACTAATAAATTTCAACGAGCTAATCAAACAACTTGTATAAATCATACAGTTATTGTGGAAACTGGTGATAGGGTTCAAACAGGTGATATTTTAGCAGATGGACCAGCTTCAAAAGATGGTGAATTGTCTTTGGGCAGAAATTTGCTAGTAGCATTTATGAGCTGGGAAGGGTATAATTTTGAAGATGCTATTATTTTGTCTAATCGTTTAGTTCAAGATGATACATTGACTTCTATACATATTGAAGAATATGATATTGACGCTAGAAATACTAAATTAGGAGAAGAAGAGATTACTCGTGATTTGCCTGATGCTTCTGAATCAGCTATTGCTAATTTAGATGATAGAGGTATTATTAGAGTTGGAGCAGAAGTTAATCCAGGTGATATATTAGTTGGCAAGGTTTCGCCGAAAGGTGAAACAGATCTTACTCCTGAAGAAAGATTATTAAGGGCTATTTTTGGTGAAAAACAAAAGGAAGTTAGAGATACATCTTTAAAGGTCCCTCATGGAGAAGCAGGAACTGTTATAGGGGTCAGAGAACTCACTAGTGAAGCTGGAGATGACCTGCCAGCTGATGTCAATCATTCAGTTAGGGTTTATATAGCTAATAAAAGAAAAATCACTCCTGGTGATAAATTATCAGGTCGGCATGGAAATAAAGGTGTTATTTCTAAAATATTAGCAGTTGAAGATATGCCTTTTTTGCCTGATGGAACGCCAGTTGATGTTATTTTGAATCCGTTAGGTGTGCCTGGACGTATGAATTTGGGGCAGGTTTTAGAGGTTCATTTAGGTTGGATCGCTAAAAATGGCTGGAATTTAAACACAGATAAGTCGAAAGATAATAAATGGAAAGAAAAAGTTCCGTCTGTTGCTCAAAAAGCTAGTCCTGGTGCAAAAGTTTCTACGCCGGTTTTTGATGGTGTGGATTCATCCATTATAAAAGGTTTATTAAACTGTACTTTACCAAATAGAGATAATGAAAGATTGGTGGCTCAAACAGGCAAAGGTATTTTGTTTGATGGTCGAACTGGTGAACCTTTTCCAGAACCTATAAGTGTTGGCTATATGTATGTTTTGAAATTACACCATCTAGTTGATGATAAAATACACGCTAGATCAACAGGGCCTTATTCAATGATTACACAGCAACCTCTTGGAGGAAAAGCTCAATTTGGTGGGCAAAGATTTGGTGAAATGGAAGTTTGGGCTTTAGAGGCTTATGGCGCAGCCAATGTGCTTCATGAAATGATGACTTCTAAATCCGATGATGTAGACGGCAGACTTAGAACTTATGAAGCTGTTGTTAGAGGAGAAAATATTCCTCCAGCAGGGGTGCCTGAATCTTTTAGGGTTTTGAATAAAGAAATGCAGGCTTTAGCGTTAAATGTGGAAGTGTTAGATAAAGAGAATAAACCAATAGATCTAACAGATATGAAAGAAGATATACACGTTTCTTTGAAAGAGCAATCTGCTGATTTTGAAGAATTAGATATTAAACCAACAGAACAAATAACATTGAAGGAGATTTAAAAAATGGTTGCTGTTACAGATTTTAACACTGTTAGATTATCTTTAGCCAATTTAGATAATATATATGATTGGTCGCATGGAGAGGTTAAAAAAGCCGAAACTATAAATTATAGAACTCTGAAACCTGAACATGACGGTTTATTTTGTGAAAAGATTTTTGGTCCCACTCACGATTGGGAATGTTCTTGCGGAAAATATAAAAGAGTTCGCTTTAAAGGAATAGTTTGTGAAAGATGTGGGGTGGAGGTTACTAGTTCAAAAGTTCGTCGCGAAAGAATGGGACATATTCAATTAGCTACTCCTGTAACACATATATGGTATTTCAAAGGAGTGCCTTCAAGGCTTGGATATATGCTTGATTTGTCAGTTAAAGATATTGAAAAAGTAATTTATTTTCAAAGCTATTTAGTGGTTGATGTTAAAGCAGATCTTATTAAAAAAGATTTGCCGTTTTTGCGAAAAGAGCTAGATAATGAAATAAAGAGCATATTGAGCGAATCTGAGAAAATTTCTGCTGAAGCCTTAGAACAAATGGAAAAAGAAGTTGCTAAAGCCAAAGCGAATGGCAAAAAAGGCAATGAATTAACCAGAATAAGATCTTCGCATAGAAGAAATATTGAACGTCAAAAAACAGCTGCTAGCGAAAATGTTAATAAGTTGCAGTTAGTTTGGGAGACTTTTAAAAGCTTGAAAATTCACACTATTTTAGATGATGAAATTATAAGAAATTCTCTTGAAGATAGATATGATGAATATTTTACATCTGATATTGGAGCAAGAGCAATTAGAATCTGTTTAGAAAATTTAAATTTAAAACAGATAGCTAAAGACATTCAAGAAGAAATGGCCGAAGGAAATACTGTTAAAAATCTTAAATTGTCAAAAAGATTAAAAATGGTAAATGCTTTTATTGAATCAAAAAATAGTCCTACAGCTATGGTTATGGATGCTATACCTGTTTTACCGCCAGATCTTAGACCGATGGTCCAGCTTGATGGGGGAAGATTTGCCACTTCAGATTTGAATGATTTATATAGGAGGGTGATAAATCGCAATAACCGTTTGAAAAAAATGATTAATTTAGCGGCTCCAGGAATTATTATAAATAACGAAAAAAGAATGTTACAAGAAGCGGTTGACGCTTTGTTTGACAATGGCAGAAGAGGCCATCCTGTCACAACCCCTTCAGGCAGACCTTTAAAATCAATTTCGGACATGTTAAAAGGCAAAAAAGGACGTTTCCGTCAGAATTTGCTTGGTAAACGAGTTGATTATTCGGGCAGAAGCGTTATAGTCGTGGGTCCAACCTTGAAAATGCATCAGTGCGGTTTGCCAAAAAATATGGCTTTAGAATTATTTAGACCTTTTGTTGAGCAAAGACTTATAGCTCTGCAGCATGCTGCTAATCAAAAGCAAGCCAAAAATATGATAGAAAGAGTTCATCCTGTGGTTTGGGATGTTTTGGAAGAAGTTATAAAACAGCACCCTGTGCTTTTAAACAGGGCTCCCACATTACACCGTTTAGGTATTCAAGCTTTTGAGCCGCAATTAGTGGAAGGGAAGGCTATTGCTTTACACCCTTTGGCTTGTACTGCTTTTAACGCCGATTTTGATGGTGACCAAATGGCCGTTCACTTACCTTTAAGTGTTGAAGCTCAAGCTGAAGCGAGAGTTTTAATGTTAGGGGCTAATAATATCTTAAAGCCGGCTGATGGCAATCCTGTGACAGTGCCGACTCAAGATATGGTTATAGGGCTTTATCATATAACGGCGGCTAAAGATAAGGTTAAAGGTACAGGAAGAGCATTTTCGTCGGTAAATGAAGCTCAAATGGCTTATGATTTAGGCCAGCTTGATATAAATGCTAAATGTAAAATAAAAATTGATGCTTTTTATCCAAATGCGGATGAAAAAATGCCAGAGGATTTTAAGCCAGGTGTGTCTAAAATTGTTGAAACAACTTTTGGTAGAACTATTTTTAATGAATGTTTGCCACCTGATTTTCCGTATATTAATGAACATGTTGAAAAAAGTCTTTTAGATGATATAATAAATAGATTATCGGCCAATTATCCAACTGTTCAAGTAAATGCTTCGCTTGATGCTTTAAAGGATACAGGCTTTAAATGGGCTAGTCGTTCAGGAGTGACAATATCTTTTTCAGATGTGGCAGCGCCAGAAAATAAAAATAAAATTTTAGCAAGTTATGAAGAGAAAGCTTTAAAAATTCATTCACAATACGATAACGGTCTTATCACAGATGAGGAACGGCGTGAAGAACTTATAGATTTATGGACGCAAGCCACTGAAGAAGTTGCTCGTTCAATGATTGATAATTTTCCAGCCGATAATACCGTTAAACAAATGGTGACTTCTGGAGCAAGAGGAAACTGGATGCAAATTCGTCAGATAGCTGGTATGAGAGGTTTAGTATCTAATCCTAAGGGAGAAATTATTCCTCGTCCTATAAAATCAAATTACGATGAAGGGCTTTCTGTTTTAGAATATTTTATTGCTTCTCATGGTGCTAGAAAGGGTTTGGCAGACACTGCTTTGAGAACAGCTGATTCGGGATATTTAACCCGTAGGTTAGTTGACGTTTCTCAAGATGTGATTATTTTAGAAGAAGATTGCAAAACTAAAAGATCTTTGACCATTCCAGTAATTTCTGATGATGGAAAAGATATGCATTTAGAAACTTCGCTTTATGCTAGAACTTTATCAGAACAAATTGTTGCCAAAAATGGTAAAGTTGTTGCTAAGGCCAATCAAGATATTTCTTTAGAAATAATTGATAAATTATTAGAGTTAGGCATAAAAGAAGTTAAAGTTCGTTCACTTCTGACATGTCAATCTTTAAAGGGTGCTTGTGCAGCATGTTATGGTAGATCTATGGCAACAGGTAAAAGAGTTGATGTGGGAGAGTCAGTTGGGATTGTCGCTGCTCAATCAATTGGCGAGCCGGGTACTCAGCTTACTATGAGAACTTTTCATACTGGCGGCGCAGCTGCTTCATCAGGTGATATAACACAAGGGCTTCCTCGTGTGACAGAACTTTTTGAGGCTAGAACCCCAAGAGGCGAAGCGCCAATTGCTGAGTTTGATGGAAAAGTCAAAATAGAAGATTCTTCTATGGGGTATATAGTAAAAATCATCCCTGAAGGCAAAAACTTGACAACTAGTGAAGATATAATTTCAAAAAGAAATAAATTGTTGGTTAAATCAGGCGATAAAGTTCATGCTGGACAAAAATTATGTTTAGGCCCCGTGGATCCTAAAAAAGTTTTGCGGGTTTTAGGTCCTCGTGAAGCGCAAATATTTTTGTTAGAGCAAGTTCAGGAGGTTTATCGAGCTCAAGGAGTATCAATTAATGATAAACATATTGAAGTTATAGTTCGTCAAATGTTAAAATATGTTTCAGTTTTGTCAAGCGGCGATACTAATTTAATTCCTGGAGAATTAGTTAACCGAATTGAATTTGAAAATATAAATCGTAAAGCAGTTAAACAAGGCAAAAATCCAGCTACTGGACGTCCAGAATTAATGGGTATAACTAAGGCCTCTTTGGCAACACCTTCATGGCTTTCAGCTGCTTCTTTTCAAGAAACTACCAGAGTTCTAACATCAGCGGCTATTGAATCAACTGACGATTCTTTAGACGGTCTGAAAGAAAATGTTATTATAGGAAATCTTATTCCTGCTGGCACAGGCCTTTCAATTTATCATAATTCTGAGGCTCAAATTAGAGAAGAACTTAAAGTTACTTTATATCCTAATCTAGCACAAAGTAAAATTATGGAGAATGACTACGCTTTTATAGCATCAGCTGATGAGTAAAAGTAATTTAGCCGATGTTATAACATTGGCTAAACGCAGAGGATTTGTTTTTCCGTCTGGTGAAATCTATGGAGGGACTCGTTCAGCTTGGGACTATGGGCCGTTAGGCGTTGAACTGAAAGAGAATATTAAAAAACAGTGGTGGAATAATATAGTTACATCAAGAGATAATGTAGTTGGTTTAGATTCGGCAGTTATTTTGCCTAAACAAGTTTGGGAAGCTTCGGGGCATCTTGGTGTTTTTACAGACCCGTTAATAGAATGTTTACAATGCCACAAACGGCAAAGATATGATCATTTGCTAGAATCTTATGAAGCTAAACATAAAAATTTGCCAAAAGATATGTCGCAATTAGTTTGTCCAGAATGCGGGACAAAAGGAAAATGGACCTCTCCTCGTGATTTTAATATGATGCTTAAAACCTATTTAGGGGCTGTTGAAGATGATTCTGGTTTACATTATTTACGGCCTGAAACCGCCCAAGGTATATTTATAAATTTTGCTAATGTCCAAACCGCCTCTCGGCAAAAATTGCCGTTTGGTATAGCTCAAGTGGGTAAATCTTTTAGAAATGAAATAACTCCTAGTAATTTCATTTTTAGAACTAGAGAATTTGAACAAATGGAAATGGAATTTTTTGTTCAGCCTAAAGAAGATGCTAAATGGTTTGACTATTGGTTAGAACAAAGATTAAATTGGTATAAAGATTTAGGAATTTCGGAAAATAATTTACGCACTTTTGAGCACCCTAAGGAAAAACTTTCTCACTATTCTAAAAGGACAGTCGATATAGAATATAAATTTGGTTTTGAAGGCAGCGATTGGGGAGAATTGGAAGGTATTGCTAATAGAGGCGATTTTGATTTAAAAACTCATAGTCAAAATTCTAATAAAGAATTGAAATATTTTGATCAAATAACTGGCGAAAAATATTTTCCTTATGTTATTGAACCAGCTGCTGGCCTAACGCGTTCATTAATGGCGTTTTTGATAGATGCTTATACCCAAGACGAAGCTCCAAATACTAAGGGCGGTGTGGATGAAAGAATTGTTTTACGTTTAGATTTTCGTCTTGCACCTTATAAAGCGGCTATTTTGCCTCTTTCTAAACATCAAGATTTGTCACCAGCAGCTGGCAAAATAGCCGCTGATTTGAGAAAGGTATGGAATGTTGATTATGATGATGCAGGAGCAATTGGCCGTCGCTATAGAAGACATGATGAAATTGGCACGCCGTTTTGTGTAACTTATGATTTTGATTCTCTAAATGACAATTGTGTTACTGTTAGAAATCGAGATACTATGAAACAAGACAGAATAAATTTATCTCAGTTAAAAAGTTATTTAGCCGAAAAACTTTAATGTTGCCTAATTATAGGTTAGCCTTGTCTCCAATGGCAGGTGTCACTAATTCACCCTATCGGAGATTGTGTCAAGAATTTTATAAAGAAGCATTTTATGTAGGAGAAATGGTTAATGCAAGGTCTTTGATAGAAAATAATTGTAAAGCCAAAAAAATGGTTGTTTTTTCTAAAAAAGAAAAATATCGTTCTTTGCAAATATTTAGTAAATTCCCAGACGAGATTTTTGAAGTTGTTAGAAAAATAGTTGCTGAAAACATAGCAGATCATGTTGATTTGAATTTTGGTTGTCCTGTAAAGAAGATTACTCAAAATGGCGGCGGTGCAATGATTTTAACTAATTTAGATCTTTATAAAGACATTATCCAAGCAGCAGTTTTGGCGGCTAAAAAAAAAGTGCCTATAACTTGTAAATTTAGAATAGGAACGGATGAAAAAAATCAAACTTATATCCAGGCTGGTGAAATAGCAGAGGAACAAGGCTGTTCTTTAGTGACTTTACACGCTCGTTATATGAAGCAAATGTATAAAGGGCAAGCTGATTGGTCAAAAATAGCAGATTTGAAAAACCGTTTATCTATAAAGGTTTTTGGCAATGGAGATGTGAGAGATTTCAAAGATGCTAAACGCATGTTTGAAGTCACAGGAGTGGATGGTATAGCTATTGGCAGGGCAGCTTTGGGCAAACCGTGGATTTTTGAAGAGATTGCACAGAATTTAGGTTGGAAAACTAATAAATATTATCCAAAAAATTACTTTGATTTAAAAAAAATTAAACAAATAGTTTTATATCATACTGATATGTTAATTGAATATTATTCTGATGAAAATCAGGCAGTAAAGCTTCTTAGAAAATTTCTTATATGGTACTTTAAAGGGTTTTCAATAGGAAGTGATATGCGAATGAAACTTGTTAGAGTAGCAAATTTAGATGATGTTAAATATTTGCTTAAACATTTAGATGAAGATAAGTAAATCAGCCTTAGAAATTTGTTTTATTCTATTTTGATATATTCTAGCCCATTCATATATTTTGTTAAAGCTTTAGGAATTTTGACACTCCCGTCAGCTTGTTGGTGATTTTCCAAAAGCGCCACCAACCATCTAGTCGTTGTTAGTGTGCCGTTTAGGGTAGCTGCCATGTGTTTTTTGCCGTCATTTCCAATATATCTTATATTTAATCTTCTGGCTTGGTAGGTTGTGCAATTGGAAGTGGAAGTTAATTCTAAATATCTATTTTGTGAAGGTAAATAAGCTTCACAATCAAATTTTCTAGCAGCTGATGAGCCCAAATCGCCAGCAGCGACATCTATAATCCTATAAGGTATTTCCATAGCATTTAATATTTTTTTTTCAATATTTAAAATTCTTTGATGTTGTTTTTCAGCATTTTCAGGTTTGCAAAATACAAACATCTCAACTTTGTTGAATTGATGAACTCTTATAATACCTCTTGTATCTTTTCCGTAAGACCCAGCTTCTCGGCGGTAACAAGTTGAAATCCCGGCATAAGAAATATCAGAATTTTTTAAATTGAGAATTTCATTTTGATGAAAACCAGCAATAGCTACTTCACTTGTTCCAACTAAATAAACGTTATCTGGTTCTGCTAATTTATAAATTTCTGCTGAATGTTCACCTAAAAAACCTGTTCCATCCATAATTTCAGGCAAAACTAATGTTGGTGTTATAATAGGCGTTATGTTTTCAGAAGTAGCTATATCCAATGCTAATCTTTGTATGGCTAATTCAAGCTGCGCTCCTAAGCCTTTTAAAAAATAAAATCTTGCTCCTGAAACTTTAGCCCCGCGAATAGTGTCTAAAATATTTAAATTCTGGCCTATATCTAAATGGTCTTTAATTTTTATGCCTTCATTTATAAAATTTCTTGGACTTCCAATTTCTTCTAGTACTATATAATCTTTTTCTCCGCCAGGAGGGGCTTCAGCTATAAGATTATCAAGTGATTTTGCTAATTTAAGATACTTTTGCTCTAGTTTATTAGTTTGGGTTTTAGAAGATTCTGCTTCTTTGGATAAAACTTTTAGCTTTGCTAAAAGTTTTGATTTTTCTTGTTTATTAGCTTTGGGAATTAATTTTCCTAATTCATTTTGTTTAGCTTTGAGATTTTCTGAATTTGTAATAGCATTTCTGTATAAAGCGTCGATGTCTAATAATTTATCCACAATTTGCGGATCTTTACCGCGGCTAATTTGTGAATTTTTTGCTATTTCAGGATTTTGGCGAATTAATTTAATATCAATCATAATAATATTATTTTATTTTGAAATTTATTTTCTCTCTCCAAAAGTGCAATTTTTTGTAGCGTCAGCTGTTGAGGGAATATTTTTTTCACTAGCTCTTTTGTCAGCTAAGCTATTTAAACGTCTTAATCTTGAAGCAATAGCGTCTTTTGTGATTGGCGGATTAGAGCAGCTGGCTAATTTTTCTAATGATTTATTAGGGTGAGCAATTCTAGTTTTGGCTGCTTGAATTAATTCATTTTTTATATTTTCGTCTTTGAGAATTTCTAAAGCTCTTTTTGCTTTTAAAATAGCTATTTCACTTGCTCTATAAGATTTTAAAGAATTAATGTCAGATGACGTTTTATTATGTGTTTTTAATTTGATTTTTGGTACTTTTATATATGTTTTTAAAAATTTTTCTGATGAATTTATAGCACCAGAAAAACTCAAGAATTCAGCAATATCATATTTATCTTTAATAATCACTTTACTAATTCCGCGAGGTGTTTTAATTTTTGATTCTACTCCTAATTTCTTTAAAATGCCATCTAAGGCCATTGCAATATCGCTATTTGGTGTAGTAATTTCAACAGTGCTGGCTTTTTCGGGGTCGCCAATTTTGCCTGTACAGATAAAAGCGGTAGCAATAACATGTTTAAGGATTTGTTTTTCAGCATGTATTATATTTGAAGAAAAGCCTTTTACGGGTAATCCAGTTTTGCCTGTTAGTCCAGCTTTTTTAATCAACGAGGCATCTTTGCTTTTATGCTGCACAATATAATGCTCTAAACTATTGCTTAGCTTGGCTTCGGGGTATTTGAAAATTTTAGAACTTTCTCCAAATGATGATTTTATATATGAATGAAGTTTTTTGGCAAATTGCAAAGATCTGGTATGTATATTAATAATTAATCTTTTTTTTTCAGCTTTTAGTTCGCCATTTAGGCGCATGGCGACAGAAACGATTATTTTTTTAGTCTCTTCTTCGGCAACCGATATATCAGATATTTCGTCAATTACCAATTGTGTAAAACTCATCTACCGCCTTTCATCTTATATATCAGTTTTTTTATTGATATCTCTTGCAGAAATAGTTATGTCTATATCTTTTTTAGTTAGTAATGTTTTTAATTTGTTTGCAACAGCTACCGATCTATGCCTTCCG
This sequence comes from Candidatus Opitulatrix roisinitermitis, assembly GCA_031288355.1. Taxonomy (GTDB): domain Bacteria; phylum Actinomycetota; class Actinomycetes; order Actinomycetales; family Bifidobacteriaceae; genus Opitulatrix; species Opitulatrix roisinitermitis. The sequence goes on along the minus strand of JAITRN010000087.1, from coordinate 4,435 downwards.
CCTGTGCAGCCTATTGCAATTGATAGATAACGTTTATTTTCGTGAATAAATTTATCTGTTACAGATAATATCAGTCTAGCAAACTTTTCAACAAACTCTTTGGCTTCTGGTTGTTTGAAAACAAAATCAGAAACTTCTTTTTGGTTGCCAGTTTTTTGAGTTAAATCTTTTTGCCAATAAGGATTTGGCAAAAAACGAACATCTATGACGAAATTTGCATCAATCGGGACACCATATTTAAAACCAAAAGATGTAATTTTAATTTTTATATGTTTAGAGTTCTTTTTATCAAAAATTTCATTAATTTCTCTAGATAGATCATGAATAGATAAATTCGATGTATCAATTACATAGTCTGCTTTTAATTTTAGAGATCGTAAAATATTTTTTTCTTGATTAATGCCATCAAGCAAGGACCCATTATTTTGTAAAGGGTGTGGTCGTCTGCTTGATTCATAACGTTTAATTAGTGTATTTGTTTTAGTGCTTAAAAATAAGATAGTTACATCAATGCCGTTATTTGACAGAGAATTCAGAATTTCGTCAAGTTGGTCAAAATATTTTCCGCTTCTAATATCTGCAACTATTGCCAATTTTTTGTTAATCTCTCCATGTGATTTAACAATTTGAGTAAGAGCAGGAATGATTTGGGGAGGGGTATTATCTATCACAAAATAACCTAAATCCTGAAAAACCCCAGAAGCGTGGGTTTTGCCAGCTCCAGAAAGTCCTGTTATAATGATAATATTTTCTTCGTTGCTGTTTTTGTTTTTTTTAGTCATTTTTTTTATTGTGGTTTTGCCTCCACAGGCATTCTTTCTGCTCCAATTACTTGAATAGTTTGTTCAGTGTTGTTTTTAACAGGAATATAAATTGCTACGACATTTATATAATGAATAAGAATAGACTGAGTGGCTTTTGCGTTTCCGAAAATCGCCGATTCTTCATCTGAGGCTGGTTTAGATAAACGATTACCGCCAGAAGTCCTTTTCCAATCAGAATCAATTTGGCCCATAATTAAAGCTCCGCCATCAGATGTTCTAATGCCTTGAATATTATTGGTATAGGCTGAAAAAGTTTGTTTTTGCGAACCTTCGTTTTGTTTAACGCCTTGTTCAACAGTTTTAGCTATGGATGTTAATTGTTCAATGAACGAGTCAGAGGAAAATTGGCTATCTACTAATTGTTGACTGGTATTTTTTTGGCTTTTTTCTAGAAAATGAGCATAATCTGATAAGACTTGGCTAGGGGGCTTTTTCAGTGTTCGGTCATCTGATAAAATGGTTTGGCTACCGTCTAGGGCAGAATTAAATTTTGGCAACGTTATATTTGAAAAAATTCTAACTAAACCCCATAATTTATAGTTTGAGCGAGCTTGAGTTTGTGTAATAAATAAAAGTCTTTGAGATTGCATATCAGGAGTAGGTTTGGTGATAATAGCGTTAGTTCTTGGCCAACCTTGATTATTAGAAATTATTATTTGGTCTGTCATTTGTGGTATTTGGGCTGAATCTGGCATTTTGTTTAGATAATTTTTTTCAATTAGTTGAGCAGATCTTATTTTATAAGCCGGGCCATAAAGTCTAGTTTGTAATTTAATAGAATCAGTTCTTTCGTCGCAGTCTTGTATAGTCGATAAAATATTAGAAAATATTTTTTGTTGTTGTTCGATAGAGATGTCTGGCTGAAGCTGTGATGAGGTTTGTTCAATAGAGGGAATTTGGTCTGAGCAGCTAGATAATGTAATAGTAAAACAACCCAAACACACAAAAATTAAAATTTTCATATGCGCATAGCCTTTTGAAGAAGCTCTTTTAAGTTTGTCATTTTTTTGGTTTTTTGGTGTATTTGATTTTTGTTTTTTCATTTTATTTTCCACTCTTTTTTCGGTTTTGTTAACATTGAAAAAAGTTTTATTTTCATCGCGATTTCTTTTGACCAATTTTTCAGAATTATTGCCTTTTAGATTATTATTGTTGATAGCCTTTTTATCAATTTTACTGATATCATATTCAATTTCTGCTAAGGTATTAAATTTTTTGACTTTGTGAGACACATGTTGAACAAGAGTTTTTTTCTCAACATTTTTGCTATGGCGAGATTTGCCAGGTGAAACAAAGAACCCAATACTCGCGCCTAAAAGCAAGACGAATCCTAAAATAAAGCCGAAAATGCTTATAATGCCAGTTGTAAAATTAGCCCATTCTATAGAAATTGTCATAGGAGCACTTGAGCCCTTATGAGCAATAATTAGTGTGGAATCATTAGTGAAATTTTCTAAAGAACTTAAATCAAAATTAGCACTTCCATTAGAAGTTGTAATTACATCGAACATATCAGATGTGGAGATATCTAATGGCAGGGCTGGTGGTTTTTTTGTTGCTAAAAAGGTTTGAGTTTGCCAAAGATCTTTTGTTTGCCAATCAGTTATAGCAGTATAGGTTGTGTCGTCTGCAAAATATCCGCTGGCGTCTTTGAAATTTCCATAAGCAATTTGAATAGTGTCATTAGCCCCTCCAGCAACAGCAATTGAAGAATTCTTGCCAATAGCTTGCAAAATGCCGGGGTTTATAATAGCAAAAGAAGAGTTTCCCGGTATATTAGCAATTGAAGTATTCTTTTTGTTTGATGGTGAAAATAATAAAAGGCTTCCAGACACAATTATTATGATAATTGCTAAAAATAACAATATTATACTAACTATTTTCTTTTTTGACATATACATTAATTATATACTGTATAATTTTATTATGAAAAAGGTTATAATTTTTTTTAGTTTTATTGCTTTATTCTTCTGCGGCGTTTTTCTATCAAGTTGCTCATCGGAGGAAGATGCCCCTAAGGTTAATTTGCCATCTGAATTGTCTAAAATTACTGTGAAAGATGCTAATTTAAAAGATGAACCTAAACTCATTATTGATCCAACAATAAATCTTTTGCAAAATGTTTATTCAGTTATTCACAATGGCGAAGGAGGGCTGATTGAACAGACTGATCGTTTAGAAGTCAAAACAGACACATATCAAAGTATTAATAACTCGGAATATAAAATTTTAACTTCTGCCTGGGGAGATAAAAAGAGTTTAAATATTTTGACTATGCAATCAAATTCTATGCCTGATGGTTTGTATGGACAATTGTTAGGCAAAAAAGTCGGCACTATTTTTATATCTTTCACTGGCTCGCAAAATGCTAATAGTGGGCAAATGGCTAATTATATTATGGTTAATAAAATAGTTGGCAAGCAAAAAGGCTACAATACTGCTGAAGGGGAAGAGGTGAATGTAGATAAATCTAAGCCGTCCGCGTCTCTAGCTGCTAACGGAGCTTTTGAATTAATTCTGCCAGAACAATATAAAAGAGAAAATTATACTCCAAAAAAACTAGATAGTTATTATTTGATAAAAGGAAATGGAGCAAAGATTCAATCTAATGATACAGTAAGTGTTAAATATACTGGATGGTTGACTAATGGAACACAATTTGATGCTAAAATAGATAGTCCGTTTGTGGCTTCTTTGAAAGGCTCTGTTATAAAGGGCTGGACAGAAGGGCTAAAAGATAAAACTATTGGTTCTAGAGTTATGCTGGTTGTGCCTCCTAGTTTAGGTTATGGTAATGTTGCTATTGGGCAAATTCCGCCAAATTCTACTTTGATATTTTGTATAGATATTTTAGGTGTTAATTAAAAAAAATAATAGGCTTTGTTTTAAATGGTTGATTTATTTTTTTTTAATAATTTGATTTTTTCGGTTGTTTAAATAAGAGTTTTTGCAGATTTTGTTGATATGCTATAATATATGGCAAAAACTGACGAAATAGAAAATGAAGCGGAAATAACAAGTTTAGAATCTGTTGATATTGCATCTTTAATTGATGAAGATTTAGAAAAAACAATTTTTAAACCTTTAGATGAATCTGATGCAGATGATGTTATATTGAAAAATGTTAAAAAGGAAATAGCTACAGATTTAGACGAAGTAACCGATAATCAGGCAGAAGAAATTGAAGAAGTTGTATCTGTAGAAAGCGTTTTGCCGGATTTTGATGAAGTCGCTAAGAAAAAATCTGAAGCTGAAGAAGCTAGAAATAGGGTTTTAGCCACTGGAACTAAATCAGACCCTGTTAGAGATTACTTGAAGCAGATAGGCCGCGTTTCGCTATTATCTGGTGATGAGGAGATTGAATTATCAAAAAGAATTGAAGCTGGTTTATATGCTTCACACCTTTTAGCTGATAAAAACAAAAAGTATAGCGGACAAAAGCTTAGGAATATGAGGTGGGTAGTTAAAGATGGTGCTAAGGCTAAAGTTCATCTTTTGGAAGCTAATTTAAGATTAGTTGTTTCTTTAGCAAAAAGATATACTGGCCGAGGTATGCTTTTTTTGGATCTTATACAAGAAGGAAATTTAGGTCTTATTAGGGCTGTTGAAAA
>JAITRN010000027.1 GCA_031288355.1 Candidatus Opitulatrix roisinitermitis | reverse complement strand
TTTATTTAGAATTGTGGAATAATATTATGAAGTTTTTTAAGTTGAAAAAAATCAATATAAGAAGATTAGGAATTTCAGGAGTAATTTTTCTTTTAATTGTTGTCTCGTTTTTAAATGGTTTAATTTCTGCCAATGCTTCAGTTTCACAATCTGTTTTAGGCATTGCTAAAGGCGGCACTAATGCTAACAGTGTGGAATCAGCTCAAATAAATCTAGGGCGCACGGACACTATTTCTTCTAATTCAACAGATGACCAATTACCGTCAGCAAAAGCAGTATATAGCTATATCAAATACATATTTGGTAATCTATCCGCCGACAACATAAATTTTAGCTCAACTGTGACCAACTGGACAGGCGGAAATTTAATTTATAAAGATTCTAGATTGAACACAACAGCTGCAAATAATAAAATAATAGTGGGTGACAAGGCTTGCACCACTTCCGGTCAGGGCTACACTAGTGATTCAGCAGCTGGAGACGGAATACCTCAAGTGGGTTGTGTTTTACCAAGTTTAGCCGAAGGCCATCACGACGTGAAAATTTCTGTTGACGGAGGAGCAAATTATTCTATTTATGCTGGTGCAGTAAACTATAAACAAACTCCTGCCCTCCCTGGCTGCGACACCACAAGTATGCAAACTTTTGGTGCTGACGCCACTGCTTGCAAAGCTATAATGCAACAAGGTCAAGTGATTGTTTTAAATGACACCAGAAATAACCAAAAATATAGAGTCAAAAAAATGCCTGATGGCAATGTTTGGATGATTGATAGCTTGAAATTGGGTTCTACAACTGGCACAACCGTGCTAACTCCTGCTGACACTAATATATCTTCGGATTATACTTTACCAAAAATAAGCAATTCTACTGCTAATAGCGACCCTAGCGGAACGACATATTGTTCATCAACAGGCCTTGTTCATACTCATAACCCAGGAAACACAACAGCTTGCGGGTATTTATATAATTGGGCTACAGCTATAGCTGGAACGTCTTCAAATTCAGGTTATTCTATTTCAGCTAAAGGCTGGGGTTTACACCCAAATAGCGACACAAAATCAGCTTATGAGTTAAATAGTAAAATGTTAGCTGTGGCAGCAAATTCCAATAGTAATAGAAACCCTGTTTATAGCACCACAGGTTATAAAAATTTCGGTGAAGGTGGCTCAGGTTTACCAGCAGCTTGGCTAGGCGTCTATTCCGGCTACTTCGATAGTTCTGGCGGCTTCGACTATCAGGGCAGCTACGGCTACTATTGGTCGTCTACTGAGAACTACAGCGGCAGCAGCTACGCACGCGATTTGTACTTCAATTCTAGCAATTTCAGTACCCAGAACGGCAGCCTCCAGACCTACGGCTTTTCTATTCGATCTGTTCTCTAGGTTTTTAGGGGTTATTACGTTTGTGGGTTGGTGGTTTCCCCTCCTAAGAGTATTTTTTCTGCTTCACTCAAAAATTAACTACTTCTTTTTCAAAACCTCTTAACTACTTTTTCAGAAGCAAGCTGTTTTAAAAAATTATTACCAAAGATAATTAGAATTTTAGTATTGAGGCAATATATCTTAATTCAATTAGTGAAAGATAATTAACTAAAAACAATTTAACCACTTTTTGCTCTAGCGAACTGTTCCAAAAATTATTACCAATGATAACTAATATTTTCAATGCCAAGAAAAAATATTTTTTTGAGTAGTCTGAAAAAATGCTATTTAAAATAAAAGACTTTTAACTAATTATAAAAAGCCTCATCTATTCTAAAGGCCTTGACTGCTAGAATATAATATGTGAGCAGTACCTTTATTAAGCACTCAAGCAATTTGCCAAAAGACTTTTTTCATTGTGAAGCTGCTGGACTTAAATGGCTAGCCAATATTAACTCTGATGAAAACAGCTTAAACAAAAAAATAACTAGAGTCGCTAAAGTAATCTCAACAGGAGACAATTTTTTAGAACTAGAAAAAATCAACTCTGTTTCGCCCACGCCCGAAGCGGCCTACAATTTTGGAGTTTCTCTAGCTAACACTCATAATTTGGCTGCCACTAATTTCGGCGCTGCTCCTGATACTTGGACAAATAATAACGGCATAGGTTTAAATGGTTATTTTGGGCCTTTGTCAGATCCTGTTAAAATGGACGTTTTTGAAACTGAGGATCTGCCTGAATATTTGCTTTATGGCCGATTATTACCTATGGTGAAAATTGGAATCCGAAGAGGCGTTTATACAGAACAAGACTATTATGAAACTATTAAATTAAAAAACAAATTAAATCAAATTCTCTCACCATTAAAAAATTCCAAACCTAAAAGAGTACATGGCGATCTATGGAACGGCAATGTTCTATGGGCTAAAAATAAAACCACAAAAAATGTTGAAGCCGTTTTAATAGATCCAGCAGCTCATGGCGGATCCTCCGAAGAAGACTTAGCTATGTTAAATTTATTTGGTATGCCGTACTATAAAGAAATTTTGCAAGGATATAATAGTGTCTCAAAAATCGCTCCTGGCTTTTTCCAAAGATTAACACTTTGGCAGCTCTATCCTATTTCGGGACACGCCATTTTCTTTGGAGGAAAGTATATAGATCAATATAGATCTATGCTAAAAAACTATCTATAAATTTTTAAAATATAAACTAAAAAATCTAAATTGCTTGAAATGAGCGAACTCCAGGTGTATCTATTAGCCAAGTTTTTTTATAAGGAAAGGCTCTAACAGCGCTAGTGGTGTGCCTACCCTGATTAGTCGTTTGATTAACTTCTGCCATTTTTTGAAACGCATTTGGCACATATCTATTCAACAAACTCGATTTCCCAACCCCCGAATGTCCTATGAAAACAGTGACAAAATCAGGGAAAAACGGCAAATTTTCATCTTTTGAAAATTCCAAAATCGGAAAATTAAAAAAATCTTTTTTTATTTTTTCTCCCACTAAATATTTGTCCTCTAAATCACATTTAGTAAGTCCAATAATTATTTTAATAGACTCACCATCAAATTTTTGAGTTTCTAAAGAATTAATTATTTGTTGAATAAAGTCTTTAGAATATCTCTTATTATCTAAACTTTCCAAAATTATAACACTAGCAAAATTAGCAGCAACTGTTTTAACATTAACAGCATTTTTACCAGTTTGTCTTTGCAAAACCGATTCTCGAGGTTCAAGCTGTGTTATCTGCACAAGGGTATTATCTACATTTGCATTAAACGATTTAATATATTTTATTTTATCACCCACAACTATTTTTTTAGCTCCGACTTCTCTAGAAGTTCTCCCCATTAAACCATTATTTAAAATATACCGTCCACGAGCTACAGAAATTACAAATGCTGATTCTAAGTTGGAATTTAATTGACGAATTTTGGAGCGTCTGCGATTTAGTGTTTTGCCTTTTCTAGCAAAATTTTCCACTTCGTCATAGTAATGCTCATATTTGTCTAAAGCCAATTCACACTCCTAATCATTTATTTCCTCTATTTATTTAAACCATTTTTTCCAAAGAGCTAATTTCCACAGCGGAAAGTACTCTTGTTTTGCCTGATTTTAATTGTCCTAATTTAATTGCCCCAAATTGAATTCTAGAAAGCTCTATTACCTCAAACCCTATTGCCGAAATAGTCCGTCTAATAATTCTATTTTTTCCACTATGTAAAGCTATTTCAAGAATTGTTTTATCAGCATTCTTCCCAACAATTTTAATTTTATCAAACCTAGATATAAATTTTTTCTCATCTATTTCAACTTCCACACCCAATTTTAATTGATCAATATGTTTGCTAGTGAGCGACCCATCAACCAAACACATATAAATTTTAGCAATTTTATATTTAGGGTGTGATAATTTATAAGCTAACTGACCGTCATTAGTAAACAGCAAAAGGCCGATAGTGTCTTTATCTAACCGACCAATTGGAAAAACGCCTTTATATTTATTGTCTATTAAATCGGCTAAAGTAGTTCCTGCTGTGTCCAAAGACATTGTACTTTCTACACCAAAAGGTTTATTTAGCACCAAAGTGACTCTATTTTTATCAAAATTTACTTTTACTCCATCAACTTTTATATTGTCTTTGGCAATATCTACTTGACGTCCTTGTTCAGAAACTATCTGATCGTTAACTTCCACTCTAGCTTGATCAATCATTTTTTCAGCAGCTCTTCTTGAAGCAATTCCAGCAAATGACAAAGCCTTTTGCAATCTAATAGTGGTTCGTTTATTCATAAATTAAATAATTTCATAAATAACTAATTTCACAAATTAAATAATTTTGTCATCAAAGGAAAAATTCTCTGGCAAAAAATTATCTGGCAAATAAGGCGCTAGTGGCGCCAGCTCACTAACATTTGACAAGCCCAATTTTTCTAAAAAACAATTAGTTACTTCATAAGAAGATGCGCCACTAGCATCGGCTGAAGATTTTTCAGAAATTAAATTTCTCAACTGCAAAGTCCTAATGGTGCTATCAGATTTAACTCCTCTTATAGAATTTATCTGCACACGGTTAACAGGACCTTTATATGCCACAATTGCCAAAGTCTCTAATGCGCTAATTGACAAAGGCTGCTCTGTTTGAATATTTTGAAGATAATTTTTAACAAAATCTTTTTGCTTTGGCGATGTGTAAAAACGATACCCTAAAGAAGTTTTCTGCAAAATAAAACCAAAACTTTTAGAATATTTTTTAACCAAATTATCAAGCGCTTGAACAACTTCTTCCAATGTGGTATTTTTATCTTTGAGCGGGAAATTCTGAATTGAATTCAAAATATTTTTTGCGGTTATTGATTCAGAAGACATAATTAAAATAGCCTCTATTTTAGCTTCTAAATCACTCATTTTATTATTGCTCATTTTATTTTAACTTTTTGAATATTTAACAATTTTTATATCTGATAAGTGTTTAGACTGAGATAAATTGATTTCTTTATCTTTATACATAATAAGCAAAGTAAGAAAAATAACCGCAATAGCTAAATTATTATTTTCGCTTGAAATCAATTTTTGAAAAGATAACTCTTCGGTTTTAATTAACTTTTGCATAAGTTTTTCTCGCTGTTTTCTAACGCTCAATTTAGGACTGTGCAAATGCGAAACATCTAAAACTTCTGGCTGTTTCGCCAAAAGAATCTGACTAAAAATATTAGCTAATTTATTAGTATCTATATTCCATTTAATAGGCGGAAGAAATGTGTCTACAAAATCCGCCTGTCTAGGATAAATCTCTTGTTCACCATTAATTTGTTGAGCAAAAATTTTAGCAACAGTTTGAAAAGCATTATATTGCAGAAGTTTAGCAAATAAAATATCCTTGGCTTCTAAAACCGCAAAATCCTCTTCTGTCATAAGACTTTCTGGCTTTGGCAAAAGGGTAGACAATTTAATTTTCAAAAGCAAAGCAGAAGTTTGCAAAAATTCTGACATTTCTGACATTTGATTATCTTTAGCTAATTGTTTAACATAAAATATAAATTCATCAACTATTTTATATAAAGAAATTTCCGAAATATCTAATTCATTTTTGCGAATTAAATCTAACAAAACACTATAAGGCCCTGTAAAAGCGCCCTGCGAAACACAAAATGAGTCTTCTAAATTATTCAACAATTTTTCTTACCTATTTGACAACTCCACGAGAAATAACTTCTTTAGCCAGCTGAAAATAAGCCTTGGCTACTTTATGATTAGGGGCAAAATGCGTTATAGGCAGTGCTTGAATTGTGGAATCTGGTAATTTTACAGAACGAGTAATAACAGTATGTAGCAGATCATTATGAAATCCGCCATAAAGAGAAGTTATAACTTCATTTGAATGAAGTGTTCTGGCATCAAACATAGTGGTAACAATTCCATCAATTCTCAAATTAGTATTTAACCGTCCCTTAACTTTTTCAACAGTATCAACCAAAAGAGCTAAACCGCGCATAGCAAAATATTCAGCCGAAAGTGGAATTAAAATACCATCAGCTGCCACTAAAGCATTAATCGCCAAAAGGCCTAAAGATGGCTGACAATCTATAAATATTGCGTCATAATCTTTGCGCAAAGGATCTAAAACTATTTTTAAAATCTGTTCACGAGCCACCTCATTTACTAATTGCATTTCAGCAGCCGACAAATCTATATTTGCTGGAATTATATCAAGATTTTTTATTTTAGTTGGCAAAATAAAATCCCGAGAATTTAATTTCGGATTAGTTATAAGCGTATAAATAGTATTGTCGACTTCATAAGGATTAAGCCCTAATCCAGCAGAAGCCGCCCCCTGTGGATCAAAATCAACTATAAGTATTTTTCTGCCTAACTCAGCCAAAGCTGCTGCTAAATTTATGCATGTAGTGGTCTTGCCAACCCCGCCTTTTTGGTTACAAAATGCCACAACTCTTGCTGACCCATGTGCAGTGACCGGATTAGGTTCTGGAAAGTCTTCAAACTGTCTGCCGACAAAATCAATCATAAATTAATTCTAACACTATTGCAATACATATCTGAAAAAACTAAAACCTGATAAAAAACTTTTGCTAAAATATTCAATTTTTTTTCATACTGTCTGCCACAATTTTAGGCACCAAACTAGCAATATCGCCACCAAATTTAGCAATCTCTTTAACATAGCTTGAAGCAATATGAGTAAATTTTGGATCAGCTGCCACAAGCAATGTTTCCACACCAGAAATATGTTTATTTAACCTAGCCATATCGTATTCTATATCAAAATCACTAGCTCTTCTTAAACCTCTTATTATAAAATCACACATTTGCTGTTTTACAAAATCTACTAAAAGCCCACTGTGTTTTTCTACTCTAATATTTCCCTTAACACCACACTCAGATAGCGATTTTATAATTAATTCTAAACGCTGATCAACAGAAAAATAGGTATTTTTATTTTCGTTATTAGCCACCAAAATAATTACTTGATCAAATTTAGCTGAGATACGCTTTATTATATCTACATGACCTAATGTTATAGGATCAAAAGAACCTGGATAAACTACTCGCATATTTATCAAGCAAACTTTCCTAATTCCTGTTCAACAATTTTAGGATCAATTTTTTCAAAAATAGGGCTAGGTTTATCTATTGCCTTGCCTGCTGGCAAATGAGAAAATTCCCAACAAACAAATGACGCATTATTAGCCTGTTGATAATCTCCACAAATTATAGGATATTTTTTAGATTTATTATCTAAATCGGCCACTTGCTTTATTTCCGGCATAGGAACTTTCAAATCATCAATCCCTAAACTAAACAAAACTTTTTGCGCAGAATGAGGAATATAAGGAGCTAACATAATATTTATATTATATATTGCCTGTAAACATATCCAAAGAATTTGCCTAGCTCTAAAATCATCTTGCTTATAAGGTTCTGTGGCTGCTATATAAGCATTAACTAAATTTACCAATTTCATAATATATTCAATCCCGGCTTGTTGTTTATGCACCAAAATCAATTTTTCAACTTCCAAAAACGCTTTTTTTATTCTATCTAAAATCTCTAAATCTTTTTTTTCTAAATCGGACTCCTTGACATCAGGAATTTTGCCAAATCTTTTATACACCATATTTAAAGTTCGGTTAACTAAATTTCCCCAAGAGCCAACCAATTCAGAATTATTCCTCTGAACAAATGATTCCCAAGTAAAATCAGTATCATTATTTTCTGGACCAGCCGCAGCAATATAATATCTCAAAGCATCCACTGGATATTTTTCCAAAATGTCTTTAACATATATAACTATTCCTCTAGAAGAAGCAAATTTTTTACCTTCCATAGTTAAAAATTCGCTTGAAACTACTTCTGTTGGCAAATTCAATTTCCCCCATTTGCCAATTTGCCCGCTTTTTATGCCTAATCCTTGATAACCTAAAAGCTCTGAAGGCCAAATTTGGGAATGAAAAGCTATATTATCTTTTCCCATAAAATAGTCACTTAGGGTATTGGGGTCATTCCAAAAATTTTTCCAAAGCTTATCATCGCCTTGTCGTCTAGCCCATTCTATACAGGCCGACAAGTAGCCAATAACTGCGTCAAACCAAACATAAAGTTTTTTATTTGGATTATTTTTCCAATTCGGCAAAGGTATTTCAATTCCCCAATCAATATCTCTTGTTATAGCTCTAGGCTTAGTTTCTTTTATTATATTTAAAGAATATTTCAAAACATTAGGACGCCAATTTTTGCGGCTTTCAAGCCACTGGGTTAAAACATCTTTTAGAGCTGGTAAATCCAAGAAAAAATGAACCGAATCAACAAAAATTGGCGTTTTACCAGTATTTTTGCTAACAGGATTTATCAAGTCTAAAGGATCTAATTGAGAACCGCAATTATCGCACTGGTCTCCACGTGCTGGAAAATAACCGCACTTAGGACATTTGCCTTCAATATATCTATCTGGCAAAGTTTTGCCTGTGCCAGCTTCCTCAGCTTGTTTCATAGTATCTTGATAAATATAACCATTTTTATAAAGTTGTAAAAACATCTCCTGAACCACTTTTGCGTGATTAACAGTGGTTGTGCGTGTAAAAAGATTATAAGATAACCCCAAATCATACAAATCTTGCACTATTTGTTTATTATATTTATCAACTAACTCTTGCGGGCTAATGCCATCCCTTTCAGCTTGCATAGCTATTGGTGTTCCGTGTTCATCAGTCCCCGAAACCATTAAAACCTCATGACCTGCCATTCTCATATAACGAGCATAAATATCTGATGGAACTCCAAACCCCGCCACATGACCTATATGCCGCGGACCATTAGCGTAAGGCCAAGCAACTAAAATTAAAACCTTTTTTTTAGATAAGTCGTTTTTAGATAACATATTATTAACTATTACTCAATCTTTTTTTGTTAGTGGTTTGAATAAAGCCTAATATAAAAATTAGAGACAAAATAGCAAAAACTCCGCCAACTGTATAATTAGAAAATTCTAATGTCGTATTTGCTAGAAAATTAGTATTTATCATTTCAATAGCAAAATTAGCAATAAAAACTGATGCACAAATAATGCCTTGAGACAAAACAATTGTTAATAAAGAACTTTTAGGCACTGTTTCGACTAAACGAACTTGTAAAATAGGAATACTAATTTGGCAAAAGGCCGCTGTCAGAAAAGCAATTCCTACAAAAACATCAGCAAAATTTTCCAAAGGAAAAGATATAGCGAAAATAATTAATAAAGAAAAAGCAATAATCAATAAAGGTTTTTTAGCATCTTTATCAGCCAAAATCCCGCCAATTTGAGCACCTAAATACATTGCCACACCTATAACAGCTAAAGCTACTGCCACAGACAAATCAGAAAAACTATAAGATTGTATAAGAACTGTTGCTGCATTAACATAAACAGCATAAAACGCTCCAAAAACTGACAAAATAATTAATGATATTAACCAAAATCTTCCATTTGTTAAAGCAGTTAATTCGCCCTTCACTGAAACAAATTTTTTCGGCATTGTAGGGCTAGCTAGAGCTAGCACTAATAAAAAAACTCCAAAAGTCAAAACTGACAAAATCACAAAAGAATCTCGCCAATTAGTCATAGCTGAAATTTGTGTTAAAATTGGCGTTCCAACAGCTGGAGCAGCAGCAAAACCTATTATAGGCAAAGACATAGCCAAACCTTTTTTGCTTTGTCCTAAAAATGAACTGGCTAGAAAACCGGCAGCTGCTATAAAACTGCCCTGGAAAATTCCTATAACTAATCTTGAAAAACAAATTATCTGAGCACTAGACACAAAAGCTGTTAAAAAATTGCAGATACTCGCAAAACCTAAATTAATTAATATCATTTTTTTATAATCTAATTTGATAAATAGCAATGTGAAAATCGGGCTCAAAATCAAAACTGCTAAAGAATATAAATTAATCATCCAATCTACAGTCTCTTCTCCATATTGGGCAGCAATTTTAGGAGCGACAGTCATTGGAAGTGTCAAACTCAAAGAAAAACAAAACCCTCCCAAAATCAAACCTAAAATAAGCAATTTTTGTTTCATTACATTTCCACAACATGCTCAATAGATTTTACAACACACCTATAAAGAATATATAAAGTTACCATAGTCAAAGCGGATAAAATAAGTCCTATTCTAGGAACGGCGTCAAAGCACATAATTATAATAATTAAAATAAAAAAAGCAATAACAAATATTGCTAAAAAACTAGGCATAGGAGTCGGCATAACAGATTTTTTATGAAGATCTGGTTTCTTTTTTAAATACAACAAAAAAGAAAATAAAAGTAATAACCACACACCTAAAATACAGCCTGTGGCCCATGAGGCAAATGTCGTGAAAGCGTCCATTGGATTTTCCAAAAAAGACACCAAAGAAACTGGAATTAAAATCACTATAACAGAAAAAATCAGCGCTTTTTCAGGAATCTTTTTTTTAGATAAATTAGAAAATAAATTACTAGCCTGTCCATCAAGCGACAGCCCATAAAGCATTCTAGATGTAGAATATAAACCAGAATTTGCGCCGCTAACTGCCGCAGTAACTAAAACAAAAGTCATAATAACAGAAGCTTCTGGCAAACCTATTGTTGAAAATATACCAACAAAAGGGCTGCCTGAATTTGACATATTAAACCAGGGCACAACACACAAAATCACAAATACCGCCCCGACATAAAATATACTAATTCTCCAAGGTATAGCATTAATTGCTTTAGGAATAGTTTTTTCTGGATCTTTTGTTTCAGCAGCAGCCATACCAACAGTCTCAACACCAGCATAAGCTAAAAAGGCTAATTGCAAACCAAAGAGAAACCCAGTAAATCCTTTAGGAAAAAATCCGCCAAACTGCCATAAATTAGAAATTTCAGAAGTTAAAACTTGACTTGTTTTAGTTTCTTCAAAAACATAATTATAAGACTGATGCGAAAAAATCAGATAAAATCCAATAATTATTAATGCTGAAATAGCAACAATTTTTATAAACGAAAGCCAAAATTCCAATTCTCCAAAAAGTTTCACTGTTATGGAATTTAAAATAAAAATGAAAAAAACAACTGAAACTCCAGGAATCCAAAGAGGTAAAGTCGGAAAAAAGGGCTTCAAATATATACTAACAGCCACAGCGTCTTGCATGCCTGTCACAATCCAAAAAGACCAATACATCCAGCCAACCATAAACCCTGCCCAATGTCCCAAATAATGTGTGGCAACATCTTTTAAAGAATTAAATTTTAAATTGCTCAAAATCATTTCTCCCAAAATGCGCATACCTATAAAAGTCACAACTCCAGAAATTAAATACGCCAAAACTATTGAAGGCCCTGCCATAGAAATGGTCCTTTGCGAACCCAAAAATAATGAGGTTCCAATTGTGCCGCCAATAGCAATTAATTGCAAATGCCTATTGCTCAAACCCCTAATAAGTTTTTTATCTTCAGAGCTTTTAGAATGTTCTTTCCTGTCGCCTGAATTTATTTTATTAAATTTAATAAATTTTTTAGACATATAATTAGTGTATATTATAAATAAAATATTCTAAATAAATTCAAAATTTTCAACTTTTAAAAGGCTCTTGGATGATTCGTAATATAAACTTCTTTAAGCGTTTCAGGAGATATATATGTGTAAATTTGAGTTGTGACAACATTAGTATGCCCTAACAATTCTTGGACAACTCTTATATCAGCGCCGCCCTGAAGCATATGAGAAGCAAAAGAATGCCTTAAAGTGTGAGGAGAAATATTTCTAATTTCTGCTCGTCCGCTTACATACTGCAAAATCTCCCAAATAGTTTGCCGCGAAATTGGACGCCCCCGTTTATTTAAAAATAGAATTTTTTGATCTGAAAAATTATTATTTGAATTATAAAAATTCGGTTTTGCGCCAATTGCCTTTCTCAAATTTGCTTTTTCCAATAAAGTAGATCTTGAATTAGTTAAATAATTAGTCATAGCTTTTTTCGCATAGCTACCCAAAGGAACTAAACGCATTTTGCTTCCTTTGCCAAATACTTTAATATAATCACAGTCTAAATCAATATCGTCAACTGTTAAATTAACCACTTCTGAAACTCTAGCTCCTGTAGAATACATAAATTCTAAAAGTGCTTGATCCCTAATTTCAATCGTTGTATTAGTTATATTAGACATATTTATAAGTTTTTCCACCTCAGGAATAGATAAAGCGTGTGGCAGAGATTTAGGCAGTTTCGGAGCTGTAATTAACTCTGCTGGATTAACTAGAGTATATCCCTCTTCAAAAGCGAATTTATGAAAAGCCCTAACGCTTGCAACAACTCTAGCGACTGATTTTGCTTCCGGACTTTTAGCAGTATCTTTTTTCTTCAAATGGGTTGTTCTAACAATAACTTTTTTTGTGGAGGCATAATTAGAAACAAATTCCTCTATTATACTGTCTGTAATATTTTTTAAAGAAAGCATTTTCGAATTTTTCAAAAAAACAAAATACTTTTTTAAATCATTTTTATATGCTTGAACTGAATTAACGGATAAAGCTTTTTCGAAAGATAAATACGACAAAAATTGCTCTAAAATCTGTTCAAACTCCATAAATAATAGTATAGACTAAAATTATATGGAATAATTTACACAATGAAAAAGATGAAAATATTCAAAAAGAAATGAAAAAATACTAAAATGGTCAATATATTTAAAAAAATAAATCTAGACGCTTTTAAAGATTTAGTTAAAAATGCAAAAGTCATAAAAAATCCAGCAAAAATTTTTCTAATTTTAAGCTTATTATTCGGAAGTCTATTTATTATTTTTACACCACCTGGATTTAATGATGACGAACCGACTCATTATATAAGAGTGCAGCAAATTGCTAATGGTCAAATTTTTAATGACCTAAAGCCATATCCTGTTGGGGTTGATGACACAAGATCTGACCAGAATAGGTTAATAGGTTATGGCCCAATTGATATCAATGCTAATAATTTTATAAATAGTTTTAAATTTGGCCAAAGCTATACTATGCCTTTTGATAAAAACCTAATGTTGCCACAAAAATATCATTCCCAAGCTGTTTTAGATATCACTTCTGGTCAAGCAACGCCTAATTCTCCTCTAACTTATGCCCCTTTAGTTGCAGGAACTTTAATAGGCAAATTTTTCGGACTTTCTCTTCTTAACGAATTTATGTTGGCAAAATTCCTGCAATTAATTTTATGCAGCTGCTTAATCTTTTTAGCTATAAAAATAATTCCACGAGGCAGGTGGGTGCTTTTAGCAATTTCAATACTCCCTATGACGCTTATTCAACTAACAGCCTATTCGCATGACGGATTAACTTATTCTATTGCTGTCATTTTATTTGCTTGGGTATATAAAATAATTTACTATCAAGAGCAAATTACCCTTAAAAACGCTGCCATACTATCTAGTTTAACTATTGCACTAGGCTGTATGAAAATGACATATTTGCCGGTTGCTGCTTTAGTTCTTATAATCGGGTTTGTGAATAAAAATTGGCATAATATCAAAAGTTGGCTTATAAATATATCTTCTATTTTAGTTTCCAGTTTTATATGTTTATATCTAATTTCAAAAACGGATAAAGCAAATCCCGATATCACTATTACCGATGTTCCTGTTAGCCCAGAATTGCAAAAAGAAGCAATTTTGCACAACCCTATACGCTTTTTTAAAGCAATTACCAACTCAATTTTTTTCCAATCATACAATTATAGCGCTCCTAACTCAGATACCTATTTACATTCTAGGCAGCAACTAACCGCTTTTGGGGCCATTTTGTCAGAAAGAGTTTTGCTACAGCCTTGGTTTATGTTAGCCAGCATTATTGGGATTATATTAGCAATTATTATAACTATTTCAAAAAATAATAACAATAGTTTTTTTGACTCATCAATTATCTCTTCATCAAATAACTTTGAAAATTCCTATATAAATAAATTTGTGGCAAAAAAATCAAAACTATTTATTTATGCGCGTTATTTAATTCCAGCAATATGTTTAGCGTTAATTTATATATCATTATATTTATCAATTTCTGTTCCAGGGGAAACCTATGTATGGGGTGCTCAAACTAGATATTGGCTGCCTTTTTTGCCGTTGCTTTTAATTCCGCAATATTGCCAAATTAACCTAGACCAAAAAATAGTAAATAATCTGAAAACTAGCCTTTTCTGGATTAATATTGCTGTTTTAGCAGATACTGTCTACACTATTCACAAAGCAGTTATTTTGTGAAATTTTAAAATTTTTAGAAACCTAAAATCTTAAATTTAGTATTTCTCTCTACCAATTATGTAAAAAATAATTAACTAAAAACAATTTAACTACTTTTTTCAGGAGCGAACTGTCCCAAAAAATTATTACCAACAAAACTAATATTTTCAATGCCAAGAAAAAATATTTTTTGAGTAGTCTGAAAAAATGTGCGTAGTTTATATTAAACAAGCATTTTTTCAGCACAGTGCGTA
>JAITRN010000080.1 GCA_031288355.1 Candidatus Opitulatrix roisinitermitis | reverse complement strand
TCTTGCCCGTCAACTTCTAAAATGTCTGTGTCTAAACGGCGCAAAGCTGTGTGCAAAACAGCTCTGTCTTCGGTGACATTTATATGATCACCAAAAAATTGAGAATGAATTTTGCTTTTCAAATTGGCTTTTTTGGCTAAATTTAATAAATATTTAATAGTTGTTTGATCAATTAGATTTTTAGAAAAATCAATATATAGGGGACCTGCCTGAAAAGCCAATTCATCAGCTCTTTTAGGATCCTCGGCAAAAGCCTTTTTTAATGAAAAATCTTTGGAGAATTCCAAATAATGCTTTTGCAAATCATGCCATTGTTCGGTTTGTGTTATATCTGAAATTTTATTCTCTGAAAGTTTATTTTGATTATTATTCTGCATATTTTTTTACCTTTTCAATTGACTATTTACAATTGGCTATCTATCCTTTATTTGTTTTTTTAATATACTCTTTTTTGCCACACCCCTGTTCATTAAACTTATATAATTAATTATAACATCATCAATCAAATTATATAATTCTGCAAAATCAGAAAAAGCATTTAAAATAGGCAAACGATAAAATATTATGGAGCGCTTTCTTCTTTTCCAAGAAAAAGTAAAATAAACAATATTTTTTATATGCAAATTATCGGGAATATCTTGTATAATAATTTCCGGAAATTTACTAGCCGATAAATCGCCAAAACCTTTTTCAATTAAAGCATTTTTTATAATTATATCAAAATTATTTCGTGTTAGAATTTTTCCGTGCACGCGCCTTAGATGATAAAATTTATGATTGAGTTTTATTTGTTTAATTTTTTCCATTCAAAAGTCCTCCAAGCAAAAAATTCCTGAAAAATAATTTGGATACAAGCTGCAGCTGGAATAGCTACTAACATGCCAATAACGCCGCCTAAATATGTGCCAAAAACCATACTTACTAAAACCACTAAAGGGGAAACATTTATATATTTAGAAAATATTTTAGGCATGGCAATATTGTTTATAATCTGCTGATAAATAAATAAATAAACTATATAAATAAGAGCAACTACAGGATTATACAAACCAATTAAAATAAAAGTTATAACCCCTCCAATCAAACCGCCAAACATTGGAATAAAAGATGTCACAAATATTATAAGTCCAATAGGCCAAGCTAAACTTAAAGATATTGACATAAAAGGTGCTAAAATTAAAAATCCTAAAACAGCCAAAGCTGTCATAACGCAAGCCACTATAAAAGAGGCAGTTATATAACCAGTTATACCAAAATAAAGTTTTTGAGCAATTTTGCGATGATATTGCCTTCTTTTCTCGTCCACATAAATCCATTTAAAATATTTCTCCACCCAGACTGGACCTTCTAAAATAAAGAAGGCAACCATAACCAAAATTAAAAAAGCGTTAATTAAGCTTATAGCTGCTGCTCCAAAACCTGATAAAAATCCAATCGCAAAATTGCTGATATGTTCTTTTAAGGCATCAGCCGTCTGCAAAAAAGTGCTTTCTAAGCCGTGAACTGTTATAAAATTATAAACCGGTTCAGTAGATTCTTTTAGCTGTTGTAAAGTGGAGGGAAGCGTGCTTGAAAAAACAGTAATCCCATCTGCCAAAAAAGGTACAACTGTTATAAATAACAAAATAATAACCGAGATCAATATTATAAAAACCACTAAAAGGGCTAAACTTTTATATTTTAAATATTTAGTTAAAAAATCTGTTGGTCTGTTCAATAAAATAGCTAAAAAAGCCGCTGTTAAAACCATAATTATGGGGGTAAGTGCTAAATAAATAACGCCTATTCCAACAATAAATAAAACCCCTGTGAACCAGAATCTAAAAATTTTTGTTTCTTTCATTTAATGCCTTTCTGCACCAGACGGAGACCAAACAAATATTGCTTTTATAGAATTAAGTAAATACATAAACGTCAAAATCATATAAAAAACAGCCATCGGCTCCAAATGCAAAAAATAAAGTGAAGCATATATAATTATATTGATAATATTAGCTACAACCCATATATACCAGGAAAAAACTTTTCCTGTAATCATCAAGTACTGAGCTACAACTTGAATAAGGAAACAAAAACAAGACAAATAAAAAATCCAACTGGGTGCTTTTGGCGGCAAAATACTAAGTCCAAAAAAAGACAAAATAACTAAACCTAGAACGGCCACCAAAAAACTAACTAATATATCCAGAGAATTTGTTCGTTTAACAGATATTTTCCGTCCTAAAGTAAAAAAACCAAAAATATATGTTAAACCTGTATAAATTACTAATAACGCTTGAGACATAATTCCAAAATTGAAATTATTATAACAATCAAATCCGGCTCCAATTACTCCCAATATTGAACCAAACCTACCCTTCAAATTAGCCATCGACTGGACAATTATCAATCCTAAAATTGAACCAATAAAACTAGTAAATAATAAAATAGAAAATCCAGAAAAATTGACAATTGTTGAAATGAGTATTGCTAAAATGCCCGCCCCAAGCCAGCAAACATCCCATAAACGGCTTCTAAAAAAAGTTTTCATTTAGCTAAATCCAAACTAGTAAAATTATATGGATCAGTTATAATATTTGATAAAATACCAATCACGCCTAAATTTTTTTCAATATTATCTTTAATATTTCTCAAACAAATATATTCGCCAGAAAAATGCGGCACGTCTATAACAGCCACATTTGGATATGTTTGACGAAAATCTAAAACTGGATGATGACGCAAATCTGAAGAAATAAAAACATCAGCTCCAAAAAAATTAGTTTGAATAGCTTCATTTGAATTTAAAATATAATCCCCAGAACCAGAAATAATAACCGCTTTTTTAATTTTTTTGTTTTTCTGACCGCTACACCTTAAAGGCGAAGGGGTTTTCGGAATTAAAAGGGACAAATTTTTCAATAATTCCTCTAATGTCTGCTCAGATTTTAAATCACCCGAAACCGCCAAATAATTATCTAAAGCAGTTGTCCTCTTTACTTGAAAATCTGCTGCATTTACTTTGGCATAATTGTCAGCATAATTATCCAAAGAAATAATATTTTTCAAATTCAATTCTTTTGCCAGACCAAAAGATGCTCCGTCTTTTGATTTATCAACATTTGTGTGTCCGCAATATAAAGAAATTCTTTTATCTATTAGCTGATTTACTATTCTTCCTCTAAATGATGCAGATGAAAATTGATGTTGGGCTTGAAAAAATAAAGGATGATGAGTAAAAATAAAATTACAATTCTTTTCAACAGCTTCGTTTATAACTTCAATTGTAGGATCCACAGCATACAAAATTTTATCAACTTCCCAATCATTTGAACCTATAGTTAATCCAGGAAAATCCCAAATTTCACTATTTTTCACAGGATATAGCTTATCTAAAAAATCAACAACCAGCTCAACAGATGTTTTCGCTAATTTTTCAGACGGTTTTGACAGCCCCATACACCTAGTTTAGCAGTATTTAGCTTCAATAAAGTATTACAATTAAACCCTACGATAAATCAGCTTGCCATGCCCTAATTATAAACATAGCCATTTGAGCTCTTGAACAAGTTTTATTCGGTTTAAAAGTCCCATCTGCATAACCTGTTGTTATAGAATTATTTTTAGCCCAGATAACTGCTTTATAAATTGAATCAGAACTTTTAACATCTGAAAAAGGGCTTTTAGACGGCAAAATAGGTTCTGGGCTTCCATAAAAACGCCATAAAACCGACACAAATTGACCTCTAGTTATAGCCTTATTTCCCTTAAATGTTTTATCCTCATAACCTGACCAAATGCCGTTAGCCACACCCCACATAATTTGTTTATAAAATTGATTATCAGGCTTCAAATCGCTAAAAGGCGAAACTGCTGGAGGAGTATAATCAGGCTTTCCTTTAAGATTATATAAAAACGCTGCCATTTGTTCACGCTTAACAGAATCAGACGGGCAGTATTTAGTAATATAATCATTCCCTTGAATTTCAAATGAACAACCAGTAGTAAATTTATTAATATACATTTGTTCTATATCGAGTTTTGCCTGATCATCACTAGCTACATCAGTTATAATGTAATTTATATAATTTTTCACATCTAAAACACTACTAATGTAGGCATTATTTTCTTCATTGGAGCATGTCAGCACAAAAGTGTCATTTAAAAAAGGCGTATTTGTCTGAAAAGTCCCGTCTGCATTAATATGTAAAACTCCCACTTTATTGTCTATAGCACATTTACTATTGGCTGAAACTCGTCCACGTAAAATTATATTTTCATTAGGCTCTGGATTACTTTTGCTAGGACTAAAACTATAAATTATTGGTTTCTTCCCAGTATTTGACAAAACTTGCAAAGCCTTATCTCCTTGAATAAACGGTTTTAGAGAAGTTGTAGCTCCTGCTCTAGTATCCGATAATTGAAACCCTGTTATTTTCATAATATTAGTTATATCAGCCACAGAAGCATTAGGGGCATAAGATTTCAATGATGTATAAATGCCAGCAGCATAAGGTGACGCCATAGAAGTTCCTTGTGCCAAAGTCCAAGCATAAGCACCTGATTCTAATGAATAAGCCCCCCAAACAACTGTATTTTCTTCTATTGAACAACTAGTCGTCTGCGTAGCATCGCAATAAAATACGCCATTAGGATTTCTTTGTAAAATCACATCTCCGCCCACAGACACTAAATCAGTGGCGTCGCCATTTTGAGAATAACTAGAATAAGCCGTGCCCTTATTTTGAGCCGCTGCCACAGCTTGCGCACCAGCAAAACATGCAGGTGCAGCAACATTATTTTTTTCACCATCTTTCCATGAATTTCCAGCTGCTACAAAAACTGCTATATTTTGACTATTTAATAATGAAAATATACTTTTAGTTTCTGGTTCTAAGGTTTGACACTGCTTTTTAGAAAACCCTCCACTTCCTAAAGATAAATTAATAGCAGCAACACGTTTAGGAAAAATACTTTCATTATTAGCATTAGTATATATCCAATCACAAGCTGCAACATATGATTCTGTTAAAGAAAAAATTTCTGTTTTAGAACCTTCTGTAAAACGAGCAAAAACCTGAATTGCCACAATTTTAGCATCTCGGGCGCCTCCTGAAATGCCTTGCCCGTTAGCTGCTAAAGATTGTAAATTTTTCGAAAAGGCATCATAAGCATAGCTACCTGACCCATAAACGTTTTTACTATGATTTATATCTTGATAAGATAAGGCAGCCTCACTAGCAACATGCGTTCCATGATCACACTCATCCTCACAAGGTGCAGCTGAACCAGGCCCAGTCATAAAATCTAAACCATCATCTGTCTTAGTGGACCCAGGACATAAAGATGAGATTTTCTCTGATTTCACAACATAACTAAAACAGGCTTCTGTTATCACTTTTCCGGCAAGTTTAGGATGAGCAGCATCCACTCCTGTGTCTAAAACAGCCACAGCATAATTGTTTCCATTATATTGAACTGAATTTAATGAAAATCCCAAAGCTGACGAGCCTCCCATAACAGCTATCGGATTTGGATCTAACGGCGTTGTGTCTGAATCATTTGTTTGATTTTGAAAAATTATTTTATTATCTACCACAGATTCCACATTTGAAGATTTTTTTAGAAAATTTAAAGCTGGTTTATCTACCAAAAAAGACATAGCTGGAACAGATTTAAATTGTCTGCTAACCTTTGCATTTATTCCGCTTAATTTAATCTGAGAAATTAATGATTTCTGACTTTGGGCAATTTGATGCTGATATTCAACCAAATTATTTGTCTTTAAATTTTCATCAACTCCTTTTAAACTAACAATCACTGAACGGGTTCCATCTTCCAAAGAACCAATTCCTTTTTCTGAAAGTCTTTCTTTATCGCTTTCTGACAAACCCTGCTTTTTTAAATCTGTCAATTGCTGTTTTTCAATATTTTTCTTACTTTGATTATTTGAATCTGTTTGCAAAAAAGAAGTTGCTAAAAACACAACGACCACAACTAAAAAAAGTGTTGCCACTAAAACACTGATAATACTTTTTATTTTCATTCTAATTTATTTCCGCTCCATAATTTAATTTTCCTTATACTATATTAATATAGCATATAAATATAATAATCACAACATTAAATAATTAACAAAACTGCTATTAAAAAATAATGCAGCATAGAATTATTTTATTCTTTCTGTGTCACTTCTAATTATAAACATAGCCATTTGAGCTCTTGAACAAGTTTTATTCGGTTTAAAAGTCCCGTCTGCATAACCTGTTGTTATAGAATTATTTTTAGCCCAAATAACCGCTTTATAAATTGAATCAGAACTTTTAACATCTGAAAAAGGGCTTTTAGACGGCAAAATAGGCTCTGGATTTCCATAAAAACGCCATAAAACCGACACAAATTGGCCTCTAGTTATAGCCTTATTTCCCTTAAATGTTTTATCTTCATAGCCTGACCAAATGCCGTTAGCCACACCCCACATAATTTGTTTATAAAATTGATTATCAGGCTTCAAATCACTAAAAGGCGAAACTGCTGGAGGAGTATAATCAGGTTTTCCTTTAAGATTATATAAAAACGCTGCCATTTGTTCACGCTTAACAGAATCAGACGGGCAGTATTTAGTAACAACAGTATTTCCAACAATTTGTGAAAAACAGCCATTAGTGTATTTTTTAATGTACATCTGTTCAATAAACGGACGAGCTTGGTCAGCTGAACTAACATCAGTTATTATATATATTGGAGTCGGATCAATCACATTAACTGTTGCTTGGCCAAATACATCACTGCCATCAATTGAAGTCGCTTTTATTTTAGCCACCCCTTGACTACGAGCAAAAATTCCACCTGTTTGATCAACTGACGCGACTAACGGATCTAAACTAGACCAAACAACTGTTTTATTAGTGGCATTATCTGGCGAAACAACAGCATTCAATTGAGCGGTTTGGTCAATATTTAAACTAATTTGAGAAGGCGTCAAAGCTATACTTTCAACATTTACAATAGGCTGAACAACAGTTATAATACTAGTATCAGTTAATCCTCTATCTTGAGTTGTCACAGTAATTGCTGCTAAACCTAAGGCTTTAGCTGTCACTAAACCAGTTTGAGAAACAAAAGCAATATCAGTATTTGATGAAGAAAAACTAACAGTTTTATCACTAGCATTTGCTGGCTCCACAACATTTTGTAGCTGAGCTGTTTGCCCCATTTCTAACGTATGACTTTTTGGACTAAGAATAACTTTAGTTACAGCAACAAAATTTTCGTCAACAGATATTTCTGCCACGGCACTAACTTCACTACCATCAAGAGTTTTATCGCTTTTAGCGGTTATAGCTGTAATACCCTGTGATATTCCTGTGACAAGTCCTGTTTGACTAACCATAGCCACAGACGGATTAGCCGAAGTATATACCAAAGATTTGTCACTAGCTTGCCACGGCGTAAAAATTGGGTTAAGCTGAAATTGCTCATTTCTGTTAATAGTAATTTCTTGAGGGGAAAAAGCTAAACTTTGAACAAATACATTAGTTTGCTTAATAGTTACTTGACAAGTGTCAGTAAAAGAACCATCAGAAGTTGTCACAACTATATTGGCTTGGCCAACACCTTGACCCTCAACTACACCCTCGTTAGTAACTGTTACTATATTTTCATCAGACGACGAATAATGTACTGCAAGATTTGTGGCATCTGACGGGGTAACCAAAGATGAAACTTGGCTATGAGGACATTGTATATAAACCATTTTGCCATCAATTAACTCTTTAATACATTTATCCAAAATTATAGATTTAGGGTTAATTACAACGCCTGTGACTGGTTTTATAACTAGTACATCACTGGTAGCTTGGAAATTGCCATCATTTGTCGAAACTGTTATAGTCGTGTCTCCAGAACTAATGCCTTCTACTTCTCCTGCTTGATTCACCGTAGCAATATCGGGAGACTGAGAAGTATATGTCACGCTTGTATTATAAGCATTTTGCGGAATAACGCTATGAGTTAACTGCAATTTTTGCCCGACAGATATAACATTTGTCGCCGGCGCTAAACTGACTCCTGTCACCGGACGGCGTACAGAAACAGACAGAGTTTTTGATATAGAAGTATTTACCATATATACTGTTATAATCGCTTCTCCCTGATTCACACCTGTGACTTGCGCCACCCCATAATTTTTCACAATTGCTATTGAAGTATTAGAGGAAACATAGTTATATAGCTGCGTACCTACGCCTGAGGGAATAGCTGAAGCTTGAATAGAAAAACTCTCGCCAATTCCTATAATTGCTGAAGACGGAGTGACTGTCATATCTGTTGGCAGAATTTCCACTTGAACTTCAATTTGGGCTTTAACTCCGTTAAGAGCCGCGGCTGTTATAAACACTGCGCTATATTCTGTTAAAGAAGGATTAGCCTGCAAAAGACCTGTGCTGCTATCCACTGAAACGATATCACTATTAGCTGAAGAAAATTTTATAGTTTTAGATCTGGCATTATCTGGTAAAACATTAGCTTG
>JAITRN010000078.1 GCA_031288355.1 Candidatus Opitulatrix roisinitermitis | reverse complement strand
AACGACAGCGGCCTAAAATGGAAAGCGGGCTGCCATGATGCCGACGGAAAAACTGCCTTAGCTTTTTCAAGAATGAGATATTCTGACCCTTTAAGCGACATAGGCAGAACATTAAGACAAAGACAAATTATAAGTCAATTAGGCGAAAAAGCTTCAAGTCCGCAAATTTTGCTGAATCCTTTTAAATTACTGCCCACTATGAATGTTAGTTTACAGGCTATAACAGTTGATGAAAATATGAATATATTTGATTTAGTTAAGGCTTTTTTGGGCTTTAAAAAAGCCTCAAGCAGTCAAGGCGCTCATGGGACATTACCTATTAAATCTATGGGGTATAATGCTGGAGCTGCCGGCAGTGTGCTATTATTAGATGACGAAGAATTGCCAGATTTTATAAAATCTTTACAAAATGGAACAATTAGTCCTGGAGAAGTTGGCGGACTTGAATAATTTAAAATTTATAAAAAATTTAGAATTTGCAAAAAAAATAAATGAAATTAAATTGCTGTTAATTAGCAAAACGACTAATAAGAATTTTCTATTTGCTGGGTTAATAACTCTTTTCGGTTTAGTAATTCGGTTAATAAATATTTCTAACCCCACTTCTTATATATTTGACGAAACATATTATATAAAAGACGCTAAACATATTATAACTAGCGGCGCAGAAGAAGGATTTTTTGTACATCCAGAACTAGGAAAAATATTAATTGGTTTACCTATGAGAATTGGCGGCTTGGACAACACTTTTTGTTGGAGGCTTTCAGCAGTTATTTTTGGAACTGTCTGCATTGCCTTAACTATTGTGGCTGCTAAAAAAATGCTTAATTCCTGGGTTTTTGCTAATTTTGCTGGCTTTTTAATGTGTATAGACGGTGTTGAAATAGTTTTAAGCCGCGTTAGCCTTTTAGACATATTTGTAACTACATTTGTTTTATCCGCTTTCATATTTTTGCTATATAATAAACCAATTGGCTTAGGTATATTTTCCGGATTAGCTATGAGTGTTAAATGGTCAGCTTTATGGTTCATAATTGTTTTCGTAATTTATTATTTTTTAGTAAATCGTCAAACTATTTTTCAGCATTTTAATGCTAATAAACTCATAAATTTAAAAAAGAATATTATTCAAAAAAACTTTCTTAGGCCGCTTGGACAATTGTCCATTTTGCCAATCTTAATTTATATTTTTAACTGGCTGCCCTATTTGATTTACCGCCCCGAACTGCAAAATAAAAGCATTTTTCAAAGATTATATATTTTGATGGACTTTCATAAACAAATTTACAATTTTCATGCAAATTTAACTTCAACCCATAGCTATCAATCAGCTGCTTGGCAATGGATTCCTATGGCTAGACCAACTGCTATGTATTATAATGGAGCTTATAGTAATGGACGAGTTTGTGAAATAATTAGTTTAGGAAATCTTTTTATCTGGTGGGGAGGCGGAATTGCTCTATTTTTCTTAATATTTTCTTGGTTAAACCGAAATTTAAGAACTAAAATTGAACTAAAAAAAATAGGCCTTTTATTATTTAGTGTAGCGGCTGGAATTTTACCATGGCTAATTCTCTATAAACGTATAACATTTCAATTCTATGCTATTATTATTTTGCCATTTATAGTTATTTGTTTAACAAATGTTTTGCACTATTTATTGTCAACTAATATTATTAGCAAACGCAAAATAATTAGCTATTTGACAATTATAGCAATTATTAGTCTAACTATATCTATCTATTTCTACCCTGTTTGGTCTGGTTTACCTATAACTTATGATCACTGGAAAAATATTATGTTTTTTCAAAACTGGATTTAATTTTAAAAAATTTCTTTCAATTAACTTATAAACTTCAATTAACTTGTAAACTTACTTTTTGAGTAAAAGTATCTAAATTCATAAAAGACTGAGAAGATATAAAATAACTATTATTTTTGCTAGAGTCTGCCATAGACAAATTCATACCAGCATAAAATTTAGTATTTACATCTTGCGAATTTATAAAAATAAATTGAACATCTTGTTTAGATGTTTTTTTAATTTTATCAATATCTTCAGCTGAAAAATGATATATATTTTTACCTGAATAGGTTTTTTGGGAAACTAATTTTCCTTTTGAGCTATATAAAGAAAAAACAAATGGAATATTAACATTTCCGCCCTCTGGATAAACCACTATATCTGCCTTAACAGAAGAAGGCAAAATACCCACTAAATTTATCGCTGGGTTATCGGTCGAATAATAAGTAAAGTCTTTTTGACCGTCTGAAGAATTAGTGACCCTAGCAGAAGCAATTAGATTATTCTGACTTTTTATAACCACCGCATAATTTCCATTTGGTAAATCAGAAATGCTTGTTTGGCTCACTTTACTATTTAACAAATCAATATCTAAATTTTTAATATTTTCACTAGTGTTGCTAGATTTATCATATTTTATAAATTCAAGATTCGCCGAACCATTACTTAACGACAATAAATTTAATTCCAAAGGTTCTTTATCTTTCAGATGAATTCCTGATATAATTTGCTGCTTGGCAGGCGGATAACTTGGAGAAATATAATCTATACCTTGAGACACGATGCCATCTAATTCAGAATATTGCATTGAAGCTGTCATAGCAGCACCATAAAATTTAGTATGAACTGCTAAAATATCTTGATTTAAAGCGCCAGATGACAAAAAAATTCTTTTTTGAGAATATCCAGAAACAGAAATTTCCCGAGTGGCTGAATAAGGAAAAGGGGAATTAGACGAATTGTTTGTATAAACATCAAGGCTAACTGTGCCGCTGGACAAGGAAGGGTTGTTTATAATCAAAACAGGGGCTGATTTAATATGAGAATTTCCGCCAATTAACCATTTTTCCATAGCAGGTTTTTGGCAGCTATCAACCGCCAACCCTTTCAAGTCCCCTTTATTTATAATGGATGAAGATACACCGGCCGACCCCATAATATTTGAAGTGGTGCCAAATTCAGTAGCTAATAATTTAGGATCTGTTTGATTAGTTGATAAATAACTTATATCAGATTTAGCCAATTTTATTTCATTCGTTTGATTTAAATTAAACAACGAGCCAAATATAACCGAACCGCTAGTTGTCACAACTGTTTGAAAATTTGGTTTTTCAGGCATTGGATTAAAACTAGGATCTGCACCATCTAATTCTGATTTATCAGGAAGTTGCGCCACTCCTGAACAAATTGTTTGCTGAGACAAAGTGTCAATATTATAATCAGACGGATAATTTTGTGTCGGTATGTCAAATGGCGCAAAAATACTAACCGCGATAAGAACTGCTATTATCGGAATTGCTAAACTGGCTAAAATTATATTTCTATTTCTCATAAAATTACTTTAATTCTTCAAACTAACTAATCCACTTTCTAATAATGTTTATGGGAACCATCATTAAAAGATATGCTATAAAAATAAATGACTTTACAAAGAGGAAAAGATTATTCCAAAAATCATTTTCGGCATTTATTTGTTCAGGGAATTTTTGAGCGGGAGTATTCTCTTTATCCACACGCCAATATACAGCTTCTTGCCCCACAATGACTCTTTGCAAACCCGAAACGGTGTTAATTTGTGAAACCAAATTTTCATAATAACCGCTTTTGGCTTCGCTAGAAGGAATTAAAATTCCGCTTATATTATACTTTTCTAAAACATCTATTTTAGCATTAGTTGGCTGAGTTACAATGGTGGCAACTTGTTTTTCGAAATCTTTCAGATTAGTCTGACTTCCTTGAAATGCTCTATATGTGTTAACTGACCCAGCAATATCAACAAATTCGCGATTAGCATTTCTCAAAACCGAATAATTATAACTGCCGTCATAGTTGGTGGTAATTTCTAAAATTCTTCTATTCGGATTTTCATTAAGCTCTTCAATACCAACAGCGGGCATATTATTATTTAGTTTAACTGAATTTGCTAATCCTGAATCTGACACGGAAAAATTTAAACCTGCTAAACATATAAAACAAATAGCAACAAATGACAAGAATGCTGCAGAAAATTTATTTTTATAAAAAGCTGTACATAACAAAATTAAAGCGAATAATAAAAGACCACTAGGCACTCCAGACCAACCATATATCGCAGTATTTTCAAAACTTCCAACAACAACCCGACATGTCAATAAACAAGCTGCAATTGACAAAATAATAATTACCCAAGCCATATACGAATAACGGCTTCTGGCTTTTTTTAATAAAGCGAAAAAAGCAAAAAAAGCTATTATAGCTACTAAAACTATAATAGTCACATCATATATTTGAGAAATTTTATCAGCTGATAAATACTGTGAAAATACGCTTGTGGAAAATGCGTTGTTCTCTGGTAGGCCAAAAATAGTTTTCCAAGAATTAGCCGAATCATAATTATTAGCTGGTGAATATAAAGCAGCCGAATCAGAAAATAAGGTTCTCAAATTCACTAAATTCACCTGACGAACTATTTGCCAAAGAAAAGGCCACACTATAAGAACGCTAGGCAAAAATAAAGCAAATAAATGCCGTCTTTTGCCGCCAATATATCTAACGCAGAAAACCAAAATGAACAAAATTGGCACAAATAAAATCGGCAGTGCAGCCACCACTGCCGATAGCATAATAGCACTTGTGGCAAAAGACGGCCAACTAAAAAGTCTTGGACTTTTGAAATCTTTTTCTCCTAAACCATAAGCTCTAATAATAGAATAAAACAATATCGGAATTGCTATCCAAGCTAAAATAGTTTGAAAATGGCCTCTTTGAATAGAGATAATTAAAGCTGGAGAAAAAGCCCATAATAACGCCATTAAAAATCTTCGACCATTTTTTCGAGTAATAACTCCTGCAGCAGCCCATGCGCCAAGAGCTGATAACAAAAAAGATAAAATAATAAATAAATTCAAAACTGTTTGGAATGCGCCAAAGATGAATGTGAAAGGGATCAACAAGAAAAGCATAGGATTTGGAGGCAAATTATAGCCTAATCCAAAATTCACCCATTTAGAAGCTGCTGCGTGCCATAAATCATATAACGAAGCAGATGAGGGGGCTAAACCAAAGCCCGAAAAGAAACCCCCTGAAAGAATTTTAATGATTGATGAATTGAATAAAATAATCGAAATTGAGCAAACTAAAATTATCAAAAAAGACAAAGCTAAACGCCTTTTTCTTGTTTTACGAACTAAAAGTTTAGCCTCTAAAGGCGTCGGCGAAATTTCATCAGAAGTAAGTGCGCCTCTATGATAAGCCTTATGTTCTTTCAAAATAATACGGCTAGCTGTATAACTTGTTAAAAATTCTGCTAAACGTTTTCTAGAATTTTTTATTTTTTCTCCGCCTTTTTTAAAATTGCCTAATAAAACTTTTATTTTTAGTCTTTCAGAAAATATCAAAGGCATATAAACCGTAAGAATTATAGGCAAAACTAATTCTGATAAAGCAACAGCTGGCTGTTTTAAAATAAAAGATCTAGCTGATTTAAAAGGAGCTGCCAGAAAATAATAGATTAAAAGAAATAAAATATTTCTTGCTCTTGTGTTTGCAAAACGATAAAAACTCTGCGACTTAGCAATTTGCAAACTTTTCATTTTGCCACGCTGTTCTCTATATGACGCACCTATATGATTCAGCCTAGCCGAAGGGGCAACTATAACTTTTTTACCTATTAGGCGAACTTTATTACAAAAATCTTGTGATTCTAAATATATTGAATATAAACTTCTATCTGTAACTATGGCTGTGAATAAATTAGCATCTATTAAAGCGCCAGCCAAAGAAACTGCAAAAACTTCCAAATTTTCATCATGCTGTCCTTGATCAATCTCCCCTGGCCAAATAAGGTCCACTCTTTTGCCTGATGGCGTAGACGAAAAACCTATTTCTAATATTTTTTTTGTTCTCCAAAAAAGTTGTTTACAGCCAATAATTCCTGCATTAGTTTTTTCATACTGTTTTAGCAATTCCTCTAAAGCGTTGGGATAAGCTGCTGAATCATCATGCAAAATCCAAAGCAAATTATTAGCAACTTCTATATTGTTATCATAAATTGCTTTAGCAATTGTTGAGGAAAAATTTTTAGTGTCCGTTATATTTATTTTTTTAACAATTTGACCGTTTATACCTATTTTACTTTTTATATTGTCTAAATATAAATTCAGCCGACTCTCTTTTAGCCGATTTTCCTCCTTAGCAATATCGCAAATATATAAAGTATCAACTTTTTTGCTCTGACCTAAAACCGAAAAAATAGATTTATTCAACCAAGGCGTATTCCCTCGAGTTACTATAAAGGCAAAGACTTTTGGCAATTTACTTCCTTAAAGACCAGATTTTTTATAGAAATTTATTCAAAATAATATCTAATCTATGAAGCCTCAACAATATTAGAAATTTCTTGATCTTTTTTAAATCTTCTTCTTTCTCTTTCGGATTTTCCGCCCCATATTCCAAAACGTATATCATTGGTCAAAGCATATTCTAAACATTCAGACTTAACTACACAATTTGTACAAACATTTTTAGCATCTTTTGTCGAGCCGCCTTTTTCTGGGAAAAAAGCCGTAGGATTAGTTTGTGAACACAAAGCATATTCTCTCCATTGAGATATT
This sequence comes from Candidatus Opitulatrix roisinitermitis, assembly GCA_031288355.1. Classification (GTDB taxonomy): domain Bacteria; phylum Actinomycetota; class Actinomycetes; order Actinomycetales; family Bifidobacteriaceae; genus Opitulatrix; species Opitulatrix roisinitermitis. The sequence goes on along the minus strand of JAITRN010000078.1, from coordinate 13,388 downwards.
GTATCTTGCTCTGTAAAAAATGCTTTAATTATTTTATTAACATCTTGTGTATTGTCGACATTTTCAAATAAACCCCACATAAAAGACCTTTCATATTAAGAAATTTACATTACTAAAAATATAAACTACATCAATGTAATTTACTTCTATTTATAGATTATCTAAATATTGAAAAAAACAAAAAAATCTAACAATAGATTTTTTATAAATCTTTAATTTTCATATTTTTTTAAATTTTTTTTAGCATAATTGCCGCAAAATATTCTTTTTTTCAGGCTAAACTTAAAATATGCAGATTATATATAATTCTGCTCTGGGCAAAAAAAAAGAGCTAAATCCAATAAAATATAAACAAATAAGCATTTATTTATGCGGACCGACTGTTCAATCTGCTCCTCATATTGGGCATATTCGTTCAGCTATTGCTTTTGATATAATTGTCCGTTGGCTGAAGTTTTCAGGGAATAAAGTTACATATATCAGAAATATCACTGACATTAATGACAAAATTTTTCAAGTCGCCAAAGAAAAGGATTTATCTTGGTGGGAAGTGTCAGGAAAATACTCCAACGCTTTTTATAATGCATACAAAACTTTAGGGTGTCTAGACCCAAGTTATGAACCATTAGCTAGTGCACATATAAACCAAATGATAGACTTAATTGATAAAATTCTCCAAGCGGGCAAAGCTTATATAGCAAAAGATGGCATTTATTTTGATACATCTGCATATAAAGATTATGGATCTCTCACAAATCAAACAAATGACAAAAACTTGGCCGACGAAGAAGACCTTTCTAAATATAAAAAAAATCCTAGAGATTTTGCTTTATGGAAATTTTCAAAAGAAAATAATCAAAATATTTTTCCAACATATAAAACCCCCTGGGGAATAGGGCGGCCTGGCTGGCATTTAGAATGTTCAGCAATGGCAAAAACTTATTTAGGAAAAAGCTTTGATATACACGGCGGCGGTTTAGATTTGCGGTTTCCTCATCACGAAAATGAACAAGCTCAGTCAAAAAGCGTTGGCTGGAGATTTGCAAAAAATTGGATTCATACAGCATGGGTAACTCAAAAAGGCGAAAAAATGAGCAAATCACTCGGCAATGGTCTGCTAGTGAAGGATATTCTGCAAAAAACTTCTCCGCTGATTTTGCGTTTTGCTTTAGGCTCACCACACTATCGATCACAAATTGAATGGGATAACGAGACTTTAGACAGGGCTAAAAATTCTTTACAAAGTATATTAGATTTTATCAACAATTTAGATGAGAAATTGATAAATTCAAATAACACCTTTTTAAATAAAGTATCTAATGATTTCGCTAATTCTATGAATGACGACTTTAATGTGCCGCTAGCATTAAGCGTTATATATAAACAAATTAAAGAATATAATGCTTCAAAGAATAAATTAAACGAAAAAAATTTATGCCTAACTATTTTGACAGAACTAAATATTTTGGGATTTAACCCCTGCAATTTTATCAACAATATTAGCCAACAAAACGCTAATATGGAAAAAATTAAAAATGCATTAAATATTTTAATATCAGAAAATTTAGACAAGAGGGCCGAAGCAAAGAAAAATAAGGAATTCACAAAGGCAGATGAAATACGCCAAAAATTGCTTTCAGCTGGCATTTTGATAGAGGACAAAAGTGGTGGCAAACAAGTCTGGAAAATATGAATAATAGGAAAAGCGCTAAAAACAAGCAACCCTCTATAAAACATAATAATATAAAACACAATAATTTAATAAAAGGCCCTAATGCAATTTTAGAAGCTCTAAAAAGCAATATAAAAATAGAAGGCATTATTGTTGGGCAAAATAGCAATAATAAATCTTCACAAACTGTCATTAAATTGGCCAAAGAAAAAAACATAAAAGTTAGAGTATTATCAAAACAGCAAATTTGGCAAATTGCTGGCAAAAATTCACAAAATATAATTGCTTTTATAAAAGACTATCAATATTATAGTTTAGAAAGTTTGCAAAAAAAATCATCTGAAAAAGAAACTTCTGAAATTATTTTAGCTTTAGACTCTATAACAGATCCTCATAATCTAGGTGCTATTATTCGCTCAAGCGCGGCTTTTGGCGTAAAAAATATAATAATTACTAAACACAAATCTGCCGAAGTGACGCCAGGTGTTTGGAAAGCAAGTGCTGGCCAAGTAGCAAAATGCAAAATAATTAAAGTTTCATCATTAGCTAATGCTATTAAATATTTGAAAACGCAAAATTTTTATATATTGTCATTAGACGGCAAAGGAAAAACAAATATTACAGATAAAAATATAAAAAATAAATTAGCAAATGAAAAAATTTTGCTTGTTTTAGGATCTGAGGGCAAAGGAATTTCCCGCTTAGTTTTAGAAAAATCAGATTTTATTGCTAAAATCCCCATAAATAAAAATGTTGAATCACTTAATGTTTCAGTAGCTGCCGGAATTACACTTTTTGAGCTTTTAAGGCCCGAGCTGTAGAGTCAATATTTTCTTTAACCAATCTTTTTAAAGCATCAGGTTTATTATAATTATTTCTTAACCAATCTCTGCCTTTTTTCAATAATTTTTCATTAGCTAAAATAGAGGGGTAAAGCCCTGTAACAATTGTGGAAGCAGTAGTAAAATCGCGATCTTCCCAAATATTGGAAATCGAATCATAATATTGATCAACATATTTTTCTAAAATAGATGATTCTGGAACATCTAAAAATCCAGAAATTTTATATTCCAAAGTATAGTTTGACAAATCTTTTGAATTTAAAATTTGATCTAAAATATTATCTTTATGTTTTTGGTCAGGTATAGAAGCTTCGGCAAATGTCGCCAATAATTTGCCTTTAGCTGTTGGGTCAATTTCTAATTCACTATCCACAACTTGCTTTTTAGCAACACCGCAACGTATCTGTCCTATAACTAATTTCCAACGCAAATCTTGGTCTATTTCTAAACCTTCAAAAACTAATTGGCCATTAAGAATTTTTCTTAAAATTTCGCCATCTTCTTTTGAAGACGCCCGAGCAGCCAAAGCGGAAACTAATTGAAGCTGTTGAGAAGAATCAGGTTTAGCAGTTTTAGCTGCTTTTAGCAAAAATTGAGTCCATTTTTTAGTATATTGCTCTTTATAATTTCTATCTATATAAAAGTCAATTGCTGAACCAATAAATGATATAGTTCTCAAAATTATTGAATGAGAAGTTTCTGTCAATAAAGTAGGCATAACTATATCTATAAATTTTTTAGCTGACATTTCAGAATCTCTAACCATGTCCCAAAGAGCAGAGATTATAATAGCTCTAGGCATAGCATCTTCAACGTCTTTTAGACGCTCGCTAATTGTGGAAAATGATTTTTTGTCAAAACGTATTTTTGAATAAGTTAAATCATCATCATTAACTATTAAAAGATCCGGCATTTTCATACCATCAATTTCATAAATGTGCGTCAAAGGTCCGTCTATCACAACATCAACATATTGAGTTCTAACTAATTTTCCTGACACATCATTATAAAAACCTAAACGCAATTTATGAGGACGCAAAGTTGGATGAGCTTGAACAGCTGATTGGCGCAAAATAAATTTTGAGATTTTTTTGCCTGATAAATAAACAGCGGGTTTAATAGTATTAACCCCTTCTCTTTCTAACCAGCTCAAAGACCAAGAACGCAAATTTTTGCCCGATTTATCCTCTATTTCAGCAATCAAATCTGATAACGTTGCATTAGAATAGCTATTTTTAATTAAATAGGAACGAACCCCATAAAAGAATTCTTTCAGCCCAACATAAGCTACCAATTGACGAAGAACCGCCCCGCCTTTAGCATAAGTTATACCATCAAAATTAACTCTTATATCATCTAGATCACGTATTTCAGCCACAATAGGATGAGTGGTGGATTGTTGGTCTTGGTTCATACCCCAAGACTCTTCTATCATATTATATGAAACCCAGGCATCCGTCCAGTGTGTAGCATTCAAACAGCAATAATAAGACATGAAATTTGCAAAAGATTCATTTAACCATAAGTCATTCCACCATTTCATAGTAACTAAATCACCAAACCACATATGAGCTAATTCATGCAGAAGGGTTTCATCTCGGCGTGCTTTAGAAGAATCTGAAACTTTTGAACGAAAAATATAATCATCACGAACTGTCACACAACCGGCATTTTCCATAGCACCAGCATTAAATTCAGGTGAAAAAATTTGATCATACTTCTCAAATGGGTAAGGGAAATTATACTCATTAGCAAAAAAATCAAAACCAATTTTAGTTATAGCAAAAATATTTTCCGCATCCATATATTGGGCTAGCGATTTACGACAAAAAACTCCTAAAGGTATAGTCCTGCCATCAGCATTAATTAAATAGTCCCTCCATTTGACAAAAGGCCCTGCCACGACTGCTGTTACATACGTGGAAAGCAGCGGGGTTGCTCGAAAAGACCATATAGAACATTCTGCTCCGTTATACGCTAAAAAGGACGCTTTTTGCGCCTGGGGAGTTGGCATATTAGAAATAACTTCCCAGTCAGATTGAGCTGTGATAGTGAATTTAAAAGTTCCTTTCAAATCGGGCTGCTCAAAACAGGCGAAAACTCGACATGAATCAGCTACTTCAAATTGAGATGTTAAATAAGTCTGTTTATCCAAGGGATCAACAAATTTATGCAAACCCTCGCCGGTGTTGCTATAATTACAAAGCGCACGAACCACTAAATTATTTTTAGAACCCAAATCAGTTAGTGTAATTCTATTATTTTTATAAACATCTTTTGGATCAAGCTCAGAATCATTAAAAACTATTGAATATACTTTTTGACATATAAAATCAACAAAAGTCGTTGTTCCCTTAACTGCATCAAAAGATATATTGGTTATGGTAGAGAAAGCATTTTCTTCAACTGACAAATCCAGGGCAATTTCATATCTAGGGTTTGAGACTATTCTTGATCTTTCTTCCGCCTCAGCATATAATAAATTTACTCCATCCATATATACAGTTTATACTATTTTTTTAAGCTATCAACTGCCAGACTACTGACAAATTATAAGTTATAAGAAAACCTATAATCTGAAAAAATAAAAAGAAAATCCAATTATATTTAGCTTGCGTAATCCAAACCAAATTAGACTGCCTGGAAATTACTATATAAGAAATTAAAACAAATATAATATAAATTATAAATATTATTATTGCGGCAATAATTCCTATAGATATAGCATTTGCTAAATTAGCTCGTGAGCCAAAGACAATTTGAGTAGAATCATAAAAATTAGTTTTTAAAAAAGTAAAACCACATAAAAATTGAACACCTGAAAATGCTAAAACAAAAAAAACAAAAGTAATCTTTTTCGCTTTTAACCCAATTAACAAAATAATTGCCAACAGGGGCAAAATAGCGGATACTTGACCTATCAATAAATAAATAACTGGATTTAAACGCGGAATTACCGTATATAACAAAGCGGTGTTTCGGCCTATCCAATATGGCAAAACCAACGTTGATATAATAATAATTATATAACCCCAAGGAAGATGTTTTTTTTGTTCCACTTCCAGCTCAATAGGCGATTTTAAAAAACTACTTTCTCCCATGGCACATTTTATATTTTTTCCCACTACCGCAAGGACACGGCTGATTAGGCTTAACATTTGCATAAATCTTTCCATCAGCATTAGTTTTTTTAGCTTGATCTTTATTAGCTGAATTATTAGCAGAGTTATTATTAGTTTGATTATTATGATTAGAAGATTTTTTATTTAATTTTTGAGAATCTTTGGTCTTTGTCACACCGTCTTCATCGGGCGAAATATATTCAACATTAGATTGACGCTGTTTTGCTTGCTGAATTTCTTTCTGTTTTTCAGAAGCTTGTTCCTCTGGAGTTGAAATCTTAACTTGAAAATGAAACAGAAAACTAATGGATTCAGAAACAATTTGTTCATTCATTTCAGCAAACAATCTAGAGCCCTCATTAGTATATTCCACTAAAGGATCTTTTTGCGCCATAGCTCTAAGAGATATTCCTTCACGCAAATAATCCATTTGATATAAATGCTCTCTCCATTTTCTATCTAAAACAGACAAAAGAACTCGTCTTTCTAATTCTCGTAAAGTTTCTTCGCCAATTTCATCCTGACGTTTTTTATAAACTAATTTAGCATCAGCAATAAATTCTTCTATTAAAAATTCTGTAGATAAAGAAGCTATTGAGCCAGCTGATTCAATGAGTTCATCAATAGTTATGGTTGGCGTATAAACAGCTGAAATTGAATTTAGCAAATTTGGCAAATTCCATTCCTCTGGGACCATTCCATTAGTTTGAAATTCTATTATAGAAGAAATAACTTGTTCAATAAAATCCTGAATTTGGTCTGACAAATCTTCGCCAGACAAAATTCTATGCCGCTGACCATACATGACTTCTCTTTGACGATTCATAACATCATCATATTTTAAAACATTTTTTCTTATTTCAAAGTTACGAGCCTCTATTTGGGTTTGAGCACGTAAAATAGATTTTGAAACCATTTTAGACTCAATAGGCATATCTTCAGGCATATTGGTCAATTCCATAACTCTTTGAGCCATATCTGAATTAAACAAACGCATAAGTTCATCTTCCATAGATAAATAAAATCTTGAAAGGCCTGGGTCTCCTTGACGGCCTGAACGGCCTCTAAGCTGATTGTCAATACGGCGCGATTCGTGTCTTTGGGTTCCTAAAACATACAAACCGCCTAATTTCACAACTTCATCATGTTCTTTCGCGCACTTTTTTTTGGCTGCTGCTAATTCTTTTGGCCAAGCCTTTTCATACTCTTCTGGATTCTCTAAAGAATCAAACCCTTTATCTTTCATGGTTTGAATTGCTAAAAATTCAGCATTGCCTCCAAGCATAATATCAGTTCCTCGTCCAGCCATGTTTGTTGCGACAGTCACAACGCCTTTTCGACCAGCCATCGCTATAATTGAAGCTTCACGACTATGATTTTTGGCATTTAAAACATTATGCTGTATACCAGCCATTTTAAGACTTTTAGAAATTTCTTCAGAGCCCTCCACAGATGTTGTTCCCACTAATATTGGCTGACCTGAATCATTGCGCTCCTTAACATCGGCAATAATAGCAGCAATTTTTCCATTATTAGTTCTGAAAACCAAATCAGATTTGTCTTCTCTAATCATAGGTTTATTAGTTGGTATAGGAATTACACCTAATTTATATGTACCTTGAAATTCGGCTGCTTCAGTCTCAGCAGTTCCTGTCATTCCCGAAAGCTTTTCATACATTCTAAAATAATTTTGCAAAGTTATTGTGGCATAAGTTTGATTTTCCTCTTTTATTTCCACACTTTCTTTGGCTTCAATAGCCTGATGAATGCCCTCTGAATACCGCCGACCTTCTAAAACACGGCCTGTATGTTCATCAACTATCAAAACTTCACCGTTTGCAACAATATAATCTTTATCTCTAAAAAATAATTCCTTAGCTTTAACAGCGTTGTTAGCAAATGTCAAATAAGGTGTATTTAACGATTCATAAAGATTATCAATACCTAAATCTTTTTCTATTTTTTCAATGCCTGATTCTAATAAAGCCACAGTTCTCTTTTTCAAATCAACTTCATAATCAGTGTCTTTAGTCAATTTTTTACTAATTCTAGCAAATTCACGATACCATTTATTATTATCAGATGGAGCAGGACCTGAAATAATTAAAGGAGTTCTGGCTTCGTCTATCAAAATCGAGTCGACCTCATCAACTATTGCAAAAAAATGCTGTCTTTGAACTAAATCAACTGACTGCCAAGCCATATTATCTCTTAAATAGTCAAAACCAAATTCATTATTTGTGCCATAAGTTACGTCTGCATCATACTGTTTTCTTCTAATTTCTGGAGTTTGATTGCTTACTATACAACCAACTGACATACCTAAAAACCTAAAAACTCGACCCATAAGTTCAGATTGATATGATGCTAAATAGTCATTAACTGTCACAATATGAACGCCTTTGCCCGATATTGCATTTAAATAAGCGGGCAAAGTGGCAACTAAAGTTTTGCCCTCACCCGTTTTCATTTCAGCAATATTACCATAATGAAGTGCTGCACCGCCCATAATCTGAACATCAAAATGCCTTTGACCCAAAGTTCTTTTAGCTGCCTCTCTAACAGACGCAAATGCTTCAGTTATAAGGTCGTCTAGTTTTTCTCCATTTTGAAAACGCTCTTTATATTCAGAAGTCAATCCACGCAATTCTTTATCAGACAATGATTCATATTCTGCCTCCAGTTGATTGACTTCATCAGCAATTTTTTGAAGCTTTTTTAATCTTTTGCCCTCACCTGCTCTTAATAATTTATCAACTATTGACATAAATTTACTGTTCTACTTCCTCAGCGTCGTTTATCACTTCTAATTCCAAAACGCCGTAATTCCAATTTCGTCGAGCGTAAACCAAAGACGGTCTTAAACTGTTTTTATCAATAAATATAAAAAAAGGATGACCTAACATTTCCATATGATAAATGGCTTCTTCTTTGCTCATAGGCTTTGTTTTATGAACTTTTGAACGAACAATCAAATTGCCCGCTAATTGTTCTTCGGCATAACGATTATATTTTGCATCCATTTCATCTATAGCTGATTTAGAAACATTTCTTTTAGCGTTTTTTATATCTTCAGCATTAGGTGATAAAACTTCTAAAAACTTAACCGAGCCTTTATTCCGTAATGTCAAAAATTTATCATGAGCTCTTCTCAATTGTTCATATAATTTATATAACGCTTCATCAAGAGCAGAATATCTATCGCTTGACTGAGAAACTGAACGAAATATAGAGCCTTTTCCAGAAATAGTAATTTCCACTTTTTCTGCTTCTTGTGCTCTAGAAGGATTTCCTTGTTCTTTAACTTCAACTCTAACTAAATCAGCTTCAGGAATATAATAAGACACTTTAGCTAATTTTTTTTCAACAATACCTTTAAATTTTTGATCTAATTTAATATGCTGACCCGAAATTTGAATTTCCATACTACAAGTTTATCACGCTAAAAAATTATTCGTATAAATTATTATTAAGATTATTTTCAAAAAAGAGCAGAAAAAAAGACCCTTGGTGCAGAACACCAAAGGTCTTTGGAAAGAACAAGAATTAAACTGTAAGTATTCTCTGTCTATAATTTATAATATCATAAATTTAAACTTTTCACAAGATTTAGAACATAAATTTAGATATTACGAACTATATTGCTGTTTCTTCTATAATTTTTTCCAAAACAGCACATATACTTATGATAACATAAAAATAACAAAAATCAAGAAACCTAACAAAAAATTTGACAAAACAAGAAAAATATACCTACAAGCCCTTTGAATTATATAGTAAATAGAAAATATATCTTAAGTATGCGAATTGTCAAAAAACAATATATCATTAGCAATTTGGTCTGATTTATTAGTACCATAAAGTATTGAAACTAAAAACAATGAAAAAACCATAGCTGAACTGGGTGAATTAGCCGAAACTAAGCCTGCACAATTGTCTGGCAAAGATATTTCATATGGGGCACCTGTTATATTTTTGCTAGTTCCTGGATATCCGGTATATTTATAATTATTAGGGTCTATAATACCCCAATGCTCTAATACTCCCCCTGTGGACACGCAAATTGAACCAAATAAAAAATTTTTATCCTGAGCTTTTTCCAGCAAAATCGACCTGACGTTATTCAAAGATTGAGGAATTTGATCTATAGGTTTGTCTCCATAAAAGCCTTCTAATATTTTTCCACCAGGAATAATAACACAATCTAAACTTTTAACAATTTCTAAAACTTTCAATTCATTTTGATATAAGGAATTGTCACATACAACTTTAACATTGGACTTAGTCAAAATATGAAAATTGTCTTCTTGATTCTTTAAATTACATGATAAAACAAAAATTTCAGCCCCTGCCCGATTCAGAATATCAATAGGAGTAAATAATTCAATATCTTCTGAACCGTCAACAACCAAAATTCCTACTTTTTTAGTCATATATTCATTTTAATAAATTTTATAAACTTGACTATCTTTTATATGCATAAATTACAAAATTGTCTGAATTAAACCAATCTTGGTTTGGCCTGTTCCAGCATGTAATAAAAACCATTTGATTATTCTTTTTCCACCAATTAGCCCATATATCAGTATTTTTTGATAGTTCTGACTTTTTAAAAATTCTAAAATCATTAATTATAAACTGCTTAACAACTATATTTTTGTTATCCACAATATTTATTTTATCGCCTATTCTCACCTTAGAAATTTGCTTTTTTTCATCATATAAATAATTTCCAGCACCAAAGCCTCCAGCCACAGAATGCGCTAAAAAAATCCCCAAGCCAGTATTGTCCACAAATGGATTACCATAATTTTTTAGGAAATAAGCAATTTTAGCGCTCGGAGGACTTATAAATGGCGGATTATTAACTAAATTTGAAATTGATAAATTCATTTTAGCAATTGGAATTTTAGCAATTTTATTTTTTTCATTATCTACTTCTAAATAAACATTATTTAAATATTGTGTTTCCAATTCTAAATCGCTATTTCTTGGAAAAGAAACATAATTATTATTAAAGTCAGTGTCAAAAAACTCATTAAAATCTATTGAATCTAATTTAGTGTTTGAATGAAAAACAATTAACCCAATAAAGCCAAAAAGCAAGCTTACAATAATTATGCCTGAAATTTTTAAATACTTCACTAAACTATTATTCCGATATTGACAAAAAATTTCATAGTTAAAAAAATTTGCGATTAAAAAAATTATTAAAACCAGAAAAATTATTAAAATCAAAAAACGCGCTGCTGTTCAACAGTGTTCCAGAAGTTTGCAACAAAGGGGCAGGGGTTTTTGAAAATGTTTGAACATTTTTAATTATATTATTGCCGCAATCTATATAGAATTGCTCATCTATATCATTAGCTGGCGAACTAAAAGCTTTAACTCTGTCATCTCCTTGAAAAGAATAAACAGCCCCATAATATCCACAGCGCACTGGAATTATTGCGTCATCATTTGTTTTTCCTATAACATATTCGCCATTTCGAGCAGGCAAAGTTTTTTCATAAAAAGCCATAGCGCGGTCAGGAACGCTTTCAGTCTCAGGCGGCTTTTCGCCATAATAATAAATAGTATATTGAGCGTTATCAAGATCAGACTTCCATTTAGTGTCTTCTAGACCTTTAAATTCTGTATGATTTTCTGGCATACCCGATATTTTCACAGTATCAAAAACGCGGCCGCCAGAATTTATATTATATTCTTGCATTTTCGAATAATGAGTTATTTCCCATAAAACACTTATCGTTTCGTTTTCTTGAAAAAATCCATCGGATAAATCCACTTGATTCAATTTAATCGACTGATTATAAGGCATAACCCAATTCCATGCATAAAACCCGGGTTCTAAAGATGCCGAAGTTTGAGATCTTTTGCTGCCCGACTCTGTGAAAACCAAAGACTGCTGATCCGCAAATGGCTGACCTTCCAAATCTATATTTTGCGCAAAAGGTTTTGGATCACGATAAGGGCCATAAAGCGTGCCTTCAAACCGCACAGCTTGGTCTTCTATCCATAAATCATTTTCAGGCAGCCAAACCCTCAAAGAATCAAAATAATCTTGGCCTAGCTCGGCTGTGCGGTTTGAAATTTGTGAAACAAATTTGCCTTCCATCTGAGCAACAATTGTTTCGCCTTTTCTAAATAAACCATCATCATAGCCGCTAGCAAAATAATTTTTATATTTTTGCGCTTGATTTTCTAAAATAATTGACCATCGCCAAGTATATATTCCGCTATTTGGCAAAATTATATCATCTCCTAAAACCACAGAGTCCTTTGGGGTAATTTCACGATTAATTGTCACAACTTCTTTTGTCTGATCTTCTTCATCAGGAATTTGCCGCCAATTTTTTGATTGTTTATAGGGGCCATAAAGCGTGCCTGTTAAGGTCACAGGAATTAAATTAAAATTATTATCAGCAATCCATGAGCCTTCCTTAGCCCAAACAGTTATTTTATCAAACGCCGCTTCACCTTTGGCTCTATAAACTCCTCCGTCTTCTCGGCTTATATCAACACCTGGCAAAACTTTTGAATTTCCTGTATTAGCAGAAGTCGATAATTCAGGATTTATTTTATCAGACACCCCAAATTTAACTTCTTTTACAACATGATTTATTTTATAATCAGGAACTTCCACCATAGGCTGAAGCCCTGGAACTTCTGATTTCCATACTTGAACAGGCTCATATTCAAAATCAAATTTAACTGTTATATCTCCGCTATTTTGTGCAATCCAATTTAATTTAGCAAGACTTGTTCCATTATTCGAACCATAATAAGTTTTTGAATTATTTAATTTAAAAACTGCTGGGCCTGTTATAGTGGCTTTATAATTTTTAGGAAGTGAATTATTTTTAGTGTTTTTAGTCGTTGGAATAACAACATTGCCTAATCTTTTAGCCGCAGTATATTCCCAAGAACTGCCTGACAAACTTGACGGATTTAGAATTTTATTTTCAGATTCATCTATAAATTCATTCATTTTGGATCTTATATCTGCTGGTAAATTAGCTTGAATAACTGGCCAATAAATTCCGGTATCCGTTAATTGGTGAATAGCTGAAGCTAATGCTGCTTGAACTAAATAATCGTTTGAAGAACCATAAGCTCCAACTAAATAACCCAATCTTGAATCATTCAAATAATAGCCGGAACTCCCCGGATAATCTCCTGGGCTTCCAGCAGCTAAGCCAACTTCCACGCAATAACCTTTTCTGCCGTCGCCTAAATCAAAGCCCCCTAACCAAGTCCGAACGCCTGCAAAACCATGCGGCGTCCAATCAAAATTCCAGCCAGCTCCAGTTGGCGTTTCAGCGGCATAAGATAAATAATCATGTTTGCTAGGAACGCTTATAACAGTAACAACAGCTAAAATAGCTATAACAACGCTTCCTATAACAGTGAAGAATATTCTTCTATGAATGTTTTTTACACTATTATGACCATTTTTATTATGGCTATTCTCAATTTTTGCTTTTTTATACTCAAATTTCCAATTGTTTACTAAATTATTTTTTATATTGCATTTCATATAAAAAATTTAGCAATTTAAACTTTTCTAAACAAATGCTGTGGAAATTTGAAAAATGTTGAAAGATAAAAAATAGAAAGTTTTTATTAAACTTTTATCTGCACACTATCGGCTGGTGCTCCGCCAGCTATCAAAGCATCTTTAGAAGCCTGATTTTTCACTAAAACCACGTGATTATTCCACACCGTGTTAGTAAAAAGAGTTGAAGGATT
>JAITRN010000058.1 GCA_031288355.1 Candidatus Opitulatrix roisinitermitis | reverse complement strand
TCTAAAATTTTAAAACCCCAATTATTGGAATCACAAAATCTTTCATACATTCTCATAAGCATTTGAGTCCAATCACAGGCCTCCACTCCGCCGGCGCCTGCTCTAAAAGACATAATAGCACCTAAATTATCATATTTGCCAGATAGCAACGTTAAAATAGATAAATCACTAATTTCTATTTCCAAGGCTTTAACCGTTTTAGATACCGAATCTAAGGCCAAACTGTCATTTTCGCTATTAGCTAATTCAAAAAAATCTTCAACTTCTTGTAAAGCCTTAGATAAATTGTTTATTTTATCCTTTTTAGCTTTTAGATTTGACAATTTTTGTGATAATTTGCTGGCATATAAATGATCACCCCAAATGTCCCCATTAGACAATTCGCTTTCTAGATCAATAATCTTTTTATTCAAAATTGGCAAATTTAGAGATTTTTTAATATTTTCTAATGATTTATTTAAATGAGAATAAATTTCTGAAAATACAAAAGGCTCCACTTATTAATGATAAACTAAATAGGTGAAAAAACGCAAATATGTTATAAATTTTTTAATTTCAAATTTGACTATTAACAACCCTTTAATCCTCAGTTTTTTCATTTTCGTCTTATTTTCTTTAACGGTTTTTAATTTTAGCTTCGGGAGTTTCGGCACTTTGCAAAAATCATATGCTGAAGATCAGGCTCAAAATCAAGGGCAAAATCAAACAGATCAAGATCAAGAAAAAAACACCGAACAAAACAAAGTGGATAAAAATTCTATTGAATTAATTGATAATGACGGAAATACTGCTTGTAGCCTAAATGCTAACAAAACATCATGCAATTTAGAAGGAAAAGGCAATATAATGTTAGATATTTCCACTAATACTGTAACTTTAGATAATGTTCAAGCTTCTGACAAGATTTTATACACACCCGTCGGAACTGTAAATTTAATATATAAAGGCAGTAATTTTTTCAAAGCAATAGACGCTAATTTTTCTAATTATCTAACGCTTTTAGGAACTTCTAGTGATTTTTTAACTATAAATTCTGTTACTGTTGAACAAGGAGTATCAACCAAAGGTGCCATATATACCAAAGGAAGTTTAAAATTTGTTAGTGGAAATTTAAATTTACAATCTCAAAATACCACAATTCATGCTGATGGAGCTATACTTTTAGACAATGATATCAAAATGACCGCTACAACAAATAAAGAATGGATATTTGAAGCGGCAAATATTGCCATTAGTCTTGAAGAAAACGGCGATATACAGCTCTTTGGAGGCATAAAAGCGGGTAATAGCTTGTCTGAAATTGAAATATGTTTGTCTAATAATTCAGCCTTAGACAAAAGCAATTTAACGCCTAATATACAGCCGAAAGATGTTATTTCGGGATTATGCATTGCTTCACAAAATGCTCCTAGCAAAGGGGACTCTATACATATTTTCTATCAACTTCACCTTGCTGCAGAAGCTGAAAATAATTCTTTGTCTGTTTTTGCACAATGGCTTGCCTTTGGACTAATATTTTTGATAATTATCTTAATTGCGCTTTTAGTGATTATTAAAAAACGCCGTAAAGCAAGCTTACTTATACCATTTCCTAAAAACAATAATATTCACAGCCATACAAATACTTATGGTGATGATAATGGCGGTGACAACAATGAAGAATATTTAAAAAATGTTAGCGAATTTATTTACCAAAACGGCCGCAAATATGAACATATATTAGCGCACCAGAGCTGGGAAATTGCTATAGAAAATGCTATTTTGCTAGACTTTTTAAAATCTGACAATTTATCAGAGGTGTTTTCCAAAAACATCAAAAAAGAGAAAATTAAAAAAATAATGATTTATCCTGAACAAAATAATTTAAAAACCGTTCAAGATTTAAATAGTTTAGAAAAAATTGCTAAAACTAAATTTAAATTACTAAAAATTTAAATTATTTAGAATGATTAAAAATAGGGTCAAAAATAACTTTCAACAATTTAAACATTTTAACAAATTTTATAAAAAGCTTGAAATTGACTTTTTTATCTGGCAATCTTTTATTACATAAATAAATTTTAAATATAAATTCAAAAAGTAAAGGAAAAATATGTCAGATAAAAATAATATATCAAATAAAAACAGGAACCTTAATGAGGCGTTAGAAAAAATCAATAAACAATTTGGAGTTGGCTCTGTTATGAGATTAGGTGATAACCAAACTGTGAATATCCAAACCACCTCTACTGGTTCTTTAGCTGTTGACTTAGCATTAGGCGTCGGAGGACTCCCAAAAGGAAGAGTTATAGAAATATTTGGCCCAGAAGCGTCTGGAAAAACCACTTTGGCTTTACACTGCGTTGCCCAATGCCAAAAAACTGGCGGAACAGCTGCTTTTATAGACGCTGAACATGCTCTAGATAAAGAATATGCTTCTAGACTTGGAGTTAAATGTAGCGAACTTTTAGTTTCTCAGCCAGACACCGGCGAACAAGCCCTGGAAATAGCTGACACACTTATTAGAAGTAATTCAATTGACCTAATAGTTATAGATTCGGTGGCTGCTCTGACCCCTAAAGCTGAAATAGACGGCGAAATGGGCGATAATCATATAGGTCTACAAGCTCGTCTTATGAGCCAAGCTTTGCGGAAAATGACATCTGCTTTAAGTACTTCTGGCACCACAGCTATATTCATAAATCAGTTAAGAGATAAAATAGGAGTTATGTTTGGCTCCCCTGAAACAACCACTGGCGGCAAAGCTTTGAAATTCTATTCAACAATTCGAATAGATATAAGGCGTATTGCAGCTATAAAAGAAGGCGACAAAACAGTTGGCAATCGCACAGCTGTTAAAATTGTCAAAAATAAAGTGGCTCCGCCTTTTCAAAGAGTGGAATTTGATATAATTTATGGATTGGGGATTTCTAATGAATCCTCCATTTTAGATATAGGAACTGATTTAGGAGTCGTTGAAAAATCTGGCACATGGTATACGTATAAAGACAGCCAACTAGGACAAGGAAAATCTCAGGCTCGCCAACTTTTAGTTAATAGGCCAGATATTGCTGAAAAAATTATGCAAGAAATCAATCAAAAGCTAAACCAAGAAAAATCTGACAAAAATGATAAATTCGAAACCGACAAAGCCAAAATTGATAAAGCCAAAATTGCAGCAAGCAAAAAATAAATCTAAAACATTTTCTAGAAAAAGCGCTTTTGAATGGTCTTTGTCTTATCTGGACAGATGGTCTATTTCCAAAAAACATTTATTGTATAAACTTATAGATAAAGGCTATGAGAAAACAGATATAGATACCAGTATAGCAAAATTAGAAAAGCTAAAATTAATAAATGATAAAGAATACGCTTATCAAATTATAAAATCTTGTCTGAAGAAATATAAGGCTAAACCTTTTATTGAAAAAAAGCTTTTAGCTAAAGGCATTAGTCGAGAAACCATATATTGTTCTATAACAAAAATCCCAACAAATGAATATAATAATCTATTACACAAATTTGTTCAAAAATATATAAATTTGCTCAGCAAACCTGCTATTTATCACAAAGCCTTATTATACGGCTGGACTAGCGAACAAATAATAGATGAATTAAATATTTTTAGTTAAATACTATACTTAGGTTAAATGCTATACTATTATAAGTGAAAACATACTATATTAAAACCCTAGGCTGCCAGATGAATGAGCACGATTCTGAGCGCATAGGAGGTCTTTTAGAAAATTTACACTATAAAAAAGCACCTGAACCTAAAAATTTCAAAGATCTAGAAGCTGACATAGTTGTTATAAACACTTGCGCTGTTAGGCAAGCGGCAGCAACTAGATTATATGGAAATTTGGGCCAGCTTTTAGACAAAAAAAGGCATTCTAAAAATATGATAATTGCTGTGGCGGGCTGTTTAGCTCAGCTCGATAGAGAAAATATCATAAAAAAAGCCCCTTGGGTTGACATAGTTTTTGGCACAAATAATTTACAATCTTTGCCTGTTTTGATTAACCGAGTAAAACATAACGCTAAAAATGCTGTTGAAATAGCCGAACATTTAGAAGTCTTTCCGTCCACTTTACCAGTTGTTCGCTCCAATCCTGTGTCAGCTTGGGTTTCTATAAGTGTTGGCTGCAATGAAAGATGCACATTTTGTATAGTGCCGACTTTACGAGGCAAAGAAATAGACAGACAGTCTGATGACATTTTAAATGAAGTTAAATCTTTGGTTAAAAACGGCTATTGTGAAATAACCCTTTTAGGGCAAAATGTAAATTCCTATGGCAATAAAGCAACAAAAGCAGAAGAAAAAATAAATTTTGCTCAGCTTCTAGACAAAATTTCAGCTATTCGAGATCTAAAAAGGCTCCGTTTTATGTCCCCTCATCCGGCTAGCTTCACTGATGATGTTATAGAGATTATGTCTAAAAGGCCAAATATTATGCCGTCTATTCATTTGCCTTTGCAAAGCGGGTCTGACAAGGTTCTAAAAGATATGAAAAGGTCTTATAAAATTTCTCACTTTCAAAAAATCGTTCAAAAATTGCGTTCTTCAATACCCAATATTGAAATTACCACTGATATAATTGTTGGATTTCCGACCGAAACTGACAGCGATTTTCAAAAAACTTTAGAAGTTATTGACCAAACTAAATTTCTATCAGCTTACACTTTTATATATTCCACTAGACCCGGCACTCCAGCTGCCCGACTACCCCAACTAGACAAAGCAACAGTTAAAAAGAGGTTTGACCAATTAGCAAAATTGCAATCTAAAATTATGCTAGATAAACACAAAACTTATCAAAACAAAATTGTCAAAGTTTTAACAGAAAATGCACACGGCAGAAAAGATCAGCAAACTAAAAGAATCACTGGCCGAGAAGAACACGGCATATTAGTTCATTTTACTTCTAATAAAACTATCAACTCTGGCGACATAGTTAATGTTTATATAGAATATGCTGCCCCTAGCCATCTAATAGGCCGTCTAGCCGAAGAACGAAATACTCAATCGACGAAATAATTTATGCTAAAAACAAAAAAATATGCTATTGCTGGCACAGGGCTTGAAGGCAAAGCTGCTTGGAGATATTTTTCCAAATTTGGACAATGCCGGTTTTTTGATGATAATAATCCTAAATATCCAAATATCAACCAAATACCTAACGAATTTACCGTTATTAGATCTCCAGGGATAAACCCCAATAAATTTGCTAAAAATTTAAAAATTTGGTCTTCAACTAACGAATTTTTCGCTAAATGTCCAGCTAAAATAATTGGTGTCACAGGCACAAAAGGCAAAGGAACTGTTTCATCTATGATTTATAGTATTTTAAATGAAGCTATAAAACTAGAAAATTCGTCTAATCAAACTAAAAAAACTGTTCACTTAGTTGGCAATATAGGAACCCCTGCCCTAGATATTTTAGATAAAATAAAACCAAATGATATAGTTATTTTTGAATTAAGCTCTTTTCAATTATGGGATTGTAAATACTCTCCTAACATCGCTGTTCTTTTGCCAATAGAACCTGATCATTTAGACGTTCATAAAGATTTCTCAGAATATTATAAAGCCAAAATGAATATCACAAAAACTGCCAAAAGCGTAATAAAATACCCCGCC
>JAITRN010000055.1 GCA_031288355.1 Candidatus Opitulatrix roisinitermitis | reverse complement strand
GAAAAAGGCAAACGTTTAGCACTGCCAAATGCTAGAGTTTTGATTCATCAGCCAGCAATTAGCGGCGGACAATATGCTAAGGCCTCTGATATAGAAATTCATTCTAACGAACTTTTGCGCATGAGAGCGTGGTTGGAAGAAACTTTAGAAAAACATTCCAATATGTCAATTGATCAAATTAGAAAAGATATTGAAAGAGATAAAATTTTAGACGCTAAATCTGCCAAGAAATATGGTCTAATAGATTCGGTGTTAGATTATAGAAAAAAACAAGATGACAATTAATCATTTTGAAACTGAATTGGTCTGTTCATTTTGCGGTCGTCAGCAAAGTTTAGTAGATAGACTTATTGAAGGACCTGGTGTTTATATATGTAATGAATGCGTTAATATTTCGGTCAATATTTTAAAGGCTGATCAATCACCTAAACAAAAGAAAAAATCTAAAGTTATTGAAATTGATAATTTGCCTACCCCAAAAGAAGTATTTGATTCTTTAAGTGAATATGTTATTGGTCAAGAGGCTGCAAAAAGAGCTTTAAGTGTAGCGGTTTATAATCATTATAAAAGAATTCTGGCAGAAGAAGAAGGACTTTCCAAAGATTCTACTGAACTAAATAAAGCCAATGTTTTAATTATTGGTTCCACAGGCACAGGCAAAACATATTTAGCTCAGACATTGGCTAGAATTATGAAAGTGCCTTTTGCAATTGTTGATGCCACAACTTTAACCCAAGCAGGTTATGTTGGAGAAGATGTAGAAAATATTTTGGTTCGTTTAGTTCAAAATGCTGATTCTGATGTTGATAAAGCAGCTAAGGGTATAATTTATATAGATGAGATTGACAAAATTTCTCGTCGTGGAGATAATCCGTCTATAACTCGAGATGTTTCAGGAGAGGGTGTTCAGCAATCTTTACTTAAAATAATTGAGGGAACTATTGCTAATATTCCCACTAAAACAATGACGGGTGGCAGAAAACACCCTGGTCAAGAGACCACTCAAATAGATACGAAGGATATTTTATTTATAGTTGGAGGCGCTTTTGAAGGTTTAGCGGAAATTCTTAAGTCTCGCAGCACTGAGGCTAAAATTGGTTTTGGAGCAGAAATCAAAAAGGGGGAAGTTGATTATAATCCTTATAAAGATGTTCGTCCAGAAGACTTGCAAAAATTTGGACTTATTCCTGAGTTGATAGGTCGTTTACCAGTTATAACTTCTGTGGAAACGCTTGATAAAGATGCTATGTTGAAAATTTTAACAGAACCGAAAAATTCATTAGTAAAACAATTTAAAAAACTTTTTGCTTTAGATGATGTTAAACTCAAATTTGAAAAGGAAGCACTTTTGCAAATAGTCAGTCAAGCTTTTGCATTTAAAACAGGCGCTAGAGGTTTGCGTTCTATTATGGAAAAAACCTTAGAGCCTATTATGTTTGAAATTCCTTCAAGAGAAGATATAACTGAGGTTATTATCACTAAAAGTTCTGTGGAAGGAAAAACTGATCCAAAAATAATTACTGATAATTATTTATTGAAAAATCGTCGTTTTGCTTAGTTTGTAAATGAATTTTTTGAAATTTCGCGTTTGAGTTTTATTTAGTGAAAAATATTAGTCAATTTAGAAGCTATTTTCCCGAAATTGAAACATTATACAATAATAAACCATTAGTTTATTTAGACACGGCTGCTTCTGCCTTAAAACCAAAGACAATTATTGAAGCTGCTAATGATTTTTCTTTAAAAAAATATTCTAATATCTCTAGAGGAATAAGTCATCTTTCGGCAAATGCCACTGAACTATATGAAGAATCCCGTCAAAAAGTTTTAAAATTTGTCACAGGCCAAACAGGTGAAAATAAGTTATTAATCACTTCTGGGGCCACTGCTTCTTTAAATATGGCAGCTAGTTATTATTATAATAAATTGTCATTCCAGGACGAAATTTTGTTGAGTCTTGCTGAGCATCATTCAAATATTTTACCATGGATTGAATTGTCTAAAAAAACTGGCGCGAAAATAAAATGGATAGATGTAAATGATAATGGTGAAATTGAGCTACCGTTTGTGGCGGAAAAAATAACTTCAAAAACGCGAGTTGTTTCGTTAACGCATATTTCAAATATCACAGGTTCTATAACGCCTGTTAAAGATATTGCTCGGTTGGTTCATAAAGTGGGGGCTGATTTTGTGCTTGATGCAGCTCAATCTGTAGGGCATATTGGAGTAGACTTTTTAGATATTGATTGTGATATGGCAGCGTTTTCAGCTCATAAAGTTTATGGACCAACCGGGTTGGGTTTTTTGTATTGTAAGAATGAAATTATTGAAAATTTCCCTAATTTTTTTGTAGGCGGAGGAACTGTTGATGATATTGTTTTGCCCCCTGCTATTTTTTCTGACAGCGATTTAAGTATTAATAGCAAAAATAAAGATAAGTCAGATTGTCGAAGTTATGATTTTAAATTAATTTATAAAAGCGATTTAGCCCGTTTAGAGGCAGGCACCCCGCCAATTTCTCAATTAATAACTTTTGGCCTAGTAATAGATTTATTAAATAATATTGGTTTGAAGAATATTGAAATTCATGAAAAATATTTAACAGAAAGCTTATTAGATTTGCAGAAAATTGATGGAATTGAAATTTTAGGACCAAAAAAAATAAACAATAGAATAGGAGTTGTTTCTTTTGTGTCTCAAAATATCCATCCGCATGATTTAGGGCAATTCTTAGATGATTTAGGAATTGTTTGCCGAGTGGGTCATAACTGCGCTATTCCTATACATAAAAGATTTGCTGTTAGTTCATCTACTAGATTTTCTTTAGGTCTTTATAATAATAAAAATGATGTTGAACAAGCAATAAACGGTGTAAAAGAAGCCCAAAAATTCTTTTTGCTCGGCTAAATGCTAGCGGTCTTTTTTAAGCGTTTAGGTTTATTTATTTTAGAATCTTTTTTTCGGAAAAAAATTAAATATAGTAATCCTATAATTGCTCCTGAAATAATAACTATTATAAATACTATTAAATATAAAGGCAAGGAATTAGCATCAGCTTGAGCGGAAATTTCTTTAGCAAATTCAATCGTTGCCTCAGACCAGAGTGAATTAGAAAGCAGCTGGACTACTGCTGGTGAAACAGTATCTAAATTATGTTTATGCAATTTTTCTGAATCGTTTGGAATAAATATAGCAGTTTTTCCACTTTGCGTGGCCACTGCAAATAGCACAGATTTGCTGCTAAAATTAGACAAAGCAGCTGTTTGTTGAATCCATGAGTCTGGGTCAGATGGATTAGTGAAATCTGGCACAAAAACGCAATAAACTTTTATATCAGTGGTGTTTTTTGCTTTATCAAAGGAGTTTTGAATTTGCACTTTATCGGCTGTGAGCAAATTGGTTGGGTCAGTTATTTGATTTATTATTTGCATAGGTTCATATTTTGTTTTAACTTCATCTATAGTAGCTACAAGGTCATTTGCTAAAACTAATTTTGGATCTTGGATGAAACTGAATGTCAAAAAAAGAAATATTAAAAATATAGATATAAAAAATGATATATTTTTTTGTTTAATATTTTTATTAATTCTATTATTGGTTTGGATGTTCTTATTAACTCTATTATTGATTTTATTATTATTTACCACCATTCTTCTATGCTATCAGCTGTTATATAATAAACAAAATAAATATGTATTAAATTGCAAAATAGAATATTTAATGTTTATAAATATTGATTTATTTTAAGAGTTTTTGCCCAAGGGTAAGATATTGTGTTCCATAAAATCATAATAATAACTAAAATAATTAAACTTACTTTTATAGATATATGGTCTATAGTAATTCCAGCAATTAGTGAGCCTGTGGCTATTCCTAGATTAACAGCTGAACTTATCCATGAAAAACCTTGCGTTAGCCTAGCATCTGGCACAATATCTTTCATAAGGATGTTTAAACAAGTGAAAATAGGCGCTATTACAAAACTAGATAAAAAGATAATTAAAGGAATTAGGTATATATTATTATAAAGATATATATAATTAGCTAAAATTAGTGTAGCAGCGATGGTTAGAATAAGCATTCTTTTAGTTTGAGGCATATTTATATGAATTAACCCATAAAGCAAACCGCTAATTAAAGATGAAATAGAACCAATTGCTAAAATAAAGCCAGAGAGAGAAGCCTGTCCAGAGTTTGTGTAAATAGCAGAAATGACCACATCAACTAAACCAAAATTAATTCCTAAAATGCAAGCAACTGCTATACAAAAAGACGCACCATGTATTGTAATAACTGGTTTTGCTAAGGTTTTATTTTTTTCAATTATTTCAGCTTTTATTTTTATAATAGGCGGTTCAGTAGATTTTAGAGACCAAAAGAGTAAATTTCCTATTCCAGCTATAAAGAAGATAATTATTAAAGAAATAATTGGTTGTGGTCCAGTTGCTAAAATAACTCCTATAACTGGACCTAAAATAAAAACAAAATCATCGGCTGCCCCCTCAAAGGCGTAGGCGGTATGAAGTAATTTAGGATTTTTTATTAGCCAATTCCATCTTGTTCTAGTTAGTGAGCCATAATAATATTGGGAAATGCCAGAAGTGGCAGCAAATAAAAATAAAAATGGGTAAGGCAGATAAAAAACAAAAGCCCCAATAATTCCGGTAATAGAAATAAGATATACAATTGTTAGCCGCAAAATGACATAGCTTTGGCCATATTTGTCAACCAGTGATGCTAAAAAAGGAATGGCTAAAGCGTAGGATAACGCCACAGTTGAACTTAAAGCCGCTGGAATAATCCAAGAAGAAGTATAATGATAAGATACAAACAAAATAGCCATTTGATAAATTGGCTGAGGAAAGCGACTTATAATTCCAATAAAAGCAAATTGTTTGGTGTTTTTAGTTTGAAATATTTTTTTGTAGACTTTTAGCATTCTATAAGTTTTTGTTGCATCTATAAAAGGTGTTTAGCAAAATTACGAAGCAGAACTTAGAGATTTTTTAACAACTTCGCGAGCCTCTTTTTGTACAAGGTGTAAATTATCTTCTGAAATAAATGATTCAGCATAAATTTTATAAACATCTTCTGTACCAGATGGACGAGCAGTAAACCAAGCATTTTTTGTTTCAACTTTTAATCCGCCAATTGAAGCATTATTTCCAGGGGCATTAGTCAGTTTATTAATGATTTTTTCACCAGCTAGAATTGTTGATTTAACATTCTCTGGTTTTAGGGATTTCAATTTATTTTTTTCCGATAAAGAGGCGGGGCTATCAATTCTTTCATAATAAGGCATGCCATATTTTTTAGTGATTTTATTATATAAATCAGAAGGGGATTGTTCGGTTCGCGCCATAATTTCACTAGCTAATAGGTTTAAAATTATGCCGTCTTTGTCAGTTGTCCAAACATCACCATTTAGTTTTAAAAATGATGCACCGGCTGATTCCTCACCGCCAAATCCAATTGTTCCGTTTATTAGACCATCGACAAACCATTTAAACCCAACAGGCACTTCTAAAAGCTGTCGGTTTTTGCCCTGCACCACATTGTCAATAATTCTAGAAGAAACAAGTGTTTTGCCGACGCTTATATTAGGATTCCAATTTGGGCGATTCTTGGAATCAAACAGATAGTCAATAGCCACTGCTAAATAATGATTAGGGTTCATAAGACCGGTTTTGGTTACTATACCGTGTCTGTCGGAATCAGCGTCATTTCCTGTGGCAATATCGTATTTATTTGATGTTTCCATAATTTGAGCAAGCCCAGCCATTGCATATGGCGATGAACAGTCCATTCTAATTTTGCCGTCCCAATCTAAATGCATAAAAGACCATTGTGGGTCGACTCGAGAATTGACCACTTCCAAATTTAACTTATAATATTCGGCAATCATTTCCCAATATTCGACAGATGCTCCGCCTAAAGGATCGGCCCCAATATGTATATTTGAAGAAGAAATGGATTGAAGGTCTACAATATTTTTAAGATCTTTTACATAATGATCTCTAAAATCATAAGCATTTATTAAATCGGAATTTTTAGCTGTGCTATAAGGCACTCGTTTTATGTCAGATATATTATTTTGTAATATATTATTAGCTCTTTGGGCTATCCAATCTGTTATGTCGGAGTCAGCTGGTCCGCCATTAGGGGGATTGTATTTGAATCCGCCGTCAGACGGAGGATTATGAGATGGTGTAATTACTATTCCGTCGGCCGCTTTTGAGCCATGTAAAATTATTGAGCCATTAGTTTGTTGATTATGCTGCAAAATTGCGTGAGAAATGGCTGGAGTAGGTGTCCACGAAAGTCGAGAATCTGTTAAAATTGTGATATTGTTTGCAACTAAAACTTCTATAGCGGTTTTATATGCAGGAATAGATAAGCAGTGAGTGTCAAAACCAATAAATAAAGGTCCAGAAATTTTGGCATTTTTTCTATATTCGCAAATAGATTGAGTAATGGCCGCAATATGATTTTCGTTAAATGAAGCATTTAATGAGCTTCCTCTATGTCCTGAAGTTCCAAAAATTATTTTTTGGGTTTCTTGGCTTATATCTGGTTTTAATTTATAGTATGATTCTAAAACTTTATTAACATCTATTAAATCACTCGGTTGAGCTAGTTGACCGGCATGTGGGTTATTCATAATTTAATTTTAGCATTGGTTAATAATGGAATTAGCACAAAATTAGGCCCAACAAACTATTTTTGTTGAAAATAAATGGTTGGTGCCCAAAACAAAAAATAAGTCTGTAAATCCAATATAATATGATAATACTTGCAAAAATAAAAAGCAAAATTTTAAATATTTGTTTCTGTTTGAATATATGACAAATTAATAAAATTATAGCAAAAATAGGGATACAGGGGCCGACAGCGGAATAGTAGATAGCTTCATTTATATTGAGCTTAGCTAGAGCGAAAATCGATCTAGTAATAAAACAACCAGGACAAGGAATTCCAGTTATATAGTAAAAGGGACAAATCCAACCAAATGCTAAAAAAAATGCTATAACTAAAGAAATAGAGACACAATCTTTTTTAGACAGGTTATTTTTATTAATTTTTTGAAGCAATATTTAGTCTATTTTGTAATAGGGCAAAAACAATTAGCGAACCGCCAATAAGCCATAAAATTATATATAAAATACCTTCATCTTTGGCAATAAGTTTGTTATTGTTTTCTGCATAGGATAGTTCTTGACTTGTAACATAAGTCCAGTAAATGCCATATATGCCGCAAGTTATAATACTAAATAAAATAACTGCAGCTGAAGATCTAGTTTTTCGTCCGCTAAACTCTTGAACATCATTGTTAATTAATGCTACCCAAACAAGCCCTAAAAGACCGCAAGTTAAAATACTTCCAATAATCCAGCCGGGTATTGATCTTGGCGCAGGTTTTATAGAATTATCAGGTGCAGAATCTTCGGTTCGTAAATTGGGTATTTCTTCTAAAATAGAGGCATTCATAGAAAAATTATTATTAGAATTTTGTTGATTTTCATTTGAGTTGGGCATATTATTACTACTGTTAGTTTCCATATTTTAACTATATCATTTACTTATTATTAATTTAACAAACATTTGCATTTAAATGGACTTATTTTATCAGAAAACAAAATAGAATTTTAGTAAGATTATAGTAAGAAACTTATAAGAAAATATAAAAAATTCTTTGCATTGCTAAAATTAAATAGTAGTAATATATTTTAGTGCATATAGAATTTTATTATAAAAGAGTTTAATTTTGTAAAAAAATTTCGGTTTTAAGAAAATATTTTGCTTTATCAAATGGGGAGTTGAAAGAAAAAATTAATGAGGGTTTTATGAAAGATAATATAGCTAATTTATCTGGAAAAACTATTGAGTATGGAGATTATTTAGTTTATTCGTTTTTTTTAACGCCGGAGTTATTAGAGAAAGCTAATGATAATTTTTTTAAACTTATAAAACGCAATAAAAATTATGGAAAACCTAATTTTGAAAGTTATTATGATTGTACATTCTGGTCATTAGATATAACTTTCACAGATGGTTCAAATCTGAGTGAGGCAGAAGATCAGTATGGAATAAAACTTGAAGTAAATGAACAATATAATTCTAAAGCTCTTTTTGTAAATCAGATAAATTATAAATGCATTAATTTAGCAGAATTTGCTGGAAAAACAATTAAAAAAGCTGTTATGACATATCCAATTGATATAGACATTAAAATCGCCGATATTATAGAAGTGGACCATTTTATAGGAGATATTGTTGATCTGATTGACACTAGGAGAGGAACAAATAATACCAGCAATTATTTTAGAGGAAATACTTTTCCTGTTGTTTCAGAGCCTTTTGGGTTTTTGTTTGGCATGCCTTTTACAAATAGTCTCGGCAGCAACCAACCATATATATATTCCTCCAATAAGCTTTATGGTTTTGGCATTTCTCATATTTATGATTATAAAAAAGGTGATGAAGAAGCTGTTTTGTGTTTTGCTAGGCAAAAAGGCGAAAAACGTGAATTTGCTGAATTCAGTCATTTTTGTGAATCGGCTAAACCATATATTTATTCTGTTATTTTTAATAATAAAGTAAAAGCATGTATGACAGTTCATAAGTATACGTGTTTAGTGGAGTATGATTTTACAGAAACTAGTGCAGATTCAATAGAGATAATTGTTAAAAAGAAGTCTAAAAAATCTTTTCTACATACAGTTATTCAGGGCGGAACAGTCAAAGATATAAAAGTAGATTCAAAAAAAACAATTTATACTGTTGACTTTAGGCAAAAGAAAAAAGTTGTGGTGAATTTGACACAATCTTTTATTTCACAACAACAGGCTCGATTTAATTATAAAAATATGTCTTTTAATAAATGCACTTTAATCTTAAATCGAGCCTGGAAAAAGCAATTGTCGAAATATACTGTTGGCGGAACAAATTTTTTTCTAACTCAAATTTTTTATTCAAATATTTTTAGAATGCACCTTTATCCTAATATGTTTTATGAAAAAATGCCTGATGGCAAAATTGTTCATCCTGATATTCATAATGTGAATGGTGAAAAGCCAATTGACGGTCCGCTTATGATAAATAATGACTTTAGCAAAACATACAAACTTGTTTGGCCAGCATTTTTTTTGCTTCATATTAGTCAAGCTCAAGAATTACTGTCTGGTCTTTTGCAAAATTATTTTGATTCTGGAAAAATATTTAAATGTTTATCAACTAAGGGCACAGATGATATTAATAATATTTATCTCAATATAATTTTGCAATCTTTTGTTCTTTACAATGCTAATAGCTCAAATATTCAAAATATTTTTGGTTCTATTTTGCAAAATTCTGAAATTATTAAAAATAAGAAAATAAGGCTTGATGATTATACGAGAATTGATCAATTAGAATCAAAGATTTGTCCGGTTTATGATAAGGATAGTATTTTAGATTTATATGGAAATCAAGATAATTTAATTAAAGCCTTAGATAATTATTTTTTTTCAGAAAGGGAATTTGCTAAAAAGAAAAACTGGACTAATTATCATAAGTTAGTTAACGGACTTTCGCCGTTTAATGATATTCGTTTTGGCTTGTTTAATTTAGACAATTTGGCGAATTATAATATACCTTTTTTATATTCCTATGCCAAGAATACTAAAAAAATGCAGAAAATAGTTTCAGAAATATGGTATTATCTACAAGTGGGTTCTGATATAGGGTATGGCTATCTAGGGGATGAAGATCAAGGTGTTATGTCAGCTTTTTATTTTTTTATAGGCTTAGGGCTTTATCCATTAAATCCGCTTTCAGGCGAATTTGTTATCACTGCTCCGCGTTTTCCGTTTTGTGAATTAGATTTGCCGAACGGCAGGCTTATAATAAATGCGCCTTTAGCTAATAGAGAAAATTGTTGCGTGAAGTCTGTTAAATTAAATGGCGAACTTCATAAAGGCCTAACAATAAACTATGAAGAAATTAAAAACGGTGCATATTTAGAGTTTGAATTAGAAAAAGGATAAAGAATCTAAGCGAGAATAATAGTAATTAGCTCTAGTCGATAATTAGTTCTAGATTTGGTTGGTTCGCATTATTTTTTATAAAGCACCTGTCCAGAATATTGCATTTCCGGTGATTCGAAAAGGCGAAGTCCAAGAAGCTTCCAGACCGCAGTCAGATGTTGCTAAACAAGTGGAAACTATTCCACCGGCTCCAGCGATTATAAACATATTATTTCCGAAAGCGGCAGTATCCCACCAGCCACTATTCTTAGAATGAATAAAAAATGACCAATTAGCAGCATCTGCGCAATTGGTGTTGTCATAACAGCGAGCCAATCTACCGCTTTGTCCGGCTACTACAAATTGTCCATTTCCGTATACTATAGGCCGCCAAGTAAGAATGTCAAGCTTTTGAGAATTAGTCCAATTGCTAGCTTGGGTACAGTCAGTGCTAGATGAACATGCGGATAGTGTTCCTAAGGAGATGTTAGATATAATAAATTGATTTTCCCCTCTAGTTATTCCATATCCTTGAGCTCCAGCTATTGTTTGAGCGGTTTTCCAATTTTCAGATATGCCGCAGTCAGTTGTGTCATAACATGATGAAATTTGTCCGTCACTGTTAGTTGTTATAAAAACCCCCTTTGTGTGCAGCAAACCCCTCCAAGCAGCAGTTGTTGTTTGTCCTGGAATATTAATTATATCTGACCAATTAGAAGCTAGTGAGCAATCAGTTTCTGAAAAACAACGAGATACTCCGCCGCTGCCTGCCACAACAAATTGTCCGTTGCCGTATTG
>JAITRN010000044.1 GCA_031288355.1 Candidatus Opitulatrix roisinitermitis | reverse complement strand
CAAAATTTATTGGATGAACTTCTGGCTCTTTCTCGTTTAGACGCCAACAAAGGCTTATTTGACGCCAAAGTGAATTTAATAGAAGCAATTCATTTAGCAATTCGTTCAATTCCTTATTTCACTCATCCAGTGAAAATAATAGTTAATAAACAAATAATAGCTAATAAACAAAATATAGCTGTTGAAAATGATAGATCAGCCAACGAGTTTGAAAATTTGGTTTTTATAAAATCGGATGGCGGACAAATCAAACGTTTATTTATTAATTTATTAACTAATATTGAGAAATATGCACCTGGCAACACTCCTGTGGAAATAGTGATAGTCAAGGGAACAAAAACAGTCACTGTTAAAGTGGTTGATCACGGCAAAGGTGTTAGCCCAGACGAATTACCTAAATTATATGAAAGGTTTTATACAACAGAAAAATCCCGCAATAGCGAACTCTCAGGTACAGGTTTAGGTTTAGCAATTGTGGCTGAAATAGTCAAAAAGTCTGGTGGGGTGATAAAAGCTGAAAATACCTCAGGCTCCGGCTTGACTCATAAAATTATTTTTTCTAGTAGTGTAAAATGATAAAATATATATATGATGTCCCCAGATCTTTTTGCTAAAGGGGTTTTTGCTAAACCAGAACTTAAAAATAATGATATTTCACCTATCACTGCTTTCATAGATCCCTATAAAAATGCTGATAGGGCTGATAGAGTTTTACCAGAAGAATTAAATAAAGCAATAGATTATGCTAATGTCAAAGAAATAACAGAATATTCGGCCGGCGGCATAGTTGAAAATAATTCGCAAATTGTTTTAATAGCAAAAAAAAATAAAAAAGGCAAAAAAGAATGGTCTTTTCCTAAGGGTCATATTGAAAAAGATGAATCACCCGAAGTTGCGGCAGTTAGGGAAGTCTGGGAAGAGACTGGTTTAAAAACTCGAGTTAAAGAAAGATTAGGTATTTCTAATTATTGGTTTTATGCCGGTGAACATCATATACATAAATATGTTTATTTTTTTAATTTAGAAGTTTTAGCTGGTCAATTAACACTTTCTGGAAACGATGATGAGGAAATTTGTGATATTCAGTGGGTCAATCAAACCCAATTGTTTGATTTATTGTTTTATCCTATGGAAAGAAAAATTGCTAAATTCTTTTTTGATAGAATGGCGTTATAGATTGGAAAAGTTTTGACTAGAAAAACTTTGAGAAAATTCATTTGTTTAGCTATCTGCTTATTTTTATTTTTAATTAATTTTTCTTTTTTGGGAGTTCATAATGCAAAATTCGCTTATGCTAATGACCCTTCTACTATAATTCCAAATGATCCAGATATTTCTTTGTCTTTGGAATCTATGACTTATATAACTAACCTAAAAGATAATTTTTCAGTTTCAGTTTCATTGAATTTGCCTGATAACATTGCTTTAGAAGATTTGGACTTTGAAGTTTGTATAGATTCTTCCACATTTATTTCTAGCCGTTGGTCGTTGGAAAATTGGGCTAAAAATGATGTTAGTGAAGCAAAGCCCATAACAACTTGCAAAAAAACTAAAAAATATTTCTTTCAGAAGTCAGGCGCTTTTTCTTTTTCAGCCAGTATGAGCGATTTTGGTTTTAATAATCAAACAATTTGGGGGCCAAAAAGAGTTTATATATCAGATACGATTTATAAAATTCCGCCAATTAAAAGTTTTATAGTTTTTAACGGAATTGATCAACCACAAAAACCGCTGGACATTTCTGTTTTAGCTCATTTTTCTGACACTAGTTATTATAGATCGTCTCCAGCGGAACAAGTTAAAGGCATTTTATCGTCAGTTGGTTCTGAAGGAAATATTAATAAACTTTTAAAAGTTTTAGATATGAATAAAAATATTTCTTTGGATATAGACCCAG
This sequence comes from Candidatus Opitulatrix roisinitermitis, assembly GCA_031288355.1. GTDB lineage: Bacteria > Actinomycetota > Actinomycetes > Actinomycetales > Bifidobacteriaceae > Opitulatrix > Opitulatrix roisinitermitis. Next base: position 5,654 of record JAITRN010000044.1, on the reverse strand, counting down.
CAATTTTTTCCGATATTGAATATGCCGGCCAAAATTCAGATTCTAAATTACTTAATTTTTTTAAAACAGCTGTTAAAAGTCATCCAACTTATTATTTGCCATATAATGATACTAATTTATCAACTTTGGCGCATAATGAAAAAACTTTGGAGAATTTAGGAGTTTATGATTTAATTGCTGCTAAAAAGTATAAAGATTCTTCTCAAACATTAGCTTGGCTTGATGATAAATATTTAGACGAAACAACGTTAAATTTAGTAAAATCTAGCAAAATATCTAATATTATTTTGAACCAAGGGCTAGCTAATCAAAAAGCTGGTTTGGCTGTTAATGCTTATACTCCAGCGCCCAAAATGTCTTTAAATTGGACAAGGGATAATTTAGAGGGTTCGCCAATTAATGAAATAGCCGCTTATATACCAGATGCTATTTTATCTAATACTTTTTCTGGATTTTCCACCGATGAAAATGCTAATGCGGAAAAGACAACTGCCGGCCGAATTAGCCGATTTTTAGCTGAAAGCGCTTTTATAAATATGGAATTGCCTTCCATCTCGCGCGATGTTTTGGTGTCTTTTAATAAAGGTGCCAGCGCTAATTTTAGCAATGATGATTTGAATCAATTAACTAATGCTGTCAAACAAGCTTCTTGGATTTCATTTATTCCTTTTTCTCAAGTGACTAATCAACCCTTTGGCGGGAAACTAAATTTGCCGACTTCTTTGCCTAATCCGGCAGAAATGACTCAATCTGATATAAATACAATTTATAGTAATTTAGATAAAATTTCTTCTTTCTCTGAAGGAACTAAATTATATAATCCTGTTCAGAATTTTATTTATAACTATGCAGCTAGGCTTTTGTCAAATTCCTTAGAAGATGATATTGACCATAGAAATCAACTATTTTCTGAACTTCCAGCAGTGACAAATTCGCTATTAGACACTGTTAAAATTAACACTAGCGAATCACTTAATATTTTGGCAAGCGATATTCAATTTCCTGTTAATATAAAAAATACTTTGGATAAGAAAATATCACTTAACCTATGTATAGGCCACAATAGTTATATAGTTCCAAAATCTGATTATTATCCTATTGAGCTCGAAGCCAATTCACAAGTTGCTTTTAGTGTCCCTTTGCACGCTAGAGCTAATGGCAGCAGCGTTTTAGATTTATCTTTGCAGTCGTTGTCGGGCAAATCTGTGGGTAATTCGGCCAAAGTTAGTGCTAATATATTTGTTCAGTTTACTTATGTTGGTACTATAATATTTTTTGTTCTTTTGCCTATATTATTTGTTGTTGGAATTATTAGAACTGTTAAAAAGCAAAAAAATCTACAAACTCGTCAAAAGAGTTTAAATTAAAAAAATAACCATAATAAAATATTTATAGTAGCAAATTTATTTAATAATTTTTCAAGGAGTAAATTTATGGATGTCAGTTATGAACCGCCGGTTGACACAATTATTTTAGATACTAGGAAAGTTTTAAATAGAATTAGTCCATCAAAAACTTTAGCTCGACAGTCATCTATTTTGGCCTTGGGCACACTTTTTTCTAGAATTACAGGCCAATTTAGGTCAATCGCTTTGGTGGCAGCTTTGGGGGCCACTGGCATGGCGGCTAACGCCTTTGATATAGCTAATAATATTCCTAATACTATGTTGGTTATAATTTCTGGCGGAATCCTAAATTCGGTTTTGGTGCCGCAAATAATTAAAGCTAAAAATTATTCTGATTCTCAAATTCGCTTGAATAAATTGTTGACTTTCCTTTGTTTAGTTATTTTGATTATAACGCTTATTTTGACATTAGCTGCTCCTTTTATTATTCGCCTTTATGCAGGGCTTGATTGGACTAGTCAGCAAATTGAGTTTGCTGTGGCTTTTTCTTATCTTTGTATGCCGCAAATTTTCTTTTATGGTTTATATACTGTTTTAGGACAAGTGGCTTCAGCTAATGAACGGTTTGCTGTTTATGGTTGGGCGCCTGTGGCTAATAATTTAATTTCTATAATTGGCTTTTGTGTTTTTATATTTTACACAAGCCAGATTTATAAAATAGATTCAATAAATAATTTTTCAGTTTGGAATACACCGATGATTTTAATTTTGTGTTTAACAGCTACGCTAGGGATAATCGGTCAGTCATTTTTAATGTTTATTCCTTTAAGGAAATCTTATTTTAAATTTAAACCAATGTTTGGCTTGCGAGGAATAGGTCTGAGAGAAATATTGAATATTTCTTTTTGGTCTTTTATGATTGTGCTTTTGGAAGAATTTGTTGCGTTGATTTTTATAAAGATTGCTTCAAATGCGCCGATTGCAGCAGGAGTCACGGACACCGCTAGCATTCCGGGAAACGCTGCATACACTCAAGCGGTGACAATTTATATAGTGCCTTATTCTTTAGTGGCGGTGTCCGTGGCCACAACTTTGTTCACTAAGATGACGAAATCTGCTAGTCAAAATGATATTAAACAGGTATCTATTCAGTTAATTCGGGCTATGAAAACGGTTTCTGTTTTTATGGTTTTTGCTTTTCTTTGTTTGTTAATTGAAGCGCCACACATTGTTAAAGTTCTTATTCCAACAGTTCCCATATATTCTTTTGAAGCAATTTCTTCAATTTTAGTGCCTTTTTCATTTATTTTAATTCCTATAAGTAATATATTGATTATGAAAAGAGTTTTTTTTGCTTTTTCTGATGCAAAAACAGTTTTTATATATTCTTTGCCTTATGCGGCGGCGGCTTTGGTGTTTTCTTGCTTTTTTTATATTTTTTTTCCTGCGGCTGTTTGGACAATATTAATTGCTGTTGGTGCTTCAATTGCTTATTGGATAGATTTTGGCTTTTTTTTGCATGGAGTTAAAAAAAGATTAGGTAAGGATTTCAATTATACTTCACTGTTGGGATTTTTGATAAAAATAGTTATTTCAGCGTTTCCAACAGCAATTTTAGGAATTTTAATTAAGTATATTTTGGGTTGGACATATTACACTGCTTGGTGGACAGCTTTTTGGCAATTTTTTATAATTGGCGCGGTTATGTTAATTACCTATATTGCTATGCTAAAATTCATGAAAGTGGAGCAGTTAAATTTTTATATAAAACCAGTTATAAGTTTTTTGAAAAAATTGACAGAGAAAAAAATTGATAAACAAAAAAATTGACAATTAATAGCGTGAAATGTAATTAGGATTAATAAATTATGAGAATTGAGGTTAACTATGAAAGTTGAAACTAGGACAATACCTGATAAAACTAATCTAAATAAAGCGGTGCTTTTTTGGGTTGATTTAGAAATGACGGGTTTAGATCCACAGTTTGATAGAATTTTGGAAATAGCTGCTGTTGTCACTGATTGGGGTTTAAATGAAATTGCTAAATTTAAAGCGGTTCAAAAGGTGGATCCGAAAATTTTGCAAAACAGGATGGTAGGCTCTTTTTGGCAGGCCAATTCTCAAACTCGCCAAAAGCTAATTCAGCAAAATTTGCAATTCAGCCAAGAAGGCAAAGCTCTTTCTTCGACGGATTTAGAAAAGGCGGTTTTACAATTTTTAGATTTGCATTTTGGCAAAAATTCTTCGCCTTATTTAGCAGGCAATTCTATTCATCAAGATAGAAAATTTATAGCCCAAGAATGGCCGACTCTAAATCAAAGACTTCATTATAGAATGTTAGATGTTTCGGCATTTAAACTTATTTTTGAAAACGTTTATGGAAAAGTTTTTCAAAAGAAAAAAACTCATCGCGCCCAAGATGATATAAAAGAGTCAATTGAAGAATTGAAGTTCTATAAAAAATTTATTGCTTTATAACTTTGAATCATTTTTATAAATTTTAATTACTGTAAAAAATATTGCTTTATAATTTTTGTTTTATAATTTCTAGGCTGTTTTGCAATTCATCAGGCAAAGGGGCTTGAAAATGCATTTTTTTTCCAGTTTTAGGATGAGTGATTTTTAGGGAAGCCGAATGCAAAAATATTCTGTTTAGCTGATATTTTTCGGCCAGATTGGGACTTGCTCCATAAAAAATGTCGCCTAGCACAGGATGCCCTAAATGAGAGAAATGAACTCTTATTTGATGGGTTCTGCCGGTTGTAAGCTCAATATTAATTAGTTGGCAGTCAGCAAAACTGCTTTTTACCTCATAATGAGTTATGGCTTTTTTGCCTTCGTCATCTATTGTAAAACGAAATTTATGAGTTAGACTTCTTTTGATGGAGGCATTAATAATTCCTTTGGGATATTTTATATGTTTTTCCACAACTGCTAAATATCTTTTTTCTAAATCAGTGTGGTTTTTATAAGCTTCCATCATTTTTGTATAAGTTTCTGGAGTTTTGCATAAAAGCAAAACTCCAGAAGTTAAAGCGTCTAAGCGAGAAACAATTCCTGGTGGTTCAGGATTTTTCGGGTTAATTTGTTCATTTTTGAACGGAGAATTTTCCAATTTAGGCAAATCGCCTGAGGCAATAAGAGACGTCCAAACATCCGGTCCAGTCCAACTTTTTGCCGGATGAGTGGCCACTCTAGCAGGTTTATTTATTACTATTATTTCATTATCGCTGTAAAGTAAGGGGATTTTAGTTGTTGGTGGTTTATAGGACGTTTTTGTTTCGTCATATTTAAATTTATCGCCAACTTTGACAATATAAGACTTGTTTTTTGTAGGGGTTATTTTTTTGCTGCTTATTAATTCTAAAATTTGTGAACGAGATATTTTTAAAATTTCTGCTAAAACGGTATCCAATCTTTTGCCAGCGCAATTTTCAGAAATTTCAATTATTTTCATTTTATTTCCATTTTCTCATTTTTTATTCCCATTCACTTTTATTTTATCACCGTTATTTTATCATTCCTAATTTATAATTCTTAATTTATAATTTTAATTTGACTAAATTTAAAAATCCTTTAAAATTCGAAAATACTATAAACTTTAATTATGCTTAAACAAAGCCAAATTTCTGAAATTTGCCGTCAGCTAGACATAAAACCAAATAAAAAATTAGGTCAAAATTTTATGATAGATAAAGGCACTGTGGAAAAAATTATTAGTTTGGCGGGCTTCAATTCTTTAAGTCTCAATTCTTTAAGTCTCGATTCTTTAGGCCTTGATTCTTCAAACTTTGATTCTCCGAGCCGGGTTTTAGAAATAGGACCAGGATTTGGTGCATTAACTGATTATTTAATAGAGAGTAGCCAGAGTTATATAGGAATTGAATATGATAAAAAAATTTTTGCTTGGTTAAATGAGAGATATGAGTCAGAATCTCAGCCAAAAACTCGGCAGAAATCTCAACAAAAATCTATTCATTTTTTTCATTTAGATGCTATGAAATTGCCTGAGCGTTTAGATGCTATGAAGTTATCTGACGGCGGCAAAAATTCTGAATTTGATTCTGAATTTAATTTTAATTATTTAGTGGCTAATTTGCCTTATAATATTGCCATACCTTTGTTAATCTCCTATTTTAGATATTTTCCTCAATTGCAAAAAGCTATAGTTTTGGTGCAAAAAGAGGCGGCTGACAGAATTTTAGCTAAAAAAAATGAAGCAAATTATTCAATTCCTTCGGTTAAATTAGATCTTCTAACTCATAGAAAAAAATTGTTAGCTGTGCCCCCCAGCGTTTTTTGGCCTCG
>JAITRN010000029.1 GCA_031288355.1 Candidatus Opitulatrix roisinitermitis | reverse complement strand
TTGTCAAGAATTAGTGAATCTGTCAAGAATTGCTAAATGTTCTATATGGGGTGTGCGGCAAAAATAATTATAGCCATAGTTAGCTATTATTTTATAGTTTTCAGATATATTTTTGATGTCGCGAGCCTGAGTGGCAGGGTTGCACGATAGATAAATAATTCTGAGTGGTTTTTTCAAATTTATTTGTTTTACAAGCTCTTTGGATAGACCTGCTCTGGGAGGGTCTAATATCAACAAACTATTTTTGGTTATATAATTTATAGATTGTCCAGCGCTAGAAAGTTTAGCAGCAGCCGAAGGATAAATATTTTTGGCATTTTCTTCTGCATATTTATAATTATTTTTAGCAATGTCAATTAATTTCAAATTTTGCTTATTTTCACCTGTTGACGCGGCATTAATGATAGATAAGCCAATTGAGCCGACCCCAGAATAAAAATCTAAAATTTCATCATTTTGGTCAATAAATTGTTTTATTCTTTGTAGAGTTATTTCATAAACTGGCAAATTAACTTGCCAGAAAGAGTCTAAACAATAACTAAATTCTCTTCCTAAAAGATTATCTTTTAGTTTCAAGGATTTCGTGACTTTTAGTGTATTGCCCTTTTTGCCAGTGAAATTATCTAATTCGGCGATTTCTAAATTTTCCCAGTCGCGAAATCCTTGTAGATTTTCTCGATTGCTTTTTATATAAAGTCTAGCGACTATTTCGCCGTCTTTTGATGAACGAATTAATAAATTTGAAATATTTTTTATATTCTGCGAATTTATAATTTTTAGAACTTCTTTGGCGTATTTGTCTATGGATTTACTTGGCAAAGATATTGAGTCAACGGGTATTTTTTTGTGGCTGCCTCTCTGGGTTACGGCAAAAGAATATTGACTTTTTTTAGAATCGTAAACAAAAGTATAATTATATTTGTTCCGATAGAAATAATCTTTTTTGTCGGTGAAAATTTCAAGTTTTTCAATATCTGTTTGCGGCAAACTAAGATTATGCAAAGCAAAAGCTTGTTCTATTAGATTTTTTTTAAGCTGATTTTCTTTTTCAAAATCAATCACTTGATAAGGCGATGTTGATAAATAACCTTTGTCTTTAGGTTCAATTCTATAAGGTGATTTAACAATTATTTTCTTAACTACACCTTCGGCAAAATTGCTGTTATTTTTAAATATTTCTATTTCAGCGGTTTCTCCTGGAATGCCTCCCCAAACAAAAACGGTTTTTCCATCAGTTAATTTTCCAACTGAGGAACCTCCGCCAGCAATAGAGGCGAGTTTCACTAAATTCTTGTCAGAATTTATTTGTTTTTTTGTTAAATTATTTATTTCTTTCCAGACCAGCTTTTACATCGGATAGTAAATCAGACCATGAATCAATAAAAGCTGAAACTCCGTCAGCTTCCAATTTATTGGTTATTTCTTTTAGAGAGATACCTAAGTTTTCAATTTTGCTAATAATCTCTCTAGCTTCAAAATCCTTGCCTGACAAAGAATCGCCGTTGGCTTGGGAATGATCAGCCACAGCTAAAAGAGTTGCTTCTGGCATTGTGTTCACTATAAGTTTTCCACATAAATCATCCACATACATAGTGTCAGAATAATCAGGGTTTTTAGCCCCTGTTGAAGCCCAAAGCAGTCTTTGCTTTTTAGCTCCTTTAGCCTCTAAAGCAGACCAGCGAGGGTCATTAGCAAAAGCTTTTTCATGCTCTGCATAAGCAATTCGAGCATTAGCAACAGCTGCCTTTCCTTTGAGCGATTTAGCTTCATCATTGCCAACTTCATCTAATAATTTATCTATGGCTGAATCCACTCGGGAAACAAAAAAAGATGAAACAGACGCAATTTTGGATAAATCGTGTCCGGCTTGGTCGGCAGCTTCTATGCCGTCTATATATGCTTTAACAACTTCTAAATCTCTTTCAATAGAAAAAACTAATGTCACGTTGACGCTAATTCCTTTGGCTAAAGTTGCTTTTATTGCCGGCAAACCTTCTTTGGTTGCTGGAATTTTAATCATAGCATTAGGTCGGTTAACTGTTTCCCAAAGTTCTTTGGCTTGAATTTCGGTTTGATTTGTTTCATGCGCTAAACGAGGATCCACTTCAATAGAAACTCTGCCGTCTTGGGAATTGGTTTTGTCAAAAATATCTCTCATAATATCACAAGCGGCTCGCACATCGTCGGTGGTTGCTAAGCGAACAGCTTCTTCAACACTAGCCTCTCTTTGGGCCAATTCTTTTAACTGTTGGTCATAAGGGCCTATATTTGATAAAGCCTTTTGAAAAATTGATGGATTAGTTGTGACACCTACAACATTTAGGGTTTGAGTTAATTCTTTTAGATTTCCGCTAGTTATTCTTTCTCTATTTAGATCATCTAGCCAAATAGAAACTCCTGTGTCTGATACTTTCTGTGTATTTGAATTCATTTTTTCCTTTCTTGAATTTCTGGTTGAATTTCTGATATTTTTTTATTTCGTTTTATTTAGTTTGTTTATTTCAAATCTATTTATTATTTTCAATAGTTTTTAAAGCTGCTGAATAAACCGCTTCGGCTGTTATACCATATTTTTCAAACAATTGAGCTGGGGCGGCTGATTCTCCAAAATGTTCTAAAGAAATAGCCAAACCTTTGTCCCCTAAATATTTATGCCAAGGCATTGCAATTCCAGCTTCAACACTGACGCGTGATTGGATATTTTTGGGTAAAACAAATTCTTTATAATCGGCTGACTGTTTTTCAAACCATTCAAAACAAGGCATAGAAACAACTCTGGCTTGGATATTTTCGTTTTCGGCTAGCATTTTTGCCGCTTTAACTGCTAATTGAACTTCAGAACCTGTTGCCATTAAAATAACATCTGGTGTGTTAGGCGTGTCTAATAAAATATAGCCGCCTTTCAAAACTCCTTCAGCTGTCCCAAAGTCGTTATCTCGAGGGAACGTTGGAATTGTTTGACGAGTTAAAATAAGGCCTGATGGAGTTTGTTTTTCTTCCAGAATACCTTTCCATGCCCAGCTAACTTCGTTAGCATCAGCTGGACGAACAATATTGAAATTAGGTATTGCTCTCATAGCTGCCAAATGTTCTACAGGTTGGTGAGTTGGCCCATCTTCTCCCACAGCAATAGAATCATGTGTCCAAACGTAAATACTTGGTATTCCCATTAAGGCAGCTAGGCGGCAAGCAGGCCTCATATAGTCAGCAAATTGGAAAAATGTTCCGCCAAAGGATTTGGTTCCTCCTGTTAGTGTTATTCCGTTTAGAATTGCTGCCATAGCATGTTCGCGAACTCCAAAGTGGATAACTTTGCCGTATGGCGAAGTGCTCCATTTTTCAGTGGTGTTTTCTAATGGTGCAAAACTTTTAGCTTCTTCAATAGTTGTGTTATTAGAGCCGGCTAAATCAGCTGAACCACCCCATAATTCAGGCATAATTTTAGAAATAGAATTAATTACTTTGCCAGAAGCGGCTCTTGAAGCAATGTCTTGACCAGCAGGAAAAGTTGGCAAAACTTTAGTTGTGTCAAGAACTTCGCGTTTAGCCATTCTTTCATAAAGAGCCACTTTATCGCTATTAGCTGACTTCCAAGAGTCTAATTTTTTATTCCACTCTTCTTCTAAGCTTTCGCCTTTAGCGATGAGTTTTCTAGACTGAGTCAAAGCTGCTTCATCCACTGCAAA
>JAITRN010000075.1 GCA_031288355.1 Candidatus Opitulatrix roisinitermitis | reverse complement strand
GTGACTTGATGAATTGTTCTATCTCTAGATAAACACTCTACAAGACGTTTTAATACTAAATCACGATTTTCTTCAATAATCATATCTATAAAATCAACCACAATTATTCCGCTCAAATCGCGTATTCTCATTTGATTTACTATCTCCTGAGCAGCTTCTAAATTATTTGCTGTGACTGTTTCCTCTAAACTTTGGCCCTTAATGCCAGTAAATTTACTAGTATTTACATCTATAACAGTCATTGCTTCTGTACGATCAATTACCAAAGAACCGCCAGACGGCAAATGCACCACTCTAGAAAGAGCCTTAGAAATTTGTTCACCAATTCTCATAATTTTGAAAATATCAGCCCCAGCAGAAGCTTTTATGACTTTATCTTTCAAATCCGGACTTGTGGCAGAAACATAATTATATATATCATTATATGTTTTATCCGACGCCGAAATTACTAATTCTGAAAATGAGTTATTAAAATAATCCCGAACAATTTTTTTCTCAATTTTAGGCTCAGAATAGACTTTTGCTGGAATCTTTGCTTTTTTAATCTGTTTTTGAATATCTTCCCATTCACTCAACAAATGATCCAAATCATTTTTGAAATCCTCATAAGAAGCGCCTTCTGCTACAGTTCTGACAATAACACCCATGTTTTCAGGCAAAATACTTCTAATTATTTTTTTAATCCGAATTTTTTCTTTATCAGATAGACGGCGAGATATTCCCAATATTTTTCTATTAGGCGATAAAACCACATATCTGCCTGACAAAGTTATTTCTGAAGTCAATCTAGAACCTTTCTTGCCAAAAGGCTCCTTAGTAACTTGAACCAAAACTTTTTCGCCAACTTTTAAAGCTTCGTCAATTGTTTCAACTTCAGCCGAATTAACATCTGCAATATCATAATTGACTTCACCAGCATATAAAACACCATTTCTAGAAGTTCCTATATCAACAAAGGCCGCTTCCATTGAAGGCAAAACATTTTGTACCTTACCATAAAAAACAGCTCCAGCAATATAATTATCACTGTCTTCCGAAACAAAATGCTCAACTAAAACGTCATCTTCTAAAATCACTACTTGCGTAATGTCATTTTCTTCTTTAATAACCATTTTGCGGTCAACTTTTTCCCGTTTTGATAAAAATAAAGCATTTTGCAAAATTCTTTCAGATCTAACATTATTGGAAGAATCACTTTTTTGTTTAGAATTCCTTTTATTATTATCTCTTTGTTCTAACCTAGAATTTAATGACAAACGAGTCTTCCCAGAACTGGGAGCTTTTATCTTTGAATTACCATTATCGATATTTTTTTTATTTGACGCATTATCATTTTTTTTAGCTCTATTTTTGCCTTTATCTAACTTATTTGAACTAGAAACAGATGCTTTATTCGATCTGCTCCTTCTACGTCTTATTTCTTCAGCCATTACTTCTCCTATTTATAAACTAAAAACCTTTGATAGACCATATCTACCTAATATTAATTATATCAGAATAAATAATATTATTTAGAATTTTAATTAAAATTGCTCATTCCAATTAAATATATAAGGAGTGTCACCTTTGCCAACTCTAACTTCATCACCAATTCTAACGCCCTGCTCTTGTAAACTTTTTTCAACACCTATTTTCTCAAGAGATTTAGAAAAAAACCTAACAGCATCTTGATTATTCCAATCAATCTGTTCAACCCACAATTCTGGCAAAGATCCAATAATTTGCCAATAATAACCTGTTTTAGTAATAACCTTTTTAACATAAAATTCTCTTTGTTTAGCAGATATATTAATAACTTTTGGCTCAATTTTAGACTGTTTAGATATTTTTTTTCTAATGTTTACAATTTCACCAGATAAATAATATTCTAAATCAGCAATTCCAAAATGTGTCACTGCTGAAACTATAAAAATCTGCCAACCAAAACTTTCCAATTCTTCTAAATTCAAATCTTGCAAAATCTTATTTAAATTATACTTTGAGCCATTAGAAGCCAAAGCTTCAGATAAAACCACATCCGCTTTATTCAAAACAATTATCCTTTTTTTATCAGATAAAGATTCACCTCGAAAATGCTGACCATAAAACGCTAATTCTTGCTCAATAACTTTAATATCGTCCACAGGATTTCTATTATTGTCAAAAACAGACAAGTCTATTATATGAGCAATTATAGAGACTCTTTCAATATGTCGCAAAAAATCCAAACCCATACCTTTGCCAGATGAAGCACCAGGAATAAGTCCCGGCACATCAGCCACAGTAAATTTTACACCTTGCGAATTTACAACTCCTAAATTTGGCACTAATGTGGTAAAAGGATAATCAGCAATTTTCGGTTTAGATTGGGTCATAACAGAAATAATAGATGATTTTCCCACCGAAGGAAATCCAACTAACCCAACATCTGCTAAAACTTTAAGCTCTAAAATAATATCTCTAGATTGGCCTTTTATGCCCCTCAAAGCAAACTTAGGAGAAATATTTTTTTTATTCGCTAAAGCTTTATTTCCTAAGCCCCCTTTGCCTCCCCTGGCTGCTACAAAGCTAGCGCCCTCAAAAGATAAATCAGCTAAAACATTATTATTTTCTTTGATCACAGTACCCACAGGAACGGGTAAAATTTTATCATTAGCCGAAGCACCATCCTTTTTAGAGCCTAAACCAATTTGCCCATTTTTAGCAGTTTGATACTTGTCATATTTATAATCTAAAAGAGTTGTCATTTGATGTGTCGCCACAAATATTATTGATCCACCTTTTCCGCCATTCCCTCCATCTGGCCCAGCCAAAGGTTTATACTTTTCGCGCCTAACCGCCACACAACCATCTCCGCCATCACCAGCTTTAACATGAAGTTGAACGATATCTATAAAAGTAGTCATTTTTTAAATAATCATTTTTAAAAAATATTTATAAAAAATCATTTTTAAAATAAATTTAATACCAACCAAAAAGTTGACTATGAGACCAGGCGCCGCAAGGTGTTGAATAACGGTCTTGTATATAATGCATACCCCACTTAATCTGTGTTTGAGCATTATTTTGCCAATCTGCGCCATAAGCCGACATTTTAGAACCTGGCAAGGCTTGTGGAATACCATAAGCCCCTGAGGCTCCATTAGCTGCATGAACATTCCAATGAGATTCTCTTTCCCAAAGCTGATCTAGACAAACAAATTCTGATAAGGGCCAGCCGAATGAAGAAAATTGAGATCTAGCAAAACTTTTAGACTCATCGCCGCTATAAACGCCGGAGGCTGGATCAGGCAAATCCATAGTCCCAACGACCCAAGTTTCATCTTGAACAGGCATTTCAATACTTTCAGCAAAAGCGGACCTAGAAATTTCCTGTGCGCCTATATATTGCACTAAATAAGTGATATTTGATTGTCCGTCCTGACCATTTTGTGATTTGCTTTTATAGCCCTTAGGCATAGTGGAGTCCTTGATTTCCTTAATTTTATATTTCACAATTTGGTTTTTCTCTTCTAAATTTGTTCTAATAGGGCCGACTGATATTTTTACATCTTTATCAATAATCGTTGAAGCATCTGGATAAACCCCATAGTTAAAACTAATTATAATATCTTTTTGATAAAGAATATCAGAAACTTTTTCGGCAGATGAATAAAATTGAGTTTCAACGCCGTTTAAATCTAAAATAATTTTATGTATAGAAGTATTTACAGTGGCTTCAGAATCAATATTTTGTTTATCGTTTGACAAAGCCTCTGTAACTTTTGAACCCATAGAAGTGGTAAACAAGCCAGCTAGTGCAAAAAATAAAAATAAACAAACAAAAGCTTTAGCAATTCTTCGTAAACCTAAAACACTTTGAACAGCTAAAACAAATCCATGAATTTTTGTCAAATATTTATTATTATTTAAACGATTATAAAAAACAGCAGCATTAAACACTTTTTTATCTAACCGCTGCGATTTCGAAAAACGCTTTGCCATAAAAATATTTTATCACAAATTATAATCTATAACCAACGGAGCGTGATCTGACCAACGATGATAATAACTATCTGCTTTATCTACTCTAACTATTTTAGCCTTTTTGGCTAACGACGGACAAGCCATTTGATAATCTATTCTCCAACCAGCGTCATTATCAAAAGCTCTACCTCTATTAGACCACCAAGTGTACGAGGGATTTTGGCCAATTAAAAAACGATGAACATCAATCAAATTTAAAGAACCTTCGGAAAATTGGTTAGTTTTTGGCGGACAATAATCTAAACGAGAATTATATCCATAAATTAGCTCTTCATTAGAAAATAATTCACTTTCCTCAATAAATTTTTTATCAGTTGGCATCCACAGCTCCATCCAGGCTCTTTCTTCTGGCAAAAATCCCGCTTTATCGGTATTTGATTTCCAGTTTTTAATATCTATTCTATGATGAGCTATATTAAAATCTCCCACAATCAAATAAGGTTTATTAACCTTTTGGCACTCTTGATCAATTTGCCTTATTCTTTGAGTTACACTAGCCATAAATTTATGCTTATCATCCATAGATTTAATAGATTTATCCCTATCAATTAATTGGCCATTAGCTAATTTAGTTTTTGGAGAATCAGCATGATGTAAATAAGCACAAACTATTTTTAGTCTTTTCCCTGTTTCGCTCTCCCAATCGCCTTCTATCCAACGCCCAGAAAATCCGTTTTCAGACGATTGCTTAATATCCTCAAAAGGCATTTCTATATTAATAAATTTACCTGAACGAGCCACCAAGGCAACCCCTCCATGCCCTTTTTTATATAAATCGGGTTGAAAATAAAAATCATCATAATCAATACCCATTTTTAAAAGCGGATCACGAACTTGTATTTCATTTACTCGAGTTTCTTGAATTGCCAAAATATCTATTTGAGGTGCATTTTTTAACCATTGAGCCATCGAAAAACCCCTAAGGGCAGATTTACCTGTTAAATTAGAACCTCTTAATCCAGCACAATTGCAGCTTGCAACAGTTAACACAAGTTTAATGCTTTATAATTAAATAATTATTAACTAAATAATTATTAGTTAAAATATTCTGTAGCAAAAGATGGTGTATGTGCGTTTGACTGATCTTTCAAAACTTCAATATTGCGTGGAGTTATCAAAAAAACATCTTCACTAGAAGCCACTTTTTCGATACTGCCATCTAGGCCATAAACTAGTCCAGCGCAAAATTGAATAAGAGCATTCTTATCAGGTTCTGACAAAGAAGCCGCATTAAATACCACAGGTGTGCCTTGTTTAAAAATTTTAGCTATTTTCGTAGCGTCGGCATGATAGCTTGTTGGCGAAAAATTAGCAATTCTTTTAGTCTCACCGCCAAAAGCATTAACTGTCCTTCGCTCGGAAGCTACTTGTTTAGCGGGAGAATAACTTGCTTCGCCCACATCATTATACTCTGTATAATCTTCTTCACTGCCGTCAAAATCAACAGCTTCTTTGAATTTATCTATAAATTTTGCCATAATAACCTACTCCTTATCTAAATCTAAAAATGGCGGAATATTTAAACTTGAACTTGAAACACTTTCTTTTGATATAATTTCATTTGAATCAGAAATAGTTTTATTTTTAGCGCTATCAGGAATTTCAATAGCCTCTGTGGCGCTTTCTATATCTAAACTTCTATGCTCTTCATCAACTATACCTATCCCACCTGTCATGTCTGGAATTGCAGGAGATTGCGCAAAATTAGACTGTGAAGCAGAAACTGCGTTTTTATCAATTTCCAAACTCATGCTAAATTCTTTAAATCCCTCACTAAATCCTTTACCAGAATTTTGAAAACCTGAAGCAATAATTATGACTTTAACTTCATCACCTAGCGATTCATCAACAGCTCTGCCGAATTTAAACCAAGCATCTTTTTTCAAAATCCTTTCAATAGGTTTAACTAAATTGGTTATTTCTGTCATCAAAAAATTTGAAGCTGACTGAATGCCAACAACCACGCCTGTTGCTTCAGAAATTTTATTGTCTAATAAGGGAGATTCTAAAGCATTCATAACGGCTTTTGAGCCTCTTTCCTCTCCGCTAGCTCGACCTATGCCTATAAGCAATGTGCCTATCGATCTAGAAATTCTATCAATATCTCTAAAATCAATATTCGGTGTATAATGTTTATTAATTACTTCTGTCACAGCCTCAACACAAGTATGTAAAATATTATCAGCCATTTTCAGACCGGAGTCATAATCTAAATTATCATCACCAATTGTTAACAATTTATCGTTAGAAATAACCATAAGAGCGTCTACTTCAGCTCGTAATTCCTTCACTCCTTTTTTAGCTATATTCATTCTTTGTTCAAGCTCTAAAGAAAAAGGTGTTGTCACAACCCCAATCGTTAAAATACCCATATCTTTAGATATTTTAGCTACAACAGGCGCGCCTCCTGAACCTGTTCCCCCTCCTTCGCCGGTCGTAATTAAAACCAATCTAGCACCTTCTAGAACTTTTCTAATTTCCTCAGAATGAGCTTCTGTGGCTTGACGCCCTTTTTCAGGGTCTCCGCCAATACCTTCGCCAGCCGATAATTCAACCCCTATATTTAATTTAACATCAGCTTCACTTAACATTAAATTTTGAGCATCTGTATTAGCTGCAATAAATTCCACGCCTGTCAAACCTGACTGAATCATAGTATTAATAGCATTAACTCCACCTCCACCAATACCAAAAACCTTTATAGGAACATTTCCTAATTCTTCTACCATAAATTTTAACCTTTCTATTTTTAGTATAAAATAATAGATACTATACTAATATAGTTTAAATGCATTTGTAAAAAATATGTGTATTTGAAGTGTGTTTTATTTAATTATTGGTTTATAAGTTGCAGAAATATCAACAACCCTTTTATCGCTCATCAATTTAGAATTCTCCAATATTTTTTTTACTATTGCCTCTTTTTTAGAAATATATTCATTAGAACCCCAGATAACCGTTTTGCCATCATTTAATTTAGTGGTTATACTATCAAAAGTTTTAGCACTTATTTGAAAAATATTTTTTCGAAATTCCTGAGAGAATTCACTTAGAGCTTTTAGAATAAAAGGTTGTGTCAATTTATCACCATCTAAAAAAGATATTTGGGGGAAATCGTTATATGGCTTTGCATTTATTTGAGTCGTTTTACCATCCTTATCAAGCAAAATAAATTGTTTATCAAACTCAATATACGCCAAAGGAACACTTTGAACAATTTTCACAGACAAACCATTTATCCATAGCCTTTCAATATCCACCGACGCAACACCGTTTTGCAAAAAAATCTCTTTTTCTAAATCACGAATATTTAAAATAGTTATAGGGGTGCCAATATATTTATTTAAAGAATTAATAACCGACTGAGCTTCTATATATTTTCCAGTACCAGTTATATTTATATGATTTTTTGATAAAGCAAAAACTGGTGAAATAAATACAATCCACAAAATAACCAAAACTGTCAAAGCTGTCAATACCGCCGTCATAAAAAAATGCAGTCCCCTTTGACTAAAATGACTTTTCCTTTTAATCTGCATTTTCCTTTTAGCTTGCATTTTCTTTTTATTCTGTTTTCTCTTTTTAGAAGAAATTTCTCCATATTGTGAATAAGGAACCGATTTTGAAGATAAAACTCTTTTAGTGCGTTTAGGATTAGAATATACAGGGCCCGGATGCCTTTTATCAGACATTTATAGCCTCCAATATTTCATTATCTAAAATATTTAAATCGCCTGCCCCAAGCGTTAATAAGATATCATTAGGTCGGGCTATTTCTCCCAATTTTTTAGCAGCTTTATATCTGTCTGGAATTGACCAAAAATTCATATTTTTAGTAATATGCTGCAAAATAATTTCTGGTGTCACATTAGGATCAATAGGTTCTCTAGCTGGATATACATCTGTCACAATTGCAGCATCAGATAGTTCTAAAGCTTTAGCAAATTGAGCTGCAAAATTCCTTGTTCTGGAAAAAAGATGACTTTGAAATAAAACCTTTATTTTTCCTTTATTGCGCAACAGTGACCTAGCTGCTAAAATAGTTGCCTCAATCTCTGTTGGCAAATGAGCATAATCATCAAATAGCCTCACGCTTTTCACACTGCCTTTAAACTCAAACCGCCTAGAAACACCTGGAAAAATTTTTATAGCTTGAATAATTTGGGCATCGTCTATTTTTTCACTATTATTGTTTAAAATACCTTTTTTATTAAAAATATTTTTCACAGCTAAAAAAACAACTAATGAATTTAATTGAGTATGCTTACCTAATTGAATATAATTATTTTTTGAAGATTTATTTTCAAAAAAATTCTGAACCTGAAAATCACTATATTCTTTAAATCCATAACTAACTAATTCTTTTTTTTCACTTTTTTTATTTGAATTATTTTCTTTATTTAAATTCATTAAAAAATCAAAAGTATTTTTATCATCTCCACAAAACAAAACTAAATCCTTAGCTTTTTTAGCAAATTTGCCAAAAGCTGCCAAAAAAGCCTGTGAAGTTTTATAATAATCTAAATGATCTGGTTCGATATTCAAAATAATTGCTATATTTGAATCAAAATTCAAAAAAGAGCCATCAGATTCATCTGCTTCTATAACCGCTACATTGTCTTTGCCGATATATCCGCCAGTCGAAGACCGTTTATCACCAATTATATTAGCACCAAAAGAATAAGAGCAATCTACACCTAATTCTTGCAAAGTATGTGCTAATAAAGCAGCGGTGCTTGTTTTTCCATGAGCTCCTGCAACAGTAATTAAATAAGTTGAATTAACTAACTTTGCTAAAGCCTCAGATCTATGCAATAATTGAAGTTTTCTTTTTTTTGTCTCTTGTAATTCAGGATTATTTTCTTTTATAGCACTGGTTATTACCACTATATCAGCATCAACTATATTTTCCTTTTTATGACCAACAAAAACTTTTACGCCTAATTTTTGTAAAGCTAAAACATTGTTATTAATATCTGTTTGGTCTGAACCTTGTACCAAATAACCGGCCTGTAAATACATCTGAGCTAACGTGCCCATGCCGGCCCCTCCTATGCCTATAAAATGTATTCTCTTTTTTTTCAGCATTTTTGTTATTTTTTATTTTTTATATCACTCAAAATTATTTTAACTATTTTTTCATCAGCCCGGAATACCCCAAAATTTTTAGCGTTTTGACCCATCTGAGCAATTTTTTTAGAGTTTTTCAAAAGAGGAATAATGGTATTTTTAATGAATTTAGATGTAAAATGCGCATCATCACAAATAATAGCAGCATTAGCTTTCACTAAATAATTTGCATTAAGCGATTGTTCGCCGTTTCCTATTGGCAAGGGAACAAAACACGCTGCAAGTCCCATGCTCGCAAATTCTAAAACTGTTCCTGCCCCTGCCCTAGCAATTGCAAAATCAGATTCTTTTAAAACACTTGCCATATCATTGCAATATTCTAATTGAATATATGACAAATTTTTTTGTTTAAATTTTTGCGCTTCATTTACTTTAGTCAACCCAATATTTTTGCCCAATCCTGTAATATGTATAATATTGCAGATTTTAAGCAAATCGGGCAAAGCTTCATAAACTGCTTGATTAATTGATTTAGCCCCCAATGAACCCCCAAAAACAAGTAAAGTTAATTTAGAACTTGGTCTAAGTTTTATAATTTTATTTTTATTATATTTATTTTTGCCATCTAGCGAAGTTAAAAATTCTTTTCGCAAAGGCAAACCAACAAATTGACATTTAGTCGTTTTCACATCTATTTCAGGAAAAGCGGTAAAAACAATTTTAGCAAATCTGCTGCCTAATTTATTTGATAAACCCATTTTTGAATTAGCCTCATGTATATACAAAGGTATTTTAAGTATTTTAGATGCTAAATAAACAGGAGCAGAAACGAATCCGCCAAATCCTAAAACTGCATCCGTTTTTCTAATTTTCAAAATTTTTATACATTTTCTAGTTTCTAATAAAAAAGCTACTGGAAAAACAAGCGTTTTTTTTAAAAAATTTATAAATAATAATAAATCGGATAAAGATAAAATATCTTTTTTGCAAGGAATTCTAGGAAAGGGAATTTTTTTTATAAAAACAACATCATGTTTTTTTTTATTAAGCAAATTTTGGTCTATACCTGTGCTGCTAGCAATAATTGATACTAAAAATCCTCTTTTTTGTGCTTCTTCAGCAACTGACAACATTGGATTTATATGTCCTGCACTTCCGCCTCCTGCTAAGACCAATCTCATAAGCCTAGTTTAGCATAGCAGATTTGCTCAATATCGTCCTATGGTAGACTTACTTTATGGAACGGAAATATTTAAAATATCAATTTTGCGTTCTCTTAGGCACTTATCTTTTATATACAACATATACATTAGTTAGAAATTCTTTTAACGCTTCCACAGCCTACTTAGATTTAAATGCCGACCAAGTCGGCAGCGTTTTAGCCGCAATAGCAATTTCCTACGGAATTTCTCGCCCTATAACAGGGCTTTTAGCAGATAAAATCTCTCCACAAAAATTTGTGACTTTAGGGCTAGTTATATCATCTTTTATAACAGCTTGGTTTGCTTGGTCACAAAATATAATTGCTTTATATATTATTATTGCAGCCCTAACCGGCGTTTTTCAATCCATTGGTTCACCAGCTTGTCAAAAAATATTGGCTCAATGGTTTCCTAAAAATCGACG